>JAGIAK010000033.1 GCA_017744855.1 Microbacterium sp.
GTTCGTGAGACTGTGGTCGCCGCTCTCGTCGACGCCAGCCAGAGCGCCCGTGCGGCGCTGGCCGGGTTCGCCGTCGCACGTGCGTGGCGAAGCGCCCCGCGCCCTGTGGAGGCCGACGATCTGCTCCCGGAGCGCGCGCTCGCCGGCGACCCGTTGGCCAAGCTCACCCTGATCGAGCGGATCTACCGCCCCCTGCAGGCGCACTCCACCGATCTCGTGACGACACTGTGGAGCTACCTCGACAACGGCCGATCGCTCGAGGCGACGGCACGCGAGCTGTTCGTACACCCGAACACCGTGCGCTACCGCCTCAAGCGCGTGAGCGAGGTCATCGGATGGGATGCCACGGGCCCCCGTGAGGCTCTGATCCTGCAGACCGCCCTCATCCTGGGATCGATCGGCGCCGCCGATCAGGTGCGCCGCCGCCCGACCACCCGCCGTCCCCCGCGCTGACCGTCCGGCGCAGATGCTGCGCACCCCGGCATCTGTACGCCACACACAAGGGTTCTTCGCAATCTTGTGATGGATCATCCACCGTTCTCGCCGGATCGTTGGCAGACTGGTGTGGTGATTGTCGTCGTTTGCCCTGGACAGGGCTCGCAGACCCCCGGTTTCCTCTCGCCCTGGCTGGAGCTCGACGGCGTGGCAGAGCGCCTCGCCTCCTACTCCGAGGCGGCCGAGGTCGACCTCCAGCAGCACGGCACCGAGTCGGACGCCGACACCATCCGCGACACGCGCATCGCGCAGCCGCTGATCGTCGCCGCCTCGCTCATCGCCGCCGACGCACTGTCCGCGCGGGCGGGGCGCAGAGCCGACGGCGTGGCAGGACACTCGGTCGGCGAGATCGCCGCACTCGTTCAGAGCGGAGTCATCGACGCCGAGACGGGCATGCGCCTCGTCGGCATCCGCGGGAGGGCCATGGCGGATGCCGCGGCGCAGACGCCGACCGGCATGAGCGCTGTGCTCGGCGGCGACGAGGAGGCTGTCCTCGCGCGTCTCGCCGAGCTCGACCTCTCCCCCGCCAACTACAACGGCGGCGGCCAGCTCGTCGTCGCCGGTGCCCTCCCCGCACTCGAGTCCCTCGCCGAGGAGCCCGTCAAGGGCACCAGGGTGATCCCGCTGCAGGTGGCCGGCGCCTTCCACACCTCCTTCATGGCCTCCGCCGTCGCCGCGCTCCGCGACGCCGTGTCCACGGTGTCGCCGGTCGACCCGCAGATCACGCTGTGGACCAACCGCGACGGCTCGGTCGTCTCCGACGGCGCCACCGCCCTCAGCTATCTCGTCGACCAGGTGTCGTCGCCGGTGCGCTGGGACCTCTGCATGGCCTCGTTCGCCGACCAGGGCATCACCGGTCTTATCGAGCTCGCACCGGCCGGCGCCCTGACCGGGCTCGCGAAGCGCGGACTGCGCGGCGTGCCCACGGTCGCCGTGAAGACCCCCGAAGACCTCGACGCAGCGGTCGCGCTGTTGAACGGAGAAGCCGCATGAGCGCCACGCTGACGCAGATCACGGGCCCCGCGTACACGCGCATCTACTCGTACGGCGCCGCCCGCGGCGAGAACGCGGTGCCGAACGACGACCTGATCGGCCCGATCGACTCCAGCGACGAGTGGATCCGTCAGCGCACCGGCATCATCACCCGCGTCAGGGCAGACAAGGGCACAGATGCGATCGATCTCGCAACGGACGCCGCGTCCGAGGCCATCGAGAAGGCTGGCATCCCCGCCGACCAGGTCGATCTCGTGATCGTCGCGACGATCAGCAACCCCAAGCAGACGCCGTCGGTGTCGGCGATCGTCGCCGACCGCGTCGGGGCGAATCCCGCGGCCGCGTACGACATCAACGCCGCCTGCGCCGGATACGCATACGCGGTCGCACAGGCCGATGCGCTGATCAAGGCCGGAGCCGCCCGCTACGCGCTCGTCATCGGCACCGAGAAGCTCTCCGACATCGTCGACCCGACCGACCGCAGCATCTCGTTCCTGCTCGGCGACGGCGCCGGCGCCGCGCTCATCGGCCCCAGCGACACCCCCGGCATCGCGCCGGCGGTGTGGGGGTCCGACGGCTCCAAGGCCGACGCGGTCGGCATGAACAGCACGCTGACCGAGTTCCGCGACGGCGAGACCCCGTGGCCGACGCTGCGCCAGGAGGGACCGACCGTGTTCCGCTGGGCAGTATGGGAGATGGCCAAGGTGGCACGCGAGGCGCTCGACAAGGCGGGCATCGAGGCCGCCGACCTCGCCGCGTTCATCCCGCACCAGGCCAACATGCGCATCATCGACGAGTTCGCCAAGCAGCTGAAGCTGCCGGAGACCACCGTGATCGCACGCGACATCGAGACCACGGGCAACACCTCGGCGGCATCGATCCCGCTCGCCAGCCACCGCCTGATGGCCGAGCACCCCGAGCTCTCCGGCGGCCTCGCACTGCAGATCGGCTTCGGCGCGGGCCTCGTCTTCGCCGCACAGGTCGTCGTCCTCCCCTGAGTTCGACCGGACCTTCCCTAGACTGTTCCACGGTTCCGAATACAACCCGCAAGAAAGAGGAAGACCACCATGGCTTTCACCAACGACGAGGTCCTCGCAGGCCTCGCTGAGCTCATCACCGACGAGACCGGCATCAACGCCTCGGAGGTCGCGCTCGAGAAGTCCTTCACCGATGACCTCGACATCGACTCGATCTCGATGATGACGATCGTCGTCAACGCCGAGGAGAAGTTCGGCGTCACCATCCCCGACGACGAGGTCAAGAACCTGAAGACCGTCGGCGACGCCGTCAGCTTCATCGTCGCCGGCCAGGAGTAATCCGGCGCAAGGATGCCACCCCCGCCACCGCGGGGCGTGGCATCCTCCATCCTGCCCCCACCTCGCACGCACCCCGTACGACAAGGAACCACACATGACCAAGCGCATCGTCGTCACCGGCATCGGCGCCACCTCCGCCATCGGCGGTACCGCCCCGGAGAACTGGACCAACCTGCTCGCCGGAATGTCCGGTGGCCGCTCGCTCGAGCACGAGTGGGTCGCCGAGCTTGAGCTCCCCGTGACCTTCGCGGCCGAGGCGATCGTGCGCCCCGAGGAGGTCCTCGCGCGTCCCGTCGCCAAGCGGCTCGACCCGTCCTCGCAGTTCGCCCTGATCGCGGCGATGGAGGCCTGGGAGGACGCAGGAGCCCCCGACGTCGACCCTGAGCGTCTGGGCGTCGACTTCGCCACCGGCATCGGCGGCGTGTGGACCCTGCTCGACGCGTGGGACACGCTGCGCGAGAAGGGCCCGCGACGCGTCATGCCGATGACGGTGCCCATGCTCATGCCGAACTCCGCGGCCGGCAACCTCTCCCTGCACTTCGGCGCCCGTGCCTTCGCCCGCACCGTCGCCTCCGCCTGCGCCTCGTCGACCGAGTCGCTGGTGAACGCCTTCGAGCACCTGCGCTCCGGTCTCGCCGACGTCGTCATCGCCGGTGGCACCGAGTCCGCGATCCACCCGATCACGATCGCGTCGTTCGCGTCCATGCAGGCGCTCTCGCGTCGCAACGACGACCCGGCGCACGCCTCCCGTCCGTACTCCGCCGACCGTGACGGCTTCGTCATGGGCGAGGGAGCGGCCGTGCTGATCCTCGAGACCGAGGAGCACGCCAAGGCGCGCGGCGCGAAGATCTACGCCGAGCTCGTCGGCGGCGGCGTGACGGCCGACGCGTACCACATCACCGCCAACGCCCCCGAGGGAGCGGCTCGCGCCGTGAAGCAGGCCCTCGCCATCGCCGGACGCACGCCCGACGAGATCACCCACATCAACGCGCACGCCACCTCGACCCCTGTCGGCGACCCCAACGAGTACACCGCTCTGCGGGAGGTCATCGGCGACCGCGTGCACGACATCCCCGTCTCCGCCACGAAGGCGTCCACCGGTCATCTCCTCGGCGGCACGGGAGCGCTGGAGGCGATCTTCGCGGTGTTGGCGATCCAGAACCGCATCGCTCCGCCGACGATCAACCTCACCACGCAGGATCCCGAGATCCCGCTGAAGGTGTCCGGCGACCCGCAGCCCCTCGGCGACGGCCCGCAGCTCGCGATCAGCAACTCCTTCGGGTTCGGCGGCCACAACGCCGTCGCGGCGTTCGCCAGCGTCGACGACTGATCCGTCCGATCCACGAGAGAGGGCCCAGGGAGCGATCCCTGGGCCCTCTCTCGTGCGTACCGACGGTCAGTGCGCCGACGCGGCGAGACGCTGCGAGCGACGCGCGCGCAGGCGGGCGATCCGCGGCAGGAACAGGCCGATCAGCGGTCCGACCCCGAACGCGAAGAGCACGGTGCCCACACCGACCGGGCCGCCGAGGAGGAAGCCGACGAGCAGCACGCCGCCCTCGATGAGGGTCCTCACGACCCACACCGGCCAGCCCGTGCGCGCCACGAGGCCGGTCATGAGCCCGTCCCGGGGACCTGGACCGAAGTCCGCGGAGATGTAGAGTCCGGTCGCGAACGCGAGCAGCACGAGCCCGGCGAGGAACATCGGCGCGCCGATCCAGACGGAGGCGGGTGCCGGGACGAGCGCGAGCGTCAGGTCGGCGCTGGGGCCGAGGATGAGCGCGTTGAGGACGGTGCCGAGTCCGAGCCGCTGCCGCAGCGGGATCCACAGCAGCAGCACGGCCACGGCGACGAGATTCGTGACGACGCCGTACCCGATGCCGGTCTTGCCGGAGATCCCGAGCGACAGCACGTCCCACGGCGCCACTCCGATGCCGCCGCGCACCATGAGCCCCAGGGCGACGCCGTAGAGGAACAGGCCGACGAGGAGCTGCACGAGACGCTCTCCGAGGTCTCGACGGCCGGTCGCGGTGATCGGGAGGAAGAGGGCGCGCAGGAGCATGCCTCCATCGTGGCCGCCCTGCGGTGCCGCGCACCGCGACCACTCGACGCAAAGTGGCCTGCCATGCGCAGGCCACTCTGAGGCAGACTGGAGTCGTGGCTTCGAGACTGGTGACGCACCTGGGCGTGACGAACGTCGCGGGGGCGACCGCGGCGCAGCTGGCAGAGCGCATCCGCGCTCTCATCCTCGACGGACGACTCACGGTCGGAGAGAGGCTGCCCAGCGAACGAGGCCTCGCCATCGAGCTGCGCAGATCGCGCTCGACGATGACGCGCGCGTACGACCTGCTCGAGGCCGACGGCTACGTCTCCCGCCTGCACGGCGGCGGCACGCGGGTGGCGCTCCCCCACGGATCACCATCGCCCGCCGGGCACGGCGACGACGACGCCGTCGACCTCTCGATCGCCTCGATGGACTCGACTCCCTGCCTCTATGACGCGACGGTCCGCTCGCTCCCCCGGCTGGCCGCGATGCGCGGAACCAGCGGCTACTCGCTGCGCGGGCTCCCCGAGCTCCGCGAGGCCGTCGCCGAGCGCTTCACGCAGCGCGGCGCTCCCACCTCCCCCGACGAGATCATCATCACCTCCGGCGCCCTCAACGCGGTGAACCTCGTGCTCACGGCGATCGGACGCCGCGGAGAGCGTGCACTGGTCGAGCAGCCGACGTTCCCGCACGCACTGGAGGCTCTGCAGCGGCACGGCTACCGCCCTGTGCCGACACCCGTCGACGTCGACGGGTGGGACGAGCGCCACGTGGCCGACGTGCTCCTGCGCTCGCGACCGCACGTCGCCTATCTGATCCCCGACTTCCACAATCCCACCGGCGCCACCCTGCCCGACGAGGAGCGGGAGCGCATCGCGACGACCGCGCGCAGCGCAGGGACGCGGCTCATCGTCGATGAGACCACCGCCGAGCTCGACATCGATCGCGGCGCCGCCCCTCTGCCGGTGGCGGCGTACAGTCCGGACGTGATCACGGTCGGCTCGATGTCGAAGATCGCCTGGGGCGGCATGCGGGTGGGCTGGATCCGCGCCGCGCGCCCCGTGATCGACCTCCTCCTCGCCGTCCGGCCGTCGTTCGAGCTCGGAACAGCGCTGCTCGAGCAGTGCATCGCCGTGGAGCTCCTGGACGACATGCCTGCGCTCACGGCGCATGTCCGGGCACGGCTACGGGCGGGCAGGGATGCCGTGGCTGCGGGGCTGTCGGCGCTCGACGGCATCGAGATGCCTCGCACGCCGGGAGGGCTGTCGGCGTGGATCGACCTGGGTGCGCCCGTATCGACGTCCCTGTCGCTCGCCGCGCGGGCACACGGTCTCGTCCTGCCGCCCGGTCCGCGGTTCTCGACGGGAGGCGTGCTGGAACGCGGCCTGCGCATCCCCATCACGCTGACGCCGGAGCGCACGGCAGAGGCGATGACGCGGTTGAGCGCCGCCTGGCATGACCTTCGTCGCGGTGGCGCCGTCCCGTCGCAGGAGCTGCCCCATGCCGCGGTGGTCTGAACGCAGACGAGGACCCCGTCCCTTCCGGGGCGGGGTCCTCGTCGGTCGGAGCGGGGATACGTCTTCTCAGCGTCCGGGATGAGTCACCGGCATCCGATACTCACGCCTCCCCGACTCCACGTCTCTGCGGTCTATCCGACCTTGTGCAGCCAGACCACGCGCGCGTCGTCGCTCGCGTGGCGGAACGGCTCCAGCTCTTCGTCCCAGGCCGAGCCGAGCGCGACATCCAGCTCGCGCTGCAGCTCGGCCGCGCTTCCCGCGGCGATCTCCATCGCATACCGGATGCGATCCTCGCCGATCACGACGTTCCCCGCGGCATCCGTCTGTGCATAGTGGATGCCGAGGTCCGGGGTGTGCATCCACCGACCGCCGTCGCTGCGCGGCGTCGGATCCTCGCTCACCTCGAAGCGCAGGTGCTCCCAGCCGCGGATGGCGGTCGCGAGAGCGGCGCCGGTGCCGACCGGGCCGTCCCAGTAGAACTCGGCGCGACGCGCACCGTCGAGCACCGGCTGGTCGGTCCAGTCGAAGTTCACCGCACGCCCGACAGCGCGTCCCACCGCCCATTCGAGGTGCGGGCAGAGCGCGCGAGGCGCAGAGTGGATGAACACCACTCCGCGTGCGTAAGCCGTCGCCATGATCTCTCCGTTTCATCAGGTGCGTCTTCCCCTACGACCTGGTCCACGAAGTGGCGAGAATATGCGGTTATGCGCCTATTCTCACCCACGCACCCCGAAATCACAAGCATGTGATTCCGCATGACGAAGGCCCCGGCCGTCGAGACGACCGGGGCCTTCGTGCAGAGAGGGGCTTACGCCTCGCTCATGGCCTGCTTGACCTGCTGGCCCTTGGCGGCGTAGTACGCGGCACGGGCGGCGTCGCGCTGTGCCTGCTCGGCGTAGCCGGCCTCGAGGACGTCCTGCGCGACCTCGACCTGCTCGTGCTGGTCGGTGCCGTTGTACTTCGCGATGTAGGCGTCGAGCTCGGGGCCCGACTCCCACGAGGTGATAAGGCAGTAGCGCGGCTCGGTGCCGTTGTGGGTGGTCGCGTGCCAGAGGCGCTGCGTGTCGACGATCAGCTGCGCGCCGGCGGGGAGCGCGATGCGGTACTCGATGCTCGGATCGGTGCGGTTCTCACGCAGGACGAAGTAGCTGTCCTTGTCGTCGGTGAGGTTGAAGAAGCCGCGGACGACCCAGCCGGTGCCGTCGGGGTTCAGACGGTTGTTGTCGTCCTGGTGGAGGTTGTACAGGCACTCGCCGTACGGGGTCGGCTGCAGCTCGATGACGCGGCAGCGACCGACGTTGGCGCCCGGCTCCTTGGCACGAGCGGTCAGGGTCGGGGCGATCGCGGTCTGCGAGTCGATCCAGACGCCGTCCTTGTCGGTGCGCGGTGGCTTGTGGTTCCAGAAGCCGTTGCACTCGATCTCACCCTTGGCGCTCGCGAGCGGCGAGAAGCGGGTGTCGCCGGAGGACTTCCAGTCGACGTACTCGATGTCGAGCCACTCCTTCGGGTCCATTTCCCCGCCGTAGCTGTCGAGGATCACGAACCCTTTGTCTTCGAGGGCAGCGGACTTGATGTATCCCATGATCTGAACCAGATCCTCTCATCGGGGGCCAGCACGTTTTAACAGGCCCTGATAAGGCAAGCCTAACAGCGCCGCCTCGGAGCGCCCCGGAGGGGGGCCGGGTTTATCCGCATAGACTTTTTCGCATGAGCACTGCCACCAACGTCGAGGCGACAGCTGTCAACACGATCGAGTGGCTCTCCGCCGAGTCGACCACCATCGTCGTGCCGGTCTACCAGCGCCAGTACCGGTGGGACATCGGCGGCTGCGAGCAGCTGCTCTCCGACGTCAGGGCTGTCGCCGCCGAAGACGCGACGCACCGGCACTTCATCGGCTCGATCCTCTCCGCGCAGGACGACACCTCGTCCGACGCCGACCTCATCCTCATCGACGGCCAGCAGCGCATCACGACACTCATGCTGCTCATCGCGGCACTGCACCACTCGGTGCGCGACAGCGACCTCGAGATGGCCGCCGAGCTGCGCCGCGTGCTGGTGCGCGCGGACGACCCCACGCGCACCAAGCTGCGCCCGCACGACGCCTGGGCCGAGCTGTACGAGTCGGTCGTTCTGGAGCGCGGAGACCAGGCGGAGCGGGAATCGCGGTTCGATGACAACTACGCGTTCTTCCGCAGCCAGGTTCACGCCGACGAGGCTCCGCAGATCTGGCGCGGACTGCAGAAGCTCGAGCACGTGTCGATCACCCTCGGCGCTGCGGCCAACGCCCAGCAGATCTTCGAGAGCCTGAACTCCACCGGCGAACCGCTGCGCGACCACGAGCTCATCCACAACTACATCCTCATGGGCCTCACGCACGCCGAGCAGCTCGACGTCGAGGCACGCTTCTGGCTGCCGATCGAGCAGCAGACCGGCGAGGCCATCGGCGCGTTCTGGCGCCACTACCTCGTGATGACCACCGGACGCGAGGTCGCCGCGAACGGCGAGCACGGCGTGTACAGCGCCTTCCGTCAGTCGTTCCCGCGCGTCGACGTCGCGCACCTGCAGTCCGACGCCGAGGTGTGGCGCCGCTACGCCGAGATCTACGGCATCCTGCTCGATCCCGCACGCGAACCGGATGCCGAGATCCGCCGCCAGCTCGAGTACGTGAACACGTTCGGGCGGGCGTCGTACCCGCTCGTGCTCAGCGTCTACAGCGACCACGCCGCCGGACTCATCGGCCGTGAAGAGCTCGTCTGGACGCTGGAGGCGCTGCAGGCTCTCTACCTCCGTCGCACGCTGGTGAACCTCCCGAACGAGCGCCTCGTCGCGCGCCTCTGCCGTGCGCGCTCCGAGGGCCGAGATGCACTCGCCCGCGCCCTCGCGCGGATCACGCCATCGGACGAGCGTGTCAGCGCGGTGCTGAAGTACAGCGAGCTCCCCCATGCCGCCTACGTGCTCGGGCGTCTCGAGGGCGTCGACGACCCGGCGGGGTACGACGTGGAGCACATCGTGCCCACCGTTCCAGCCGACTCCTGGTCGGGCGACGGCGTGCGCGCGTGGAGCGAGTACACCGAGGACGAGCAGAACAGCCACCGCGCCCTCGCGCCCACCCTCGGCAACCTGACTCTCCTGGAGCCGCGCCTCGCCGAGCGCGTGTTCGGGCAGCCGTACCCCGTGAAGCGCGCCGACGCCTACGCACGCAGCGGGGTGCAGGCCACGCGCGACGTCGCCGCGACCGAGGCCTGGGGCACCGCGGCGATCTCGCAGCGCACCGTGCGTCTCACCGCCGACCTCCTTCGCATCTGGGCGCGGCCCGCGCTGCCCGAGATCGACGACGACGGCCTGACGCCGATCCTCGACGCCGTGCGCCGACGCGGCTGGCCTGCAGGGTGGGAACGCGAGTTCGACTACGTGGAGTACCGCGGCGAGCGGTGGGAGGTCCCCGACGTCAAGTACCTGTTCAACCGGGTCATGCGACGCGCGTGGACGGACACCCGCGAGGCCGCTGTCGCGTACTGCGCGACCCACGGCGGGCCGATCTACTCCGAGATGGCGTGGAAGGGGCAGTGGGACCAGCTCGACGAGGGTCACTTCCTGTACATGGGATGGGACTCCAATTACATGATGAACGCCGTCCAGGGCATCCTCGACGAGTCCGGGATCGCGTCCGAGGTGTTCGTCAAGTACTCCTACATCGGCAACGTGATGTAGGTCACGCGCGACGAAGCCGCCGTCTCGCGAACGGATAGGCTCGTCTGGTGAACACCGTCGTCCGTCGCCTGCTGGATCTGACCATCGAGGAGCACACGCTCACCGTCCCGCTCGTGTGGGAGGATCCGTCCGATCCCCGCACGATCGACGTCTTCGCCAGGGTCGTCACCAGAGAGGGCGGTGAAGCACTCCCCTATCTGGTGTTCCTGCAGGGCGGCCCCGGCCACGAAGCCCCGCGTCCGTTCCACTCCTCCAGCGCCCCGGCCTGGCTCGACGAGGCGCTCGCCCACTACCGCGTGGTCATGCTCGACCAGCGCGGCACCGGCCTGTCGACGCCCGTCGGCGACGGCGACCTCGCCCGCGGCGCCTCGGCCGTCGCCGAGCACCTCACGCATCTGCGCGCTGACTCGATCGTGCGCGACTGCGAGGCCGTGCGCGAGCACCTGGGAGCCTCGACCTGGAGCGTGCTCGGGCAGTCGTTCGGCGGCTTCACCACACTCTCGTACCTCTCCACGCACGCCTCCTCGCTCGCGGACGTGTTCGTCACCGGCGGCCTCAGCGCCGTCGGACGTCATCCGGACGACGTCTACGCCCTCTGCTACGACAAGATGCGCACGGCCTCGGAGCGTTACTACCGGCGCTTCCCCGAGCACCGCGACGTGATGCGGCGGCTCGTCGGCCTCGCCGAGGAGGGCGGCATCGTGCTCCCCGACGGAGAGGTCGTCTCCGCGTCCCGCCTGCGTTCGGTTGGCTCCGCGCTGGGCACGAACGACGGCTGGCAGACGCTGTGGTCGATCCTGGAGCGCGATCCGTCGTCGAACGCCTTCCGCTACGACCTCATGCACGCGATGCCGTACGACGGGCGCAATCCGCTCTACTACGTGTTCCACGAGTCGAGCTACGCCGACGGGCACGCCACCCGCTGGTCGGCGGAGCGCACGGAGCCAGACGACTTCCGCGACGATGTGACGCTGTTCACCGGTGAGCACATCCGGCGCGACTGGACGGAGACCGTCCCCGCGTTCCAGCCGTGGCGCGAGGTGGCGCTGGAGCTCGCCGAGTTCGAGTGGCCCCGCATGTACGACGCCGACGCCATCGCCGCCTCCGGGGCGACGGGTGCCGCTGCCGTGTATGTGAACGACGTCTACGTGCCGATGGAGTTCTCGCTGGAGACGGCGCGGCTGCTGCCCGGGGTCGACCTCTGGGTCACCAGCGAGCACGAGCACAACGGCCTCCGTTCCGGTCCGGTGCTCTCCCACCTGATCGACCTCGCCCAGGGTCGTCGTATCCGCTGAGGATCCCCCTGGAGGGGGATGCTTGCGTCCACACCGCCGCATAGCCTGGACGCATGGACGGCGTCTGGCTCACGATCGCGACGGTCATCGCCGCGGTGGTGGTCGTGTGCGCGATCATCACGGTGATCGTCGCGACGTACGCGAAGGTGCCCCTCGAGAAGAAGTACGAGAACACCGGCGGAGGTTTCGGCGGCGCCTTCGATGCGATCTGGATGCCGTCCGCCTACGAGGCCGGCATGGAGCGCGATCGTCAGACGAAACGCACGGCTCCCGCCCCCGCACCGGGCGATCCCCCGTGGACGATCGGCGAAGGCCGCATCACGCTCGACGTCTGAGCGCCCTACCGGCGGCATGAGAAAGGCCCCGCTCTCCGAGGAGAACTGGGCCTTCGTCGTGGCGGCCTTACTTGGAGGAGCCGCCGAAGCCCTTGAAGCGCTGGTTGAACTTCTCGACGCGACCGGCCGAGTCCATGATGCGCTGCTTGCCCGTGTAGAACGGGTGCGAGGCCGAGGAGATCTCGACGTCGATGACGGGGTACTCCACACCGTCCAGCTCGATGGTCTTGTCGCTCGTGACGGTGGAGCGGGTGAGGAAGGTCTCGCCCGAGCCGAGGTCGCGGAACACGACGGCCTGGTAGTCGGGGTGGATGTCAGTCTTCATGGGATTCCTTAAGTGCTGCCCTGGATTGTGCCAGGGACGAGGGAAGTCTGCGGTGCGAGAGCACCAAGGATCGATTCTAGCAGACGGCGGGTCAGGATGCCGCGCGGGCGGCGTAGCGGCCGTCCTCCGCGGTGAGCACGATCGGCATGCCGAAGGCCTCGGTGAGCGACTCGGCGGTGAGGGCCTCGGCGATCGGGCCCGCCGTGACGATCCGCCCCTCGCGGAGCAGGAGCACGTGCGTGAACCCGACGGGGATCTCTTCGACGTGGTGGGTGACCATGACCATGGCCGGCGTCGTCGGCGATGAGGCGTAGCCGCTGAGCAGCGCCAGCAGCTCCTCGCGGGAGCCGAGGTCGAGCGACGCGGTCGGCTCGTCGAGCAGCAGCAGCTCGGGATCGGTCATCACCGCGCGGGCGATCTGCACGCGCTTCTGCTCGCCGTCGCTGAGAGTGCCGAACGTGCGGTCGGCGAGGTGGTCGAGGCGCCAGTCGGAGAGCACGCGCAGTGCGCGACGGTCGTCGATGTCCTCGTAACTCTCGTTCCAACGGCCGAGCACCGAATACGCCGCGGTGAGCACGGTGTTCAGCACCGTCTCGTCGCGCGGCACGCGCTTGGCCATCGCCGACGAGGCGAAACCGATGCGCGGACGCACCTCGAAGACGTCGGTGCGCCCTAGCGTCTCCCCCAGCACCGACACGGCGCCGGAGGTCGGGTGCATGAGAGTGTCGGCCAGCTGCAGCAGCGTGGTCTTGCCCGCGCCGTTGGGCCCGAGGACCACCCACCGCTGATCGTCGTCGACCTGCCAGGTCACGTGATCGATGATGTTGCGCCCCTCGCGGCGCACGACGACGTCGGTGAATTCCAGAGCGCTCGACATAAAGCCAGCCTATCGGCTCAGCCGGTCAGCTCCGCGTACAGCGCGCGGGTGGTGTCCGCGATCGCACCCCAGCTGAATTCGTCTCGAGCGCGCTCGCGTCCGGCCTCGCCGTACTCCCGAGCCCTGCCCGGATCCGACACGACCTCTGCCAGCACCGACGCGAGATCTGCCACGTAGCGCTCGGGGTCGACAGGGGTGCCCGTGCCGTCCTGCACCTGTTCGATGGGGACGAGCCGACCGGTCACGCCGTCGGCCACGACCTCCGGGATGCCGCCCGTCGCCGTGCCGACCACCGCCGCCCCGCAGGCCATCGCCTCGAGGTTCACGATGCCGAGCGGTTCGTAGACCGACGGGCAGACGAAGGTTGTCGCGGCCGCGAGGATCGCCGAGAGCTCGTCGCGCGGCAGCATCCTCTCGATCCACACGACGCCGTCACGCGTCTCCTGCAGAAGCCGCACGCCCTCCTGCACCTCGGCCATGATCTCCGGGGTGTCCGGGGCGCCGGCACAGAGGATGAGCTGCACGTCGGGAGGGAGAAGGCGCGCGGCCTGCAGCAGGTAGGGCAGCCCCTTCTGCCTCGTGATCCGGCCGACGAACACGACGGACGGCCGGTCGGGATCCATGCCGATGGAGCGCAGGAAGTCGGGGTTGTGCACGGGACGCCACCGCTCGACGTCGATGCCGTTGTGGATCACACGGACACGGGCGGGATCGACGTTCGGATAGCTGCGCAGGATGTCGTTGCGCATCCCCGCACTCACGGCGATCACCGCCGCGGCGTTCTCATAGGCGAGCTTCTCGATGCCGCTGGACACCGCGTAGCCGCCGCCGAGCTGCTCGGCCTTCCACGGACGCAGCGGCTCGAGGCTGTGCGCGGTGAGGACGTGCGGGATGCCGTGCAGCTGCGAGGCGAGGTGCCCGGCGAAGTTCGCGTACCAGGTGTGGCTGTGCACGAGGTCGGCGTCGGCGATCGCCGAGACGATCTCCAGGTCGGTGCCGAGGGTCTGCAGAGCGGCGTTCGCGCCTGCCAACTCCGAGGGGGTGCGATAGGCGAACGTACCCGCCTCATCACGGGGCGCGCCGAAGGCACGGACGCGCACCTCGACAGTCTGTCGGAGGGCCGCGACGAGCTCCGCGACATGCACTCCGGCACCCCCGTAGATCTCCGGCGGATACTCCTTGGTGATCATTTCGACTCGCATGAGCGAAACGCTAGTACACGACGGGATTGGCACTCTAGGGTGGAGCCATGTCCGCTCCAAAGAAGATCTTCGGCATCATCCTCGCCGGCGGCGAGGGCAAGCGACTCATGCCCCTCACGGCCGATCGGGCCAAACCGGCGGTGCCCTTCGGCGGACAGTACCGATTGATCGATTTCGCGATCTCGAACCTCATAAACTCCGGCCTCAGACAGATCGTCGTCCTCACCCAGTACAAGTCCCACAGCCTCGACCGTCACATCTCGCAGACCTGGCGCATGTCCGCCCTCCTGGACTCCTACGTCACCTCCGTGCCCGCCCAGCAGCGGCTCGGCAAGCGCTGGTTCTCCGGCTCTGCCGACGCCATCCTGCAGAGCCTGAACCTCATCAACGACGAGAAGCCCGACATCGTCGTGGTCATCGGTGCCGACCACGTCTACCGGATGGACTTCCGGCAGATGCTCGAGGCGCACATCGAGTCCGGCGCGAAGGCGACCGTGGCCGGCATCCGCCAGCCCCTCGCCCTCGCCTCGCAGTTCGGCGTCATCGATGCGGACACCGAGTCGGGCCGGATCAAGCAGTTCCTCGAGAAGCCGACGGATGCCGCAGGACTCGACGATTCGCCGCACGAGGTGCTCGCCTCGATGGGCAACTACATCTTCGACGCCGACGCTCTCATCGCGGCCGTCGAGGCCGACGGGGAGTCCCCGACGTCCGGCCACGACATGGGTGGCGACATCGTGCCGTACTTCGTCGAGCGCGGCGAGGCCGGCTACTACGACATGAAGCAGAACGACGTGCCCGGCTCCTCGCCGCGCGACCGCTCGTACTGGCGCGACGTGGGTACGATCGACTCCTTCTTCGACGCGCACATGGATCTGATCTCCACCCTGCCCGTCTTCAACCTCTACAACATGGAGTGGCCGATCCACTCGCAGGCGGTCAACTCCCCGCCCGCGAAGTTCGTGCGCGACTCGGTGGGCCGCATCGGCAACGCGATCGACTCGATCGTCTCGCTCGGTTCGGTGCTGTCCGGCACACACTTGGAACGCAGCGTGGTCGGCCCATGGACTCTGGCCGGCGGCGGGTCGACGATCACCGATTCCGTGCTGTTCGACCATGTGCGCGTGGGCGCCGGTGCACGCGTCCACAGAGCCATCCTCGACAAGAACGTCGTCCTCGCCGACGGTGCAACGGTCGGCGTCGATCGCGATCGCGACCTCGCTCGCGGGTTCACCGTCACCGAGTCCGGCCTCACCGTCGTCGGCAAGGGCATCGTCGTCGAGCGCTGACGTCATGCGGCGTTCCGAGCCCCGCCACGGTCGCTAGGCTCGGAACCGTGACCGCCGCGCGCTTCCTCGTCGTCCTCGATGCCGATTCCACCCTCATCCGCAACGAGGTGATCGAGCTCCTCGCCGACGAGGCAGGGCGGCGCGACGAGGTGCAGGCCGCGACCGAGGCGGCGATGCGCGGCGAGGTCGACTTCGCGACGAGCCTGCGCTCCAGAGTGGCCGCACTCGAAGGGGTGCCCGTGTCGGCGTTCGCGCGCGTGCGCGACCGCATCGAGCCCACGCCAGGCGTACGCGAGCTGACCGCGGCCGTGCACGAACGCGGCGGCGTCGTCGGCGTCGTCTCCGGAGGGTTCCACGAGATCCTCGATCACATCGCACCTGGACTCGGTGTCGACCGCTGGCGTGCGAACCGCCTCGACGTCGTCGCCGACGCGCTGACCGGCCGCGTCGACGGGGACATCGTCGACGCGGCAGCCAAAGCCTCGTACCTGCGGGAGTGGGCGGCGGAGCTCGGCATCGCGCCGCACGCCACTGTCGCCATCGGCGACGGTGCGAACGATCTGCTGATGATGGATGCCGCTGGCCTCGGCCTCGCCTTCAACGCGAAGCCCGCCGTGCGCGCGGCCGCGTCCCTCGTCGTCGGGTCACAGGATCTCTCGCAGGTCATCCCCCTCCTCCCCTGAGCCGTCGACTGTTCTGCGTCGCCGACCGATTTGAGCCGTCAACCGTTCTGGATCCGCGACCGGCGTGAACAGCCGGTGACCGTCTCCCTCCGCTCGGTGAACTCGGATATCGCACCGTTGACCCGCACCCTCGGATGCGGATAGCCTGACGTCCATCCGATCGTAAACAAGTTTTACGATTGCGCGCTACCCGCCCTCCGGTCGCCGCAGCGACCGCGATACGAAGGACTCGCCGATGACCACTCCGCGCCACCCGAGCCCCGCCGGCCGCACACACACCCTCGTCGCCCGCGCCGCGGCCGCCCTCACCGCGGTCGTCGCCGCCACCGCGTTCGTCGCACCCGCCGCCCGGGCCGAGGCCACGCCAGAGGCCGTCGCCGAGTGGCGGCTGACCGCTCCCCCGACCGTCGTCGATGCGAGCCCGGCCGCCAACGTCTTCACGGCCACTGGGGGCGCGGACACCGCAGCCACACTGCGCCCGCAGACGACCGACCCGCTGATGTCGTACACGTACGACGAGGCCGAGCGCTCGGTGCGGTACCAGGGCTGGAACGACGGCGCCGGCACGAAATCGTGGACGCTCGTCGTCGACACGCGCGGCTACACCGACCTCGCGCTGAGCTCACAGCAGCGCTCCTCCGGCTCCGGACCCCGGGACTTCTCCGTGCAGGTGAGCACCGACGGCCAGCGCAGCTGGCAGGACGTCCCCGGAGGCGCCCTCACCGTCGGCACCGACTTCGGCGGGCCGGGCTCGGCAACCTCCCTCCCCCTGCCGGCGACTACCGCCGAGCAGAAGTCGCTCGCCATCCGCTGGGTGGTCACCTCGACCGCGAGCGCCGGTGGCGGCACCGTCGGCGCGACCGGCTCCAGCCGTATCCGCGACGTCCTGGTCACCGGCGTGCCCACCGGCACCCCGGTGTCCCGTCCGACCGTCGCCACCTCCACGTCGCCCCTCGCCGGTTCCTCCGACGCCGCCATCGACACCGCTGTGTCCGCCACCTTCAACAAGCCGGTCACGCTGCTCCCCGGCGCCACGGCCTCCCTCGTCGACGCCGACGGCGCACCCGTCGCCGGAGTCGGCCTCAGCGTCGCCGGCCAGACGGCGACCGTGACGCACGACGCCCTGCGCCCCGGCGTCGCGTACACCGCGACCATCCCCCGTGCGGCCGTCGCGGGCACCGCCGACGGTGTGAGTCCGGTCGACGACGTCAGCTGGTCGTTCCGCACCGCCGCGACGCCGAAGGACACCGTCGTGGAATGGGCTTTCACCGGCTCCGATGACGAGGGCGTGTTCTGGGCGACCGGCGGCGCGTACGCCGGACGCGCGGCCCTCACCAGCGTCGGCACGCGTGGAGAGTACGGGTTCCACGCCGACCGCGGCAACGCCGTCTCGGTGCAGGGCTGGGGCGGCGGCGCCCGCACCAAGTACTGGCTCGCGTCGTTCCCCGGCGCCGGATACGAGAACCTCACCCTCAGCTCCGCCCACAGCGCATCCGGCTCCGGTCCGCGCGACTTCGTCGTCGAGGTGAGCACCGATCGCACCCACTGGACCGCGGTACCGAACTCCACGATCAAGACCGCCACGCACACCTTCACCTGTCCCGGCGACACCTGCCGCGTCAAGGACCTTCCCCTTCCCGCTGACGTCGCCGGCGCACCGGTCGTCTACGTGAGGTGGCTTCAGGCCACGGACACCCCATCGAACACCGACGACAACACCACGGTGGGCGGCTACGGCGACAGCTTCCTGCGCGACATCCGTGTGCAGGGCGACCGGGTCACCGGAGTGCCGACGGCGGCATCGACGTTCGACGTGCTGTCCGCCCCCGTCGACGGAGCGGCCACGGTCGACCGGGCGACACCGCTGACCGTGCGCTTCAACAAGCCGGTCCGGCTGACCGACGCCTCCGCGATCACCGTCGTCGACGAGACCGGCGCCTCCGCGCCCGGCGTCTCCGCGTCCGTCGACGGCGCCACCGTGCGCATCGCCCACCAGCCGCTCGGGTTCGGCCATCGGTACACGGCCACCGTGCCGGCATCCGCCGTCGCCGGGACGGACGGCGTGGCTCCGACCCGCGACGCCGCATGGAGCTTCAGCACGATCGCGAAGACGCCCACGGCCTTCACGATGAATTTCGCCGGCGACCCCCGTACCTCGATGGGATTCGCTTGGTACACGCCGCCGCAGGTGACCGCGACGGTCGTGCAGGTCGCACGAGCGTCGTCGCAACACGGCGACGCGTTCCCCGCCGAGGCCGCCACGGAGTTCACCGGATCGACCGAGATCATCGACACGTTCGTCACGGAGGCGGATCGCGACGCCCGCCGCACCACGAAGTACGCGAGCCACAAGGGCACGGCATCCGGGCTCTCGCCCGGCACCGCGTATGTCTACCGCGTGGGCGACGGCACCGCGAACGGCTGGGGTCGCACGGGGAGCTTCACCACCGACTCGGCGACGCCGGAAGGCTTCCACTTCCTGTTCGGCTCCGACTCCCAGGCCTCCGACCTCGGCGCATTCCTCGAGTGGCAGGACACGTTCGAGAAGGCCGTCGACAGGGTGGACGATCCGAGGTTCCTCCTCGTCACCGGCGACCTCGTCGACAACGGCGACCTCGAGGAGCAGTGGCAGTGGATGCTGAACTCCGCCGAGGAGCAGTTCGCCGACGTCCCCTACGTACCAGTGCTCGGCGGCCACGAGGTCGAGGACTCCGGCACGCTGCCGAACAACAACTTCTTCAACCACTTCAACGAGCCGAAGGATGCCGCGGGCACCGGGGCGCACGAGGGCTCCGTCTACTCGTTCGAGTACGGCGACGCGCTGTTCATGCAGTTCAACTCCCAGTACGAGGGCGGGCTGGACGAGAACGGCGACACCGCGTGGGTCGACCAGCAGTTCACGAATCAGCTGGACTGGCTGCGCCGCACCGTCGCGCAGACCGATCGCCGCTGGAAGTTCGTCTCCCTGCACAAGGGCCCGTACTCGGCGGGTGAGAACGTGTGCAACTGGGAGTCCGACCGCGTCGCGTTCTACGAGAAGTACCTGGTGCCGGTGTTCCAGGAGACCGGCGTGGACGTGGTCCTCGAAGCGCACGACCACATGTACATGCGGTCGCACCAGATGCTCGACGGCCGTCCCGTCGACACCATCACCGACGAGAACGGTCAGATCGTCGTGCAGTACGACGTCGACGATCCCGACGGCGTTCTCTACCTCATGCCGAACGCCCTGGGGAACAAGTTCTACGAGACGCCTGACGGCTGCGACACCTCGTTCGCCGCCATCAACGAGCAGCCGGAGAAGAAGATGTTCGTCGACTTCTCCGTGGCCGCGGACACCCTCTCGTTCACCGCGTACACCGCAGCGGTCGAGGACGAGGTCGACGGCTCGGACGGTCTCGAGGAGTTCGACCACTACTCCATCACCCGCACCGACCGCGCGCCCGACCCGGTGCGTGCGGCGGCGGTGACCGTGGCCGACGGGACGGCATCGTTCACCTGGTCGGCGCCGGCGTCGTCGCCGGAACCCGTGCGCGGATACCGCATCTACGAGCGTGAGGACCGGCTGGGCCGCAACTGGAGTGCGTACATCCCCGCGGAGACCGGCCGGGCGGACTACGCATTCGCCCGCCCCGTGTCCGACGACCCGACGCTGCGCTACGAGTTCGTGATCCGCGCCGTCGGCCGCAAGGACAACTCCGCACCCGTCACGGTCTCGCCGGCGCGCACCTCCCCCGACACCGCGGCACCGTCGACGCCCACCGGCCTGAACGCCAGGGTGGCGTCGCAGTACCGCATCGATCTGAGCTGGCTGCCGTCGATCGACGACACGGCCGTGGCCGGTTACAAGGTCTTCCGCGACGGGACGCTGATCGGGCGCACGACGAGCACCACGTACCAGGATCAGGGCCGCACCCCCGCGACGACGTACGAGTACCGGGTGAGCGCCTACGACGCGGCGGGCAACGAGTCGCCGAAGAGCGCGGCGATCACGGCGTCGACACCGCAGAACCCCACCGGCGGCGACCCGATGCGACCCTTCGGCCAGCACACGGAGTACGCGCCTGGCACGCTCCGCCCCGGCGCGAGCCAGGCCGCGATGGACACGACCGTCGCCTCGCTGTACGACGCGTGGAAGACGGCCTACCTCACCGTCAACCCGTACGAGCGCGACCAGGCGTACGTGTACTACAACGGCCACGGCGAGGCCGGTGAAGACGCTCCAGACGCGGTCACCACGTCGGAGTCGAACGGCTACGGGATGCTGATCACCGCGGTGATGGCCGGGCACGACCCCGAGGCGCAGACCCAGTTCGACGCGCTGCTGCGGTTCGCCAAGGCGCATCCGAGCAGCGTGAACCCCGACCTCATGGCCTGGCAGCAGCGCGACGACGGCTCGGCCATCGTGAACACGGTCGAGGTCGACGAGGACGGCGAGGAGTTCGGCGATGACGCGGCGTCGGACGGCGACCTCGACATGGCGTATGCACTGCTGATGGCAGACGCCCAGTGGGGCAGCGGCGGGGCCTTCGACTACCTCGCGGAGGCGCGCCGGATCATGGCGGCGATCCTCGCGAGCGAGGTGCATCCCACCGACGACGTGATCCTGCTCGGCGACTGGACGCGCGACGAGCCGTCCTTCCACCGCGCGACGCGCACCTCGGACTTCCTGCTGCAGCACTTCAAGGACTTCGCGAACGCGACGGGGAACCCCCGGTGGACCGGTGTGGTCGACGCCACACAGTCCGCCGCGCACGACCTGTTCTCGCGCTTCAGCCCGACGACGGGTCTGCTGCCGGACTTCGCGACGAGGGACGGCGCAGGGTACCGTCCGGTCGACCCCGGATTCCTGGAGGACGACCGCGATGGGGCGTACAACTGGAACGCTAGCCGGGTGCCCTGGCGTCTGGGCACCGACTACCTCCTCACGGGCGACCCCCGCACCGAGGAGCAGCTGCGCACCCTGAACGCGTGGGTGCGGTCGGCCACCGGCGGTGATCCCGATGCGATCTCCGCCGGCTACGCGCTCGACGGGACGCCTCTGGAGGACTACTCCGACCTGGCGTTCCTCGCACCGTTCACGGTGAGCGCGATGGTGTCGGGTGGTGACCAGGAGTGGCTGGACGCGCTCTGGGTGGCCAGTACCGCAGAGCCGGTGACGAGCTATTTCGGGGACAGCGTGCGGATGCTGTCGCTGATCGTGGCATCGGGCAACTGGTGGTCGCCGGCGGGTGTCGGCCTCCCCGAGACCGCGGTTCCCCCTGCAGCACCCACGGGCCTGAGCGCGAAAGCGGTCTCGTCGTCGTCGGTCGAACTGCGCTGGGATCGCACCAAGGGAGCGCTCGCCTCCGCTCTGCGCGGCGCCGACCTCGTGATCGGGTACCGCGTGTTCCGCGATGGAGTGGCCGTGGCGAGCGTCGCCGATGCGACGGCGTTCGTCGACACAGGGCTCGCGGCCGGTCGCACGTACTCCTACTACGTGACCGCGATCGATCGGCTCGGACAGGAGTCGTCGCCGAGCGCCTCAGCCTCCGTCACCACGCCGACCGGCGGCGTCGTGACACCGGGGACGCCCGGTGGGAAGACCCCGTCCGGAGGACTCGCCGCGACGGGCGGTGGTGCCCCGCTCGCGCTCATCTGGAGTGGTCTCGGTCTTCTCGTCCTCGGCGCGCTCGCTCTGATGCGGCACCGACGTCGGCGAGCCTGCTCCTCCTCGACGAACGTCGGAGGCGGTGCGTAAGGTCTGAGCATGGACATCATCCTCATCCCCGGGCTCTGGCTCGACGCCGCGAGCTGGCGCGACGTCGTCGGTACGCTCGAGCGGGCCGGTCACCGCGTGCACCCGCTCACCCTCCCCGGCGTCGGTGAGCCTGGCGCCGCAGTCGCCGACATCGGCATCGGCGACTGGGTGCGCGCGGCGGTCGACGCTGTCGATGCGGTCGAGGGTCCAGCGGTCGTCGTCGGCCACAGCGGTGGCGGCAACGTCGCATGGGGCGTCGCCGACGCACGACCCGATGCCGTCTCGCGCGTCGTCTTCGTCGACACCGTGCCGCCGCCGCCCGGGTTCGGCATCAGCGAGTTCGAGGTGGTCGACGGCGTGGTCCCCTTCCCCGGCTGGGACTTCTTCCCGGCCGAAGACGTCGACGACCTCGACGAGGAGACCCGCGCCCGCACGGCACCGCTTGCGCTGAGCGTTCCCGCACGCGTCCCGACCGATCCGCTGTCGCTCGTCGACGAGCGTCGCTACGGAGTGCCCGCCACTCTGCTGATGGGTTTCCTCGACCGCGAGGGTCTGGAGACGTCGCTGGAACAGTGGGGGCCGTACGCGGACGAGTTCCGTGCGATCGCCGATGCCGAGGTGATCACGATCGGATCGGGCCACTGGCCCCAGTTCTCGCAGCCGGAGCGCCTCGCCGCGCTGATCGACGAGGCCGCCCGCCGCTGAACCGCGCGCCCCTGAGCCCGGTGCCTGATCCCGGGGGGTGGGGTCAGTGCCCCATGCCGAGGCCGCCGTCGACGGGGATGACGGCACCCGAGATGTAGGCGGCGTCGTCGCCGGCGAGCCAGGTGACGACGCCCGCGACCTCGTCGGCCGTGGCGAAGCGGCCGGCGGGGATGTTCGCCTTGTACTGCTTCTGCGTCTCCTCGGGGAGTTCGGCCGTCATGTCCGTCTCGATGAATCCCGGCGCTACGACGTTCGCGGTGATGCCGCGTCCACCGAGCTCGCGCGTGAGGGAACGGGCGAAGCCGACGAGAGCACTCTTGGATGCCGAGTAGTTGACCTGGCCCGCAGAGCCGTAGAGCCCGACCACGCTGGAGATGAGGATGACGCGGCCGAACCGCGCCCGCAGCATTCCCTTCGAAGCGCGCTTGACCACACGGAACGTCCCGCCGAGGTTGGTGGCGACCACACTGTCGAAGTCGTCTTCGCTCATGCGCAGCAGGAGGGTGTCCTTCGTGATGCCCGCGTTCGCGACGACGATCTCGACCGGGCCGAGCTGCTGCTCCACCTCGGTGAACGCGGCGTCCAGCGAGGCGGCATCCGTCACGTCTGCACGCACCGTGAGAGTGCCCTCCGGGCCCTCTCCACTGCGAGCGGTGACAGCCACGCGGTAGCCGTCGCGGACGAACCGCTCGGCGATGGCATGACCGATCCCTCGGTTGCCTCCGGTGACGAGCACGACGCGCTGAGAACTCATTTTCCACTCCTGATCCGGCCGTGGGCTGAGGCGGCCTGGTCACTATCGATCCTAGCGACCACACCGGTCCGGCCGCCGGAAGACCGTTTGACAGATGCGGGGACGGCTGGAACCCTGAAGGCGACGAAAGGCATTCCCCGTGAGCGACACCAGCATCCCTTCGGCCGGAGAGCCTCAGCCGGCGCAACCTCCGACCTACGGCACACCGCCGATCGCCCCGGCACCCGCCGCGCCGCCGGCTCCGAACCAGCCCGGCGCCGTCGCACCTCCGCCTCCGGCGTACCGAACCCCGGCGGCGCCCGCCACGGCTCCGGGCTATCCCCCGGCGCCGGGATACCCCGCAGCATCCGGCTATCCCGCCCAGGCGTCCGGCTATCCGGCGACGGCGGGCTATCCCGCCCAGGCGCCGGGATATGCAGCGCCCGGCTATCCCGCCTACGGGGCGCAGGCCTATCCGCCCGCACGCCCGAACAGCGGCCTGGCGATCACCGCCCTGATCTGCGGCATCGGAGGCATCGTGCTCTCCTGGCTGTGGATCCCCGTGGCCGCATCCATCGTCGCCGTGATCACCGGCCACAAGGCGTTGGCGCAGATCAAGGCGAACCCCGCCATCGGCGGTCGTGGCATGGCCATCGCAGGCTTGATCACCGGGTACGCCGGCATCGCCATACTCGTCGGCGAGATCCTCCTCTTCGTGCTGACGTTCCTGTTCGTCGGCGCCTTCAGCCTCCCCTTCATCTTCTCGCGGTGATCGGCGCCTCCGGCGCGCCGTGCACCCCCGGGCGGCGTAGGCTGGAGACATCGTGAAGAACAAGCATCTGGTGCCGGCGGTCACCTCGCTGCCCCAGTCTCCGGGCGACGAGGCGGACCATCGCGTGCGCCGCTACGCCCTCACGATGGGGATCCGCGTCGTCTGCTTCGGACTGATGGCCCTGGTGCAGCCCTACGGCTGGTACACGTGGGTGTTCGGCCTCGCGGCAGCCGTGCTGCCCTACATCGCCGTGGTGTTCGCGAACGCCGGAAGCGACAGCACCGAGACGACGGCCGAGTCGCCCATGCAGCAGATCGACGCTCCTCCGACGGCTCCGGTCGTCGACGAGCCCTCCGATCCCCAGGTCTTCACTGTGCACGAGAAGCACCGGGTCGACGAGTGACCGCACACGAGTGCTCGCGCGCCGGGTGCCGGAGCGCGGCCACGCATCAGGTGGTGTGGCGCAATCCGCGCATCCACGCCGAGGATCGGGAGAAGATCTGGCTCGCGTGCGACGAGCACGTGGCGTTCCTCCGCGACTACCTCGCCGCCCGCGACTTCCCCGTGACAGTGCGCGACAGGGCGCCCGCATGAGCTCCAAGCTCGTCCGGTGGGGCGTCTACGTCCTCATCGCGATCGGTTTCGCCGTCGCGTGCGTGTTCCTCTCCCACTGGCAGTTCGACCGTAACGAGTCCCGCTCCGAGCAGATCGCCCTCGTCGAGAAGAACTACGACGCGCAGCCGGTACCGCTCTCGTCGCTCATCGGCACCGACGGCGCGCTCGCCCCCGGAGACGAATGGCACCCCGTGACGCTGCAGGGCGAATACCTGGTCGAAGAGCAGCTGCTCGTGCGCAACCGGCCGCACGCCGGCACCAGCGCCTTCGAGGTGCTCGTGCCGTTCCGCGACAGCGATGGCCGCATCTTCATCGTCGACCGGGGCTGGATCTCCTCCGGCGAGAGCGACGTGCCGCAGCACATCCCCGCGCCGCCGAGCGGTGAGGTCGAGGTCACCGTGCGGTTGCGACCGGGCGAGCAGATCCCCACGTCCGGCCGCAGCGCGCCGGAAGGACAGGTCCCGACCATCAACCTCCCGACGATCGCGAAGATGGTCGACGGCGAGGTCATCACCGGCGCCTACGGCCAGCTGGTCGGCGAGAAGCCAGCCGGTGATGGCACGCTCGGCGCCTTCGAGTCCCCCACCGACGACCCGGGCCCGCATCTGTCCTACGCGATCCAGTGGATCCTGTTCGCGCTGATGGGCTTCGTGTTCATCGGCTACATCATCCGCACGGAGACGGTGCGGCACCGTGAGGAGCTCGAGGGCGTCCCCGCGAAGGTGAAGAAGACGCGCAGCCGCGACCGCGACGGCGACGTCGAGGACGAGCTCCTCGACGCGCGCTGAATCTCCGTCGGATTCTCAGTCGGTCCAGGGCATCGGACGCTCGGGGAGCCGTCTGCTGTCGTCCGGCAGGTGCGGGAGCTCCTCACCGCCCGCGCGGATGCACAGCCATCGCAGTTCTCCCGGACTGTCGGAGCGTGCGCGCCACGTGCGCGCGACCCCCTGTCCGACACGGATCACCGTGCCAGGCCCCACCTCTACGACATCGTCATCGAGACCCATCTGCCCGCGTCCCTCGAGGAAGACGTACACCTCCTCCACGCGCTCGTGGACATGCCAGTACCCGGCTTCCTCACCGGGGACCAGGGCGTTGGCCGTCATGCCGATGAACTGCATCGTCAGCTCATGGTCGACTACCCTCCGCCCGTCCCGCGAGCGGGACGCGTCGAACCCGCCGAAGTGGCCGCGCCACTCGTCGAGAGCGCCGATCTCCGTCACCTGATATCCGCTCATGCGGTCTTCTCCTCGCTCCGGGCCCTGACGAGCGTGCCGTCGGGTCCGCGTTCGAACACGATTCGCGTGTGGTTCCGGTCCGCCGCCCCCTGCCAGAACTCGATCCGGGCCGGCTGCAGGCGCCACAGCGTCCAGTCGCCCTCGGTGACCCCGTCGCGGGCCGCGGCCGACCGCCGCGCGAAGTCCGCCGCGCTCTCCTCGGCCGACGCCTCCACGACGCGTCCGCGCACACGCACCGCCCGCACCTGCGACGGCCACCAGAAGCTCAGCGCCGCGACGGGGTGGGCCGACAGCTGAGCACCCTTGCGCGAGGACCGTGTGCTGGCGAAGGCCCAACCCCGCGCATCCACGTCCTTGAGGATGAGGGTGCGCGCGTCGGGCACGCCGTCGGCGTCGACGGTGGCGAGCACGGCGGCATGCGGTTCCGCGACGCCGTCGGAGATCGCCAGGTCGAGCCACTCGACGAACAGCGCGACCGGATCGCTCGGGAGCGCCTGCACATCGAGCGGCGGCGCGACGCCCGTCAGCGTGGGCTGCGCGCGCAGCCTGTCGGCGAGGTCGGAGTGCGCGTCGTCTGCCACTCCTCCAGACTAGGCCGATCCGGCGCCGCTCAGGCGAGCTCGATGAGGTCCTGGTACTCCTGGCTCCAGATGTCTTCGACGCCGTCGGGCAGGATCAGCACCCGCTCCGGGTTGAGCGACTGCACCGCGCCGGGGTCGTGCGACACGAGCACGACGGCGCCCTCGTAGTGCGCGAGCGCGCCGAGGATCTCCTCGCGCGACGCGGGGTCGAGGTTGTTCGTCGGCTCGTCGAGCAGCAGCAGGTTGGCCGACGACACCACGAGAGTGGCCAGCGACAGCCTGGTCTTCTCGCCGCCCGAGAGCACGCCAGCGGGCTTGAGCACGTCATCGCCGGTGAACAGGAACGACCCGAGCACCTTGCGCGCCTCGGTCTCGGTGATGTGCGGCGCGGCCGACACCATGTTCTCCAGCACCGAGCGGCTCACGTCGAGGTTCTCGTGCTCCTGGGCGTAATAACCGACCTTGAGCCCGTGACCGGGCTCCAGCTGCCCGGTGTCCGGCTGGTCGACGCCCGCCAGCATCCGCAGCAGCGTGGTCTTGCCGGCACCGTTGAGACCGAGCACGACGACCTTCGAGCCGCGGTCGATCGCGAGGTCGACGTCGGTGAAGATCTCCAGCGAGCCGTAGGACTTCGACAGACCGGTGGCCATCATCGGGGTCTTGCCGCAGGGGGCAGGCTTCGGGAAGCGCAGCTTCGCGACCCGGTCCTCCTGGCGCACCTCCTCGAGACCCGCGAGCAGCTTCTCGGCGCGCGCGATCATCTGGTGGGCGGCGGCCGCCTTGGAGGCCTTCGCTCCGAAGCGCGCGGCCTGCTGCTGCAGGGTCGTCGCCTTCTTCTCGGCGTTGGCGCGCTCCTTCTTGCGGCGCTCCTCGTCGGCGGCGCGCTGACGGAGGTAGTTCTTCCAGTTCATGTTGTACGTGTCGATGATCTGGCGGTTCGCGTCGAGGTAGAACACCCGGTTCACGGTCTCGCCGACCAGCTCCACGTCGTGACTGATCACGATCAGCCCGCCCTTGTACCCCTTGAGGAACTCGCGCAGCCACACCACGCTGTCGGCGTCGAGGTGGTTGGTCGGCTCGTCCAGGATC
>JAGIAK010000034.1 GCA_017744855.1 Microbacterium sp.
GAGCAGGACACCTTCTACGTCGACCCCGCCTCGCGCCACCTCGTCATGCGCACGCACACGAGCCCCGTGCAGGTGCGCTCGATGCTCGACCGCGAGGTGCCGATCTACGTGCTGTGCCCCGGCCGCGTGTACCGCACCGACGAGTTCGACGCGACGCACCTGCCGGTGTTCACCCAGTTCGAGGGCATCGTCGTCGACAAGGGCATCACGATGGCGCACCTCAAGGGCACGCTCGACCACGTCGCCCGCCAGATGTTCGGCCCCGAGGCCAAGACGCGCTTCCGCACGAACTTCTTCCCCTTCACCGAGCCGTCCGCCGAGCTCGACCTGTGGCACCCGACCTTCAAGGGCGGCGCGCGCTGGATCGAGTGGGGCGGCTGCGGCATGGTCAACCCCAACGTGCTGCGTGCGGCGGGGATCGACCCCGAGGTCTACAGCGGCTTCGCATTCGGCATGGGCGTCGAGCGCGGCCTGATGTTCCGCAGCGACGTCCAGGACATGCGCGACATGGCCGAGGGTGATGTCCGATTCAGCGAGCAGTACGGGATGGTGGTGTGATGCGCGTCCCGCTTTCGTGGCTGCGTGAGTACGTCGATCTGGCAGCGGATGCGACGCCAGAGGGGGTCCTCGCGGCGATGGTGTCCGTCGGCTTCGAGGAGGAGGACGTCCACCGCTTCGACATCGCAGGTCCGGTCGTCGTCGGGCAGGTGCTCTCCTTCGAGGACGAGCCGCAGTCCAACGGCAAGACGATCCGCTGGTGCCAGGTCGACGTCGGCGAGGCGGAGCCGCGCGGCATCGTCTGCGGCGCGCACAACTTCGCCGTCGGCGACAAGGTCGTGGTGACGCTGCCCGGCGCCGTGCTGCCCGGGCCGTTCCCGATCGCTGCACGCAAGACCTACGGCCACGTGTCGGACGGCATGATCGCCTCGGCACGCGAGCTGGGCCTGGGCGACGAGCACAACGGCATCCTGATCCTCGCCGAGCTCGGCATCGACGCTCCCGTCGGCACCGACGCCATCGCGCTGCTCGGCCTCGACGACGTCGCCGTCGAGATCAACGTCACGCCCGACCGCGGCTACGCGTTCTCGCTGCGCGGCGTGGCACGCGAGTACTCGCACGCCACCGGAGCGGTCTTCCGCGACCCCGCCGAACGCGACTTCGCCGAGCTGCAGCCGGGCACCGGCCACACGGCGGTCGTCGACGACGCGGCGCCCGTGCGCGGCCGCGTCGGCGCGAGCGAGTTCGTCACGCGCGTCGTGCGCGGCGTCGACCCCTCGCGTCCCACCCCGCCGTGGATGATCGCGCGGCTCACGCTCGCCGGCATGCGCTCGCTGGGCGTGCTCATCGACATCACCAACTACGTGATGCTCGAACTCGGTCAGCCGCTGCACGGCTACGACCTCGACAAGCTCGCCGGCGGCATCACGGTGCGCCGTGCGACGCCCGGTGAGAAGATGACGACCCTCGACGGGCAGGAGCGCGCGCTCCACGTCGAGGACCTCCTCATCACCGACGAGTCCGGACCCATCGGCCTCGCGGGCGTGATGGGCGGCGGCACCACCGAGATGTCCGAGACCACGCGCAACGTGCTCATCGAGGCGGCCACGTTCGACCCCACAACGATCGCGCGCTCGGCCCGGCGTCACAAGCTGCCCAGCGAGGCGTCCAAGCGCTTCGAGCGCGGCGTCGACCCGCTGATCCCGTTCGTCGCTGCCCGCCGCGTGGCCGACCTCATGGTCGAGCTCGCCGGCGGCACGCTCACCGACGAGGGCGGCGCGCTGTTCGCCGAGGTCTTCGTCGGCGACATCGAGCTGCCGACCGGCTTCGTGCAGGCGCTCATCGGCGTCGACTACACCGACGCCGAGATCACCGGCGCGCTGACCACCATCGGCGCCGAGGTAGCGGAGTCCGAAGGCGGATGGACCGTCATCCCGCCGACCTGGCGTCCCGACCTCACCGACAAGTGGACGCTCGCGGAGGAGGTCGCCCGCATCCACGGGCTCGACCGCATCCCCTCGGTGCTGCCGACCCCGCCGTCCGGCCGCGGCCTCACCGAGCCGCAGCAGGGACGCCGTCGTGTCGCGAACGCGCTCGCCGCAGCCGGTTTCGTCGAGACGCCGTCGTTCCCCTTCACCACCGAGGCCCAGAACGACCTGCACGGCTCGGCGTCAGGGGAGCACCTGCCCAGCATCCGTCTGGCCAACGCGCTCGACGGCTCTGCGCCGTTCCTGCGCCGCTCCCTCATCCCCGGTCTGCTGCAGACCGCGCACCGCAACATCTCGCGCGGACTCACCGATCTGGCGCTCTTCGAGACCGGCACCGTGTTCCTCCCTGAGCCGGGCGTCGTGTACGGCACCGACGAGGTGCCCCCGCTCGGCGTGCGTCCGAGTGACGAGAAGCTCGCCGAGCTGAACGCCTCCATCCCGCCGCAGCGTCGCCACGTCGCCGCGCTGCTCACCGGCAACGTCACCCCGCGCCAGCCCGGTCGTGCAGCCGAGGCCGCAGGGCTCTCGGAAGCGCTCGATGCCGTGCGGGTGATCGCGGCGGCCGCCGGTGCGCAGATCGACGTCGCCCAGGCGACGCGCGCCGCCCTGCACCCGGGGCGCGCCGGGGCACTGCTCATCGACGGTGCCGAGATCGGCTACGTGGGCGAGCTGCATCCGGCCGTCGCCGAGGGGGCCGACCTGCCTGGCCGTGCGACCGTGCTCGAGCTCGACCTCGACGCGCTGCTCGAGTTGGCCGCCGGCTCGACCGTCGCGGCGTCGCTGTCGACGTACCCCGCAGCAACCCAGGACGTCTCGCTGGTCGTGTCGGCCGACGTTCCGGCCGGAGACGTGCGCGCGGCGCTCGTCGAGGGTGCGGGCGCCCTTCTCGAGTCGGTGCGGCTCGTCGACGACTACCGCGGGGACGGACTCGACGCCGGCGCGAAGAGCCTGACCTTCGCCCTGCGTTTCCGCGCAGACGACCGCACGCTCACCGCCGCGGAAGCCACGGAGGCGAAGCTCGCGGGCGTCGCCGTCGCGGCGGAGCGATTCGGAGCCGTCATCCGCGACTGACCGTCGGCGATCGATCGTCGAACGCGGCCCCGGGGTACCGTGGCGGGATGAGCATCCTCCCGCAGAGCACCCCGGCGGCCGTGCCCGACGATGCCCGCGCGATGGGTGAGGGGCCGTTCCTCGGCCCCGGCACGCAGATCGACTGGCACTACCGCGCCCCGGGCTGGCAGCCAGGGGATCCGTCGACGATCGCGCCCATGCGCGTGGTACGCGACGACGAGCGCGGGCTGGTCGCGTGGCTCGCCCCCGGCACCATCCAGGAAGGGCAGGGGTCGCCGGACGGACATCGCGTGCGCACCGTTCCGCTGGAGCGTCGCTGGCTCGACCCGCGCATCCGCATCGCGGAGGAGTGGTGGGGCAACGGCATCCTGCGGATCGCGCCGGCCGGCGCCGCGTGGTCAGTGTGGCTCTTCTGGAGCGATGCCACCGGCGACGACTGGGAATTCGCAGGCTGGTACGTGAACCTCGAGAACGCGCACCTGCGCACGGATCACGACACGTACTCTTCCGATCACATCCTCGACGTCGAGATCGAACCGGACGGGACGATCTCGCTGAAGGACGAGGACGAGCTGGCTGCGGCGATCGAACAGGGGCGGCTCACCCCGGAGCAGGCGTCGCAGATCGAGAGGCACGCGGATGCGGCGATCGCCTCGTTCCGTGCGGGGGACTGGCCGTTCGATCCCGAGTGGCAGCGGTGGCGGCCTGATCCCGAGTGGACCGTGCCGCGGCTCGCGGGCATCGACGACCTCGGGCGTCGCTGACCGCTCATCCGCCCTCTGCTCTGGGCGGATACGCTTCCGTGACCCCGCGGATGCTGATGACATGGTGACATGACGAACGCACTCATCCTCGGCGGCACCGGCTGGCTGTCCGGACGGATCGCTCGCAGACTCCTCGACGACGGCATCGCCGTGACCTGCCTGGCGCGCGGCGGCCGGGCCGCGCCGGAGGGTGCCGCCCTCGCGATCGGCGATCGGGACTCCGACACGGCCTACGAAGCCGTGCGGGAGAGCGAGTGGGATCACGTGATCGACATCTCCTCGCGTGCCGACCACGTCGCCGCGGCGGTCGCCGCCCTCGGCGCCGGGGCCGCGCGGTGGACGTACGTGTCGTCGATGTCGGCCTACTCCGACGACGAGACGGTCGGCGCCGACGAGAGCGCCCCGCTGCATGCCCCAGCCGCGCCAGGCGACGAGTACGAGTACGGCTCGCAGAAGGTCGCCGCGGAGGAGGCCGTGCGCACCCTCGGCGCCCGAGCGCTCGTGGTGCGTCCCGGGCTCATCGTGGGTGCGGGCGATCCCAGCGACCGCTTCGGCTACTGGGCGGCGGCCTTCGCTCGCGCGGGTGCCGAGCCGGTGCTGGTGCCCGAGGTGCAGGGGCGGTCGTTCCAGGTGATCGACGTGGACGACCTCGCGGAGTACATCGTGGCGTCGACGGCGACAGGGGCGGCGAACACGATCGGCGATCGGCATCCGCTCGGCGATGTGCTGAACGCCGTGCGCGCGGCGGCCGGGCACACGGGGGAGCTGAAGACGGCGGACGACGACTGGCTCGAGGCGCACGGTGTCGGGTTCTGGGCGGGCGCACGGTCGCTGCCGCTGTGGCTCCCGGCGGACATGACCGGTTTCATGACGCGGTCGAACGAGCGGTTCCTCGAGACGGGCGGGACGCTGCGCCCCCTCGCCGACACCATCGCCGCCGTGCTCGCCGATGAGAGGGCGCGGGGCGTCGACCGCGAGCGCAAGGCCGGCCTGACGCGGGCCGAGGAGCGGGAGCTGCTCACCGCGCTCGGCTGACACGGCGGCTTCGCTAGACTGCGAGCAGTGACACGGGGTGCCGCATCCGCGGCTGAGAACAGACCCGTCGAACCTGATCTAGTTCGTACTAGCGAAGGGAATGTCGCGCATGAGCGATCTTCTGCGTCCTCCGTCTGCCCCCGCCCCCGGCCTCGCCGTCGAGGCTGCGTCCCTGCTGGAGGCGCTGCGCGCGGCCCCTCCGTTGACGCACTGCATCACGAACGCCGTGGTGACCGGCTTCACGGCCAACGTCCTGCTCGCCGTGGGTGCCGCGCCCGCGATGGTCGACATCGTCGGCGAGTCGGGGATGTTCGCCGGCGTCGCCTCCGGACTGCTCGTGAACCTCGGCACGCCGACGCCGGAGCAGCGCGAGGCCGCGGTCGAGGCAGTCGGGGGAGCGACGGCATCCGGCACGCCCTGGGTGCTCGATCCGGTCGCGATCGGCGCACTGCCGGTGCGAACCGGCCTGGCGCACGCCCTCGCGGAGCAGCGGCCGACGGCGATCCGCGGGAACGCCTCGGAGATCCTCGCCCTGGCGGGGCTCAGCGCGGGAGGGCGCGGTGTCGACGCGACGGACACGACGGATGCCGCCGCCGAGGCCGCCGTCTCCCTTGCCGAGCGATTCGGTAGCGTGGTCGCGGTGTCGGGGCCGGTCGACCTGATCACCGACGGCGCGCGCGTGCACCGCATCGCCAACGGCCACGAGCTGCTCACGCGCGTCACGGGCGGCGGGTGCGCGCTCGGAGCGGTGATGGCGGCGTTCCTCGGCGCGGCCCGCGGTTCCGACCTCGACGCGCTGGCGGCGGTCGCCTCGGCCAGCCTCGTCTACACGATCGCCGCCGATCGAGCGGCCGCCCTGTCGGCAGGACCGGGGAGCTTCGCCGTCTCGCTGCTCGACGAGCTCGCCGCCGTGCAGCCCGCGGACATCGCCGCCGCCGCGCGCGTCGAGAGCGGTGCGCTGTGAACGCCGATCTCTCGCTCTACCTCGTCACCGACGCCGCCCTGTGCGGACGCCGCGGTGTCGTCGAGACGGTCAGGAGGGCGGTCGACGGAGGGGTGCGCATCGTGCAGCTCCGCGACAAGCTGGCGACGGACGCCGAGACCACCGCCCAGCTCGTCGAGCTGTCGCGGGTGATCGACGGTCGGGCCCTGCTCGTGGTGAACGACCGCCTCGATGCGGCGCTCGCCGCGCGCGCGGCCGGTGCCCGCGTCGACGGGGTGCACCTCGGACAGGGCGACGCCTCGGTGCTCCGTGCACGCGCCGCGCTGGGGCCCGACGCGCTCATCGGACTCACCGCGAACAGTCAGGAGCATCTGGACGCCGTGCTCGCCCTCCCCGACGGGACGGTCGACTATCTCGGCGTCGGCGTGATCCGCCCGACGCTCACCAAGCCCGACCACCCGCCGGCTCTGGGGGTCGAGGGGTTCCGCGCCTTCGCGGCCGCGAGTCCTCTGCCGTGCGTCGCGATCGGCGGCGTCGGCATCGACGACACCGAGGCTCTGCGCGCTGCGGGTGCGGCGGGACTCGCGGTGGTCTCGGCGCTCTGCGGGGCGCAGGATCCCGCCGACAGCGCCCGCGCGTTCCTCGCCAGGTGGCGGGCGGCCGGTGTGCCGCGCGTGCTCAGCATCGCGGGGAGCGATCCGTCAGGCGGCGCTGGCATCCAGGCGGATCTCAAGTCCATCGCCGCGAACGGCGGATACGGGATGGCGGCGCTCACGGCGCTCACGGCCCAGAACACGCGCGGCGTGCGCGCCGTGCATGTGCCCCCGGCGGAGTTCCTCTCGGCGCAGCTCGACGCGATCTCGGACGACATCGTCGTGGACGCGGTGAAGGTCGGGATGCTGGCGACCGGCGACGTGATCCGCGCCGTCGCCGCGTGGCTCGACCGAGTACGGCCGCCGGTCGTCGTGATCGACCCCGTCATGGTCGCCACGAGCGGCGACCGGCTGCTCGATGCCGAGGCGGAGCTCGAGCTGCGCGGGCTTCTGGGCGTGGCCGACGTGATCACCCCCAATCTCGGCGAGCTCGCCGTGCTCGTGGGTCGAGAGATCGAGGACTGGGACGATGCGATCGCGGCGGCGACCGTGCTGTCGGCGGAGATGGGAGCCGCGGTGCTCGTCAAGGGCGGTCACCTCGGCGGCGCCGAGGCCCCCGACGCGCTCGTCGATGTGGCGCGTGGTGCTGTACGCCGGTTCCCCGGTGCGCGCATCGAGACGCGCAACACCCACGGCACCGGCTGCTCGCTCTCGTCGGCGCTGGCCACCCGGCTCGCGCGCGGTGAGTCAGCGGAGGACGCCGTCGACGGCGCGCGCGGATGGCTGCGCGAGAGCCTCGTCGCGAGCGGGGCGCTGCGGATCGGCGGCGGACACGGACCTGTGCACCACTTCGCGGGCCTCTGGGCGCGCGGCGGTGTCGACGGGCCTCCCGCCGCTGAGCGCATCGCCGCGGAGTGGTGGGAGCGCATCGCCGACGTCCGACGCGACATCGACGATCTGCCCTTCATCCGCGCCCTCGCCGACGGGTCGCTGGAGCGCGGTCCGTTCCTCGCGTACCTCGGGCAGGACGCGCTGTACCTGCGGGAGTACGCGCGCGTGCTCGCCGAGGCCGCGCGGCTCGCCCCCACCTCTGCCGAGCAGGCGTTCTGGGCGGACGCCGCGCACGGATCGATCGTCGGCGAGCTCGAACTCCACGCGTCCTGGCTCACACCGGGCGGCGTGAGCCAGGAGACCTTCGCGGCCGACCCGTCGCCGACGACGACGGCGTACCTCGACCATCTGCGCTCGGTCGCATTCGGCGGGGACTACGCCGAGCTCGTCGCGGCGGTGCTCCCGTGCTTCTGGCTCTACACCGACCTCGGTCGCCGTCTGCATGCGGGGGAGTTCGGCGCGTACGCGACGGACGAGACGCACCCGTACGCCTCGTGGCTGACGACCTACGCGGACCCCGCGTTCGAGGCGGCGACCGCACGCGCCGTCGAGATCGTGGCGGAGACCGCTGCCGCCGTCGAGCCCGCGCGTCGCGCGCGGATGCTCCGGGCGTTCGAGACCTCGTCGGCGCACGAGCACGCGTTCTTCCTCGATCCGCTGCGGCCGTAGCGCTCGGATCAGTCGGCACCGAGACGCGCGGCGAGCGGCTCGCGCAGCCGGGCCAGCGAGGGGAGCACCGTGGCGGATGCCGTGAGCACCAGGCCCGCTGCGACCAGGACCGCCGCCGCGCGGAGGTCGAGCACAGGGGCAGCGGGGATGAAGCGGTCGAGGGCCGCGGCGCAGATCAGCGCGGTCGCACCGATCACGACCGCGGCGAGGAGCGCGGCGGTGACCGCGTGGATGACCGCCTGCCACAGGGCCGTCGCCACGACCGTGGGCGCCGTGGCTCCTGATGCCCGCAGCAGCGCCTGCTCGGCGGACTGCGTGCGGTTGCTCATGAAGAGCACGACCGCGGCGCCCGCGGCCCCCAGCAGCACCGGTCCGCCGATCAGCAGCATGACCTGCATGATCCCCAGGCCGAAGTTCCCCGGCAGTCCTGCCGCCGACATCGCCGAGCCGGTCGTCGCCGACATGGTCATCAGTCCGCCGAGCAACGCCGTCCCCACGAAGAGCGGGGTGACCGACGCGGTACTGCGGCCGAGGTGGTAGCGCGCCTGGTGACGGGCGAGGTGCCAGCTGGACGACAGCCGCGCGGGGAGCAGTGCCGTCCAGGCGCGCAGGAGGAGCGGCGACAGCACCGGAGCCGCGGTCGCGACGATGACCGTGAGGTAGGCGGGGAGCAGCGGGAACTGCGACACCGCCGTGCTGCGCTCCTCGGCGCGGAACGGACCGAGGATGCCGCCGACACCCGCCGCGAGGATCACGATCACCAGCAGCAGCCATCGCCACCACCGCATCCGCTTCGCCTCGGCATCGGGCTCGCGGAGCGCGCTCAGCGGAGGCGTCCGTCCCGCCGACCGTGCGGCCCTGACACCGCCGACCACGACCACGACGACCGTGAGGGGGATGACGACCGCGGCGGTGAGCGCACCGGGGGAGATCGTCGCCGACGCCCACCAGGAGTCGTCCTCCTCGAACACCGCGTGCAGGAAGGCGGGGACGACGGGTACGGCGAGCGCGAACCCCACGGCGCCGGCGAGAGCGCCGGCGCACGCGAGCTGGGCGAGCACCACGGCGGAGGTCTGCGCAGGGCTGACCCCCGACAACTGCCATCGCGCGTAGGCGCCGCGATGCAGGTCGACGGCCAGGCGGGCGACCGCGGCGACGACGATGGCGCCGGCGGGGATGTTCAACAGGAGCAGCATCGACAGGAAGCTCACGGACGCCTCCAGGATCTCGCCGCTCTCGGCCAGACCGGCCTCTAGCATGGCGACCGCGGCGCTGAACGACAGCGCCGCCATCGCCGCGACCGCGACGAGTCCGATCCATGTCGTCCAGCCGTGCCGCAGCTCGGCGCCGAGCAGGCGGATCACGAGGCGGCTCCCGTGCGCTCGGCGGCGTGCAGCACGTCGAGGATGTCCGACGGCATCGGACGAGACAGCTCGGCCACCGCTGCGCCGTCGCGCAGGATCAGCGTGCGGTCCGCCAGCGACGCCGCGTCGAGATCATGGGTGACGAGCACCACGCTGCGTCGGCCTGTCGCGTGGGCGCGCAGCAGATCGAGCACCTGGCCGCCCGTCGCCGTGTCGAGGGCGCCGGTCGGCTCGTCGGCGAACACGAGGTCAGGTGCGGCGGCCAGCACGCGGGCGATCGCGACCCTCTGCTGCTGTCCGCCGGACAGGTCACCGGGGCGCTTGCCTCCGTGCCCGGACAGGCCGACCGCTGACAGAGCGGCAGGCACGTCCGGTGTCCGGCGCCGCGCCAGGCGCGCGGGGAGTGCGACGTTCTCGGCGGCGGAGAGCGAGGGGATCAGGTTGTAGCTCTGGAAGACGAACCCGATGCGGTCGCGGCGCAGCCGGGCGAGGCGCGCCTGCGAGAGGCCGTCGATCCTCGTGCCGTCGAACGCGATCTCCCCGGCATCCGCGCGTTCCAGCCCCGCGAGGCAGTAGAGCAGCGTCGACTTTCCCGAGCCGCTGGGGCCGACGATGCTCAGCATCTCGCCCTGACGCACGTCGACGTCGATGCCGGACAGGACCGTCGCGGCCGGAGCGCGCCGCACCGCATAGCTCTTCGTCACACCCCTGGCGTGCAGCAGGGGGACGGCGGGCAGGGGAGCAGGAATCGTCATGCCTCCAGTCCACGGGGACGACGGCTGTCACGCACCAGAGCGGAGGCGCCTCCCGGGGTAGACCTGACGCTACCTTCTCGGCTCGGGCGGGTGCCGCGGGCCTCCGCCTGCATAGGCTGATGCCGTGCGCACCGAGACGATCTGGCAGGGGCTGATGCTGTCGCCCCCGCGATTCCTCGTCTCGCGCTGGCCGTGGCTCGGACTGCTGTCGGCGGTCATCACCGCCGTCTTCGGTCTCGTGCTGATCCTCCCCGTGCTCGCGACCCTCGTGATCCTCCCGCTCTGGGGCATCCTCTTCAGCGTCGTCGAGCGTCGTCGCCTGCGCCTGGTCGGAGCGCCGTCGCGGGCCAGCGGACATGTGCGGGTGCCGGGAGAGGAGCGGCACAACTGGCTCTGGGTGCGGCTCACCGAGCCGACGACCTGGCGCGAGGTCACTGCTCTCCTCGTCGGCATCCTGCTGGGGCTCGTCGCGTTCGCGATGCTGCTCGTGCAGGCGCTGTCCCTCGTGCTGCCCGTGGCGCTCGCCGTCGCAGGCCTCACCCGCCCGCCGGCGGAGGTGAACCTGTTCTTCGACGTCACCGTCACGGTCGGCGCGGAGAACTGGTGGCATCCGCTGCTCTGGCTGCCGGTGATGCTCGTGATCGGCGCGTATGCCGACGCCGCGTTCGCTGCGCTGCATGCGAGCGTCGTCGGCTGGCTCGTGGCGCCGCGCACCGCGGAGATCGACCGCAGGGTCACGCAGCTGACCCGGTCCCGCGCGGCGATCGTCTCCGCGCACGAGACGGAGCGCCGGCGCATCGAACGCGATCTGCACGACGGCGTCCAACAGGAGCTCGTCGGCGTCGCCGCACGCCTCGCGATGCTCGAACTCGAGCTCGGCGCCGGAGACGCCGATGCGGCGCGTACCGCCCTCGGCGCCGCGCAGGACCAGACGGAGCGCGCGCTCGCGTCGCTCCGCTCGACCGTCCGCGGCATCCATCCCGCCGTGCTCGCCGACCACGGACTCGCCGAGGCCCTGCGGGAGCTGTCCGGCCGCAGCGCCCTGCCGCTCCGCATCCGCGACTCGGGGTTCCCTCGTCTGCCGGCCGACGCCGAGGCGGCCGGGTACTTCCTCGTCACAGAGGCGATCACGAATGCGGCGAAGCACACCTCGGCGTCCCGCGTGCTCGTGGATCTGGGAGTGGACGGCGGCACAGCCTGGGTGCGCGCGGCCGATGACGGACACGGCGGCGCCGACCCCGAGCACGGCACCGGGCTGCGTGGACTGGCGGGGCGCGCCGAGGCGCTGGGCGGGGAACTCGTCGTCACGAGCCCGGCGGGTGGCCCGACCGTGCTGCGCATGAAGCTCCCGGTGCCCGGCGCCGCGGTCGCGGAAGGGGGAGCGCATGCGGATACTGCTGGCCGATGACTCCACGCTCCTCCGCGAGGCGCTCCGTGCGCTCCTGGAGCGCCTGGGGCACGAGGTCGTGGCGACCGCGTCGGACGCGACGGAGCTGGACATCGCGCACGCCGCACTCCTTACCCCGCCCGACCTCGTCGTCACGGACGTGCGGATGCCGCCGGACGGCACCGACGACGGCCTCAGGGCGGCGCTGCGGATCAGGGAGCGGATGCCGTCGCAACCGGTGCTCGTTCTGTCGCAGTACGTCGCCGAACGCTATGCGCGCGACCTGCTCGTGCTCCCGGAGGCGGCCGTCGGCTACCTGCTGAAGGAACGGGTGAACAGGATCAGCGACTTCGACCGCGCGCTCGCCGCGGTGGCGGGCGGAGGCACCGTCATCGACCCGGAGGTGACGAGGCGGCTGCTGCGCTCCGACCTCGCCGGTCCTCTCGACGCCCTCACGGCGAGGGAACGCGAGGTGCTGGAGCTGATGGCGGAGGGGGCGTCGAACAGCGAGATCGCCTCCGCCCTCTTCCTCAGCGACGCCGCCGTGCGCAAACACGTGGGCAACATCTTCAGCGGTCTCGGGCTCGGTCCGCAGGACGAGAACCGGCGAGTGCGGGCGATCCTCGTGTTCCTGCAGTCGCGCGGCTCCGGCGTCGTGTGACGGCGTTGATTTGCGGATGCCGAGGCGCCCGCGCTATCGTCACGACATGCCTTCGGCCGCCTCCGCTCCCGCCACGCGGTTCCTGAGCGAGCGCAGCGAGTCGAAGGGCGTCCCGAGCGTCATCGCTGTGCGCCGACGCCGCGGCGGCCGCCGACTCTAGGCGACCCCGCGCTCCTGCCTGCTCGTGCACGGCGGTCGAGTGCCGGTGTCGCCGCCCCCGGCCCCCGACCCTCCCACCGTTAAGGTAGAAGCATGACGTATTCCGTCGCCGTCTCCGGCGCATCCGGCTATGCGGGGGGCGAGATCCTGCGCCTCCTGGCCGCCCACCCCGACGTCGAGATCCGCACCGTCACCGCGCACTCGAACGCAGGGCAGCCGCTGGTCCAGCATCAGCCGCACCTGCGCTCCCTCGCCCACCTCACGCTGCAGGACACCACGCCCGAGATCCTCGCGGGTCACGACATCGTGGTCCTCGCCCTCCCGCACGGCCAGTCCGGCCAGTACACCGACGCGCTCGGCTCCGTGCCGCTCGTGATCGACGCGGGCGCCGATCACCGGCTCACGTCGCGCGAGTCCTGGGACGCGTTCTACGGAGGCGACTTCCACGAGCCGTGGACCTACGGCGTCCCCGAGCTCCTCGTCGACGGGGTGAAGCAGCGCGAGCACCTGCGGGGCGCGACGCGCATCGCCGCTCCCGGCTGCAACGCGTCGACGGTGAGCCTCAGCCTCGCTCCCGGCGTCGCCGCCGGTGTCATCGACGCGGGCGACATCGTGTCCGTGCTGGCCGTCGGCCCGTCCGGTGCAGGCAAGAGCCTCAAGACGAACCTCCTCGCCAGCGAGATCCTCGGCAGCGCCAACCCGTACGCGGTCGGCGGCACCCACCGGCACATCCCGGAGATCCGGCAGGCGCTCGCCGCGGCCACGGGGGCCGACGCCGACGGCATCCGCATCTCCTTCACGCCCGTGCTGGTGCCGATGTCGCGCGGCATCCTCGCCACCTCGACCGCTCCGATCGTCGACGGCGCGACCGATGCGCAGATCCGCGACGCGTGGGAGAGCGCCTACGGCGGCGAGACCTTCGTGCAGCTGCTGCCCGAGGGGCAGTTCCCGCGCACCGCCGACGTCCTCGGCGCGAACACCGCGCTCATCGGGCTCGCGATCGACCGCGCGGCGAACCGCGTCACCGTGGTCACCGCCGTCGACAACCTCGTCAAGGGCACCGCCGGTGCCGCCATCCAATCCATGAACATCGCGCTCGGCCTCCCCGAAGACCGCGCGCTCTCCGTGAACGGAGTCGCACCGTGAGTGTCACCGCCCCCGCAGGATTCGAGGCGGCCGGAGTCGCCGCCGGTCTCAAGTCCACAGGCAAGCCCGACGTGGCCGTCGTCGTCAACCGCGGCCCGCGCAAGGTCGGCGCCGCGGTGTTCACGAGCAACCGCGCCAAGGCGAACCCGATCATCTGGTCGCAGCAGGCCGTCGCCGACCGCGTCGTCGAGGCCGTCGTGCTGAACTCCGGCGGGGCGAACTGCTTCACCGGTTCCTTCGGCTTCCAGACCACGCACCAGACCGCCGAGAAGGCGGCCGAGCTGCTGGGCGTCAGCGCCGGTGACGTGCTGGTCTGCTCCACCGGGCTCATCGGCACGGGCGACGAGGTGTTCCGCGGCAAGGTCCTCGACGGCACGGCCCGGGCGATCGCCGAACTCTCCGCCGACGGGGGAGACCTCGCCGCGCAGGCCATCATGACCACCGACACGGTCTCGAAGACGGCCGTCGTCAGCCGCGACGGCTGGACGATCGGCGGCATGGCGAAGGGCGCGGGCATGCTGGCCCCCGGCCTCGCCACGATGCTCGTCGTCATCACGACGGATGCCGACCTCGAGCCGCTCGAGGCCGACGCGGCGCTGCGCGCGGCCACGGGGCGCACCTTCGACCGGCTCGACTCCGACGGATGCATGTCGACGAACGACCAGGTCACGCTGCTCGCCAACGGCGCGAGCGGGATCAAGCCCGACCTCGACGCGTTCGGCGCCGCACTCGCCGACCTCTGCCAGCAGCTCGCGGTCAAGCTGCAGGGCGACGCCGAGGGGGCGAGCCACGACATCACGATCGAGGTGCAGCACGCCGCCAGCGAGCAGGATGCCGTCGAGGTCGGCCGCTCGGTCGCCCGCAACAACCTCTTCAAGGCTGCGATCTTCGGCAACGACCCGAACTGGGGGCGTGTGCTCGCTGCCATCGGCACCACGAGCGCCCAGTTCGACCCCTACGACGTGGACGTGTGGATGAACGGCGTGCGCGTCTGCAGCGAGGGCGGTCCCGACCGGCCGCGCGAGGAGGTCGATCTCACGCCCCGTGCCACGCACCTCGTGATCAACCTGAAGGTCGGCGAGGCCACGGCATCCGTCCTCACCAACGACCTCACCCACGACTACGTGCACGAGAACAGCGCATACGCCTCATGACCGACATCCAGGACACCCCGGCGGAGATCGCCGCGGTCAAGGCCGAGACCCTCATCGAGTCCCTGCCCTGGCTGAAGAAGTTCCGCGACCAGATCGTCGTCGTCAAGTACGGCGGCAACGCCATGGTCTCCGACGAGCTGCAGGAGGCGTTCGCTCAGGACATCGCGTACCTGCGCTACGTGGGCGTGCAGCCGGTCGTCGTGCACGGCGGCGGCCCGCAGATCTCCGACATGCTCGGACGCCTCGACATCCCCAGCGAGTTCAAGGGCGGCTACCGCGTCACCACCACCGAGGCGATCGGCGTGGTGCGCATGGTGCTCACCGGTCAGGTGAACCCGCAGCTCGTCTCCAAGATCAACTCGCACGGGCCGATCGCGACCGGCCTCAGCGGCGAGGACGCCGGCCTGTTCGGCGGCCGCCGCCGTGGCGTCGTCGTCGACGGTGAGGAGATCGACCTCGGCCGTGTGGGCGACGTCGTGAACGTCGACCCGACCGCCGTGCTCGACCACCTGGCCGCAGGGCGGGTCCCCGTGATCTCCTCGATCGCGCCGGACCTCGACCACCCCGGTCAATCGCTCAACGTGAACGCGGACGCCGCAGCGGCGGCCCTCGCCGTGGCGCTGAACGCGCGCAAGCTCGTCATCCTCACCGACGTGCCAGGGCTCTACGCCGACTGGCCGAACCGCGACTCGCTCGTCTCGCACCTCACCTCGAACGCGCTGATCGAGATGCTCCCGACGCTCGAGTCGGGCATGATCCCGAAGATGCGGGCGTGCCTGGACGCCGTCGAGGGCGGAGTCGACGCCGCGGCCATCATCGACGGACGGGTGCCGCACTCGGTGCTCGTCGAACTCTTCACCAGCAAGGGAATCGGAACAGAAGTGGTTATGGGAAGCGCAGGGACGGAAGCATGAGCACCTGGCAGGACGACGCGGCGAGCGACCTGATCCTCAACGCGGGGCCCCGCCTCGCCATGCTGGTGCGCGGGGAGGGATCCTCGCTGTGGGATGCCGAAGGCACGCGCTACCTCGACTTCCTCGCCGGCATCGCGGTGACCTCGCTCGGCCACGCGCACCCGGTCTTCGTCGAGGCGGTCTCCGCGCAGGCGGCGACCCTCGCGCACGTGTCGAACTACTTCGCGACGCCGCCGCAGCTCGCACTGGCCGCGCGCCTCAAGCGCCTCGCCGGAGCGGGCATCGACGGCCGGGTGTTCTTCTCGAACTCCGGTGCAGAGGCCAACGAGGCGGCGTTCAAGCTCGCCCGTCTGCACGGCGGGGTCGAGCGCCCCCGCATCATCGCCCTGGAGAACGGCTTCCACGGTCGCACCATGGGCTCGCTCGCCATGACGGCGAAGGCGTCGATGCGTGCGCCGTTCGAGCCGATGCCCGGCGGCGTCGAGCACATCCCCGCGACCATCGAGGCACTGGAGGCCGCGATGGACGACTGCGTCGCCGCGGTCATCGTCGAGCCCATCCAGGGTGAGGCCGGCGTGGTGGAGCTCCCCGAGGGCTACCTCGCCGCGGCGCGGTCGCTCACGCTCGCCCACGGCGCCCTGCTCATCGTCGACGAGATCCAGACCGGGGCCGGACGCACCGGCGCCTGGTTCGGGTTCAGCCACGAAGGGATCACGCCAGACGCGATCACCCTCGCCAAGGGCATCGGCGGCGGCTTCCCGATCGGTGCGCTCGTCACCTACGGCGCCGCGAGCGCCCTGTTCACGCCCGGCTCGCACGGCTCGACGTTCGGCGGCAACCCGCTCGCGACCGCGGTCGCCGACGCGGTGCTCGCCGAGATCGAGCGCGCCGGCCTCGTCGACAACGCCGCACGACGCGGTGCCGAGCTGCGCGAGGTCATCTCCGGCCTCGACTCGCCGCTCGTCGCGGAGGTGCGCGGACGCGGCCTCCTCATCGGCGTCGGCCTGTCGGCGCCCGTGGCCGGCCAGGTCGTCGCGGCGGCGCAGGAGCGCGGCCTCATCGTGAACGCCGCCAACCCCGAGACCGTGCGCATCGCGCCGGCCCTCACCATCGGTGACGCCGAGATCGCCGAGTTCCGCGACCTCTTCACCGCCTCCCTCGCCGCCGTACAGGCGACCCTCACCGGCTCCAGAAAGGCCCCCGCATGCGACGTACTGAGCGACTGGAAGGAGTCGAAGTGACCCGCCACCTGCTGCGCGACGACGACCTGACCCCCGCCGAGCAGGCGGAGATCCTCGACCTCGCGCTGGAGTTGAAGAAGGACCGCTGGGCGAACAAGGCCCTCGCCGGCCCGCAGACCGTCGCGGTGATCTTCGACAAGTCCTCGACGCGCACGCGCGTCTCGTTCGCGGTGGGCATCGCCGATCTGGGCGGATCCCCGCTGATCATCTCGACGGCGAACAGCCAGCTGGGCGGCAAGGAGACCCCGTCCGACACCGCTCGCGTACTGGAGCGCCAGGTCGCGGCGATCGTCTGGCGCACCTACGCCCAGGCGGGACTCGAGGAGATGGCCGCCGGCACGCGTGTGCCGGTCGTGAACGCGCTGTCCGATGACTTCCACCCGTGCCAGCTGCTCGCCGACCTGCTCACGATCCGGGAGCACAAGGGCGAGCTCACGGGACTCACGCTGACGTTCTTCGGAGACGGGCAGAGCAACATGGCGCACTCCTACGCGCTGGCCGGTGTCACCGCCGGGATGCACGTGCGCATCGCCTCGCCCGCCGACTACGCCCCGCGGGCCGACGTCGTCGAGGCCGCCGATCGCCGCGCCGCCGAGACGGGCGGATCGATCACGCTCTTCACCGACCCGGTGGAGGCCGCGGCCGGCGCCGACGTCATCGTGACCGACACCTGGGTGTCGATGGGCAAGGAGGAGGAGAAGCTCGCCCGCATCCGCGACCTCGGCGGCTACAAGGTGACGCCTGAGACGATGCAGATCGCCGACTCCGACGCGATCTTCATCCACTGCCTCCCCGCCGACCGAGGGTACGAGGTGGACTCCGAGGTCATCGACGGCCCGCAGAGCGTCGTCTGGGACGAGGCCGAGAACCGCCTGCACGCGCAGAAGGCGCTGCTGGTGTGGCTCCTCGGCAAGAATGAGAAGGCGGCGTGATGTCCGAGGGTGAGCACACCGGAACCAACGAGGGCGCGCTCTGGGGCGCCCGATTCGCGAGCGGGCCGTCGCCGGAGCTCGCCGAGCTGAGCCGGTCGACCCACTTCGACTGGATCCTCGCGCCGTACGACGTCGCCGGCTCCCACGCCCATGCCACGGCCCTCGAGGCCGCCGGCTACCTCGAGGCCGACGAGGCCGTGCGCATGCACGAGGGACTGGATGCCGTGGCGCGCAAGGTCGCCGACGGCACGCTGCGTCCGCTGCCCTCGGACGAGGACGTGCACGGAGCTCTCGAGCAGGCCCTGATCGCCGAGCTCGGACCGGAGCTCGGCGGACGCCTGCGCGCCGGACGCAGTCGCAACGACCAGATCGCCACCCTCGTGCGGATGTACCTGATCGACCACGCCCGCGTGATCGCCCGCGACATCCTGCGCGTGATCGATGCGCTCGTCGCTCAGGCCGAGGCCCACCCCGACGCGATCCTGCCCGGGCGCACGCACCTGCAGCATGCGCAGCCCGTACTGCTCGCGCACCACCTGCAGGCGCACGGCTGGCCGCTGGTGCGCGAGCTGGAGCGTCTCGTCGACTGGCGCCGTCGCGCCGGCGTCTCGCCGTACGGCGGGGGAGCGCTGGCCGGCTCCACCCTCGGACTCGATCCCGCCCTGGTCGCGACCGAACTGGGTCTCGACCGCCCGGCGGAGAACTCGCTCGACGGCACGGCCGCGCGCGACGTCGTCGCGGAGTTCGCGTTCATCACCGCGATGACCGGCGTCGACCTCTCGCGGATCTCCGAGGAGATCATCCTCTGGAACACGCGTGAGTTCGGGTTCGTCACCCTGCACGACAGCTACTCGACCGGGTCGAGCATCATGCCGCAGAAGAAGAACCCCGACATCGCCGAGCTCGCCCGGGGCAAGTCCGGTCGTCTGATCGGCAATCTCTCCGGGCTGATGGCCACGCTCAAGGGCCTCCCGCTCGCGTACAACCGCGACCTGCAGGAGGACAAGGAGCCCGTCTTCGACTCGGTGCAGACCCTCGAGGTCGTGCTGCCGGCGTTCGCCGGCATGATCGCGACCCTGCGGTTCGACACCGAGCGCATGGCGGCCCTCGCCCCGCAGGGCTTCTCGCTCGCGACCGACGTCGCCGAGTGGCTGGTCAAGCGCCGGGTGCCGTTCCGAGACGCCCACGAGATCTCCGGTGCGCTCGTGCGCGCCTGCGAAGAGCGGGGGATCGGCCTGGAGGACGCCTCCGATGAGCTGCTGCTCTCCGTATCGGCGCACCTCACGCCCGAGGTGCGCGAGGTGCTCACGATCGAGGGCTCCGTCGCGTCGCGCACCGGCGCCGGCGGTACTGCCCCCGTGCGCGTGGCCGAGCAGCGCGCCGAGCTCGTCGCGCGCGCCCAGGCCGCGGCGCACGCGCTCGGGCTCTAGATCCGCGACGAGACGGCGGTGCCGGTGGGTCCGGCGCCGCCGTCAGTCGTCGTGCCGTGCGGAGACCGCGGCGTCGAGCGCGGCGAGCCGGGCGCTCCTGTCGCCCACGATCTCCACGACCCGCGTGTGCGCGCCGAGCAGTTCGGTGTCGTCGGCGAGCTCGAGCAGGGCCTCGTCCATCGCGTCGCGCAGCTCGAGGTCCTCCTCGGGGTGCACCCAGATGCGATCGGCGCCGTTCAGCGGCAGCACGACGAGCAGGTCGACCTCCGTCATGGCTGCGGTCGTCGTCTCCCTGGCGCGACGGAGGAGGTCGCCGGGCACGTCGCTGCGACCGAGCTCGTCCCAGGCGGTGAGGTATGCGAGGAAGTCGAGCGGTCCGCGCTCGGCGATCACGTCGGGGTCGTGCCCGTCGACGAGTCGGCGCGCGCTCAGGGCGAGCTGCGCGACGAACAGGGATGCGCCGGGGCGGTCGTCGGCCTCGTCCAGCTCTTCGAAGGGGTCGGGCATGGGCGTGTACTGCGGATGGCGCGCGCAGAAGTCGGCGACGAGGGTGCTCTTGCCGCTCGCGTGCGTGCCCGAGACGACGATGCGCATCAGTGCAGGTCGGTGTCGGCGGATGACCGCTCCCACCGGGTGAACCGCACGACGAGACCTGCGCGGGTGGGGGCAGCGAGGAGCGGGCCGGCGGATGCGGGGGCCTCCCCGTCGAACGGGGCGACCCGCACGAGGCGCCAGTCGCCGTCGTCGGCGCGCGCTCTGACGATGACGGCATCCGTCCATCGGCTCACCCGCACGGTGATCTCGCTCTCCTGCCACTCGTCGACGTGGCCGACCGACCAGTCGGAGCGGATGTCGGTGACGACGGCGCCGAGTCCCAGGTGCCCGTCCGCGTACTCGACGCCCGTCTTGACCCAGTGCTCGTCGTCGATGCGCACGAAGACACCTGCCTGGTCGAACTGCCCGTCCCACGGTGCGCGGAACGAGACCTCCATCGCCTCGCCGACGGCGAGAGGAGCGAGCAGGGCGTGCTCGGTGTCGTGCACGAAGCCGTAGGCGGTATGGCGCCAGGCGTCGCTGCCCTCCGCGGCCGTGACCTCGAGCGCGTGGCCGTCGATGCGCGTCGACGGAGGCGCCGTCGTCCAGACGCCGTCGGACCAGGGGATCGTGTGAGACTGAGGCATATCGTCAGAATATAACTAAATAAGGCATATGCCAAGGATATGCATGTTATGGTTATCCCATGGTCATCGCCGTACTCGCCGACATCGTGGGCTCGCGCGCCCTCGACGATCGCGCGGCTGCGCAGAAGACACTCGACGACACCATCGCGCTGGTCGAGGCGGATCTCCCGCTGGCGATCAGACCGTTGACGCCCACAGTAGGCGACGAGCAGCAGGGCGTCTACGCCGATCTCGGCGACGCACTGGTCTCGCTCCTGATGATCCAGCTGCGGCTCCCCGACGGCGTCGCCTTCCGGTTCGGCATCGGAGTGGGGGAGGTACGGGCCGTCGCCTCCGTGCACGGCGAGCTCGCCGACGGACCGGGGTGGTACGCCGCCAGAGCAGCGATCGACACCGTGCACGCCCGTGAAGGACGCGCCGTGCCGCGCACGAGGAGCTGGATTGTCGGAGCCCCGGGGCAGGATGAGGTCATGGAGAGCACGATCGCCGCGTCGAACGCCTACCTCCTCGTCCGCGACGAACTGGTCGGGGCGATGAGCGAGCGGGTGCGCCGGCTCACGTACGGCCGGCTGATCGGGCGGTCGCAGCACGAGCTCGCCGCCGCCGAGGGTGTCTCGCAGCCCAGCGTGTCGAAGGCGCTGCGCACCGCAGGCGCCGCCGCGATCCTCGAAGGGGTCGCCGCGCTCAGAGGGGCAGCCGCATGATCGTCGCCGGCTTCATGCTCCTCGCGGTGGGCGCCGTCGACCTGGTCCGCCAGTTCGCCCCGAGGCGCTGGATCGGGTACCTCGTCGTGACGGTCGTCCTGTTGCTCCTCGGCAGCGTCAGCGACGCACTGCTCCCCATGCTCATCGCGCTCGTGGTCGGCGCGCTGTGGATCTGGACCATGCCGGACGGCCGCAGCGCACGGCTGGGGTTCTGGCCGGCCGTGCTGCTCGCTCTGGCCAGCATCGGCTCCGTCGTCTGGCTCGGCGGGCGTGCAGACGCCGGCCTCATCGGCGACGCGTGGACTCTGAGGTCGCCGTTCGGCGATGTGTCGTTCGATCTCGCCGTACTCGCGCTGGGCGCCGGCGTATTCCTGCTGGAGTCGGCGAACCTCGTCGTGCGCGCCGCCCTCGACGGCGAGCACACCTGGCGGCCGATCGAGCTCGTCCCCGCGGCCGAGAAGTCCGGAGATGAAGAACCGGACACGGGCGTCGCCGAAGCCTCCGCCCCGCGCGGCGGGTTCAAGGGCGGTCGGCTGATCGGCCCACTGGAGCGCATCCTCGTGCTCATCCTGACGCTCGCGGCGGCCTATCCGATCCTCGCGGCGATGCTGGCGGCCAAGGGCATCGTGCGCTTTCCCGAGATCTCTCGCGACGGCGAGACGGGCGCGAGGGCCGAGTACTTCCTCGTTGGCAGCCTGGTGAGCTGGGTCATGGCGCTCGGCGCCGCCTTCCTCGTCTGGTGGGCCGCGCACTCCTGAGCAGGTCAGGCGATCGACCGGTACCAGGCGAGCTTCTCGGCGAGACGTTCCTGCTGGGCCTGCACCTCCGCGAGTTGACGAGCCACCGTCTCCGCATGCTCCTCGAGCAGCGCGATCCGCTCCGGTATGGTGTCGTCGCTCCGGCATAGGCGTCCGTAGCGTCGCAGACTGTCGACGGGCATCCCCGTCTCGCGGAGGCATTTGAGGAACTCGAGCAGGATCAGCTCGTCGTCCGAGTAGGCCCGGTGGCCTCCGGCCGTCCGCGAGACCGGGGGGAGGATGCCCTCCCGCTCGTAGTACCGCAGCGTGTCGATGCTGAATCCCGAGAGCGCCGCGGTCTCGGCCGGTGTGTACGTCGCCATGACGTCGAGCCTAGGGCTTGACCTGGAGTGCGCTCCAGGTTGCACAGTGTCGATCATGACCATTTCGAACGTCCCCGTATCCCCGATCGTCCTCGGTGCGATGTCCTTCGGCACGCGCATCGACGACGAGACCTCCTTCGCCCTGCTCGACCGGTTCACCGAACGCGGTGGCGTCTGGATCGACACCGCCGACTGCTACAGCTTCTGGGCCAGCCCGACGGGGCACGGCGGAGCATCGGAGGAGGTGATCGGACGCTGGCTGGCCGCGCGCCCCGGAATGCGCGAGCGGGTGCGGATCTCCACCAAGGTCGGCGCCGAGCCGCTCTGGCCCGGATCGTGGCCGCAGCACCGCACCGGTCTGTCCGCTCGCGCGATCCGTGCGGCGTCTGAGGGCAGTCTCCGTCGTCTCGGCGTCGACGTGATCGACCTGCTGTGGCTGCACCAGGAGGATCGCGCCGTGACGATCGAGGAGACCGTCGAGGGGCTGGCGGCGCTCACGACGGAGGGCACGGTGCTCCGCGTCGGCGCGTCGAACCATCCGGCCTGGCGCGTGGAGCGTGCGCGGGCGCACGCCAGGGCCATCGGCAGCATCCCCGTCGACGCGTTCCAGCTCAACAGCACGTACCTGCGGGTGCGTCCGGGCACGAGGCCGCCGGGGGTGGAGCACCCGTTCGGTGTGATGAGCGACGAGCAGCGCGACTTCGCGACCGAGAACGGACTGGAGACCTGGGCGTACACGCCGCTGTTGTCCGGTGCGTACGACGATCCTCGCAAGGAGATCCCCGAGGTCTACGACCACCCTGGCACCTCGGCACGACTCGCCGCGCTGACCGCGATCGCCGAGGAGCGCAGCCTCGGCCGCGGCCAGGTGGTGCTGGCGTGGCAGCTCGCCCACGGCATCCGTCCCATCCTCGGCGGCAGCAAGATCGAGCAGTTGGAGGCGGCGATGGATGCTGCGGCTCTGGCACTCGACCCCGACGAGCTCGCGCGACTGGACGCCCCCGCCTGACGGCGAATCGCAGGTGCCGCGCGCTGATAGCCTTGAGCGCGTGTCAACTCCCGCTCTGACGACCGCGGCACCTGCGATCGACCCCACGTTCGAGAACGTGTGGGACGAACTCGTATGGCGCGGCCTCGTCCACGTGTCCACCGACCAGGAGGCGCTCCGCGCCCTGCTCGCGGGAGACCCCATCACGTATTACTGCGGGTTCGATCCGACGGCTCCGAGCCTGCACCTGGGCAACCTCGTGCAGCTGCTCACGCTGCGCCGCATCCAGCTCGCCGGCCACAAGCCGCTCGGCCTCGTCGGCGGCTCCACCGGTCTGGTCGGAGACCCCCGTCCCACCGCGGAGCGCACGCTCAACACGCGGGAGACCGTCGCCGAGTGGGTCGGCCGTCTGCGCGCGCAGGTCGAGCGGTACCTCAGCTTCGAGGGCGACAATGCGGCGCGCATCGTGAACAACCTCGACTGGACGGCGCCGATGTCGGCGATCGACTTCCTGCGCGAGATCGGAAAGCACTACCGCGTCGGCACGATGCTGAAGAAGGACGCGGTGGCCGCGCGCCTCAATTCCGACGAGGGCATCAGCTACACCGAGTTCAGCTACCAGATCCTGCAGGGGCTCGACTACCTCGAGCTCTACCGGCAGTACGACTGCGTGCTGCAGACCGGTGGATCCGACCAGTGGGGCAACCTCACCAGCGGCACCGACCTGATCCGTCGTGCCGAGGGCGCCTCGGTGCACGCGATCGGCACACCGCTGATCACGAACAGCGACGGCACGAAGTTCGGCAAGAGCGAGGGCAACGCGATCTGGCTCGACGCCGAGATGTGCAGCCCCTACCGGATGTACCAGTTCTGGCTCAGCACGACCGACGCCGACGTGGTCGACCGCCTCAAGGTGTTCACGTTCCTGTCCCGTGCCGAGATCGAGGAGTACGCGGCTCTCGTCGAGTCCGAGCCCTTCCGGCGGGCGGCGCAGAAGCGCCTCGCGCTCGAGGTCGTCGCCACCGTGCACGGCATCGAGGCGGCGGGCGCCGTGATCGCGGCATCCGAGGCGCTGTTCGGGCAGGGCGACCTGACCGCGCTCGACGCGTCGACGCTGCGCACCGCGCTGGAGGAGCTGCCGAACGCGACCGTCGTCGCCGGTACCCCGGTTGTCGAGGCGCTCGTCGAGACCGGACTGGTGTCGAGCCTGTCCGAGGCCCGTCGTGCGATCGCCCAGGGCGGGGTGTCGCTCGACGGCGTGCGGGTCGAAGACGAGACCGCGACCGTGCAGGGATCACTGCCCGGCTCGGTGTCGGTGCTGCGTCGCGGCAAGAAGACGCTCGCGGGCGTGTTCATCGGCTGAGGCCTCCAGACGGATGCCGTTCACCCCCAGCCACGCGGTCGTCGCGCTGCCGTTCATCCGCACGCCGCTCGTGCCGGCGGCGATCGCGATCGGTGCGATGACGCCCGACCTCCCGCTCTTCGCGCGGGGGATCGGCCCGAGCTATGCGTTCACGCACGGGCCGGTCAACTCGGTGTGGACCGCGCTGATCGCGCTCGTGCTGTTCCTGGTGTGGCGGATCGTGCTCCGACCTGCGGTGTCCGAACTGATGCCGGCCGTGCTCGCCCGTCGGCTGCCGGCCGCCTGGTCGACGAGCGGGATGACCGCCTTGCGTGAGGCGCTCGGTGCGGGGCAGGGGCGTCTGTATCCGCTGTGGCTCGCGATCTCGTTGATCCTCGGCGTGCTCTCGCACATCGCCTGGGACCTGTTCACGCACGAGGGCCGTGGAGGAGTGCAGCTGCTCCCTGTGCTCGACGAGGCCTGGGGTCCGCTGCCCGGGTACAAGTGGCTGCAGTACGGATCCGGTGTGGTCGGGCTGGCGGTCATCGGCATCTGGGCGCTCGTGCGCATCGTCCGCACCCCGCCGCGCACGGACACCGCCCGGTCGGTGCCGCGCGGTGTGGTCGTCGCCTGGTGGATCTCGCTGCCGGCGATCCTCGTGGCCGCCTGGGTCTGGGGGATGCTCGCGTACGGTCCGTTCACCGCGAGCTTCACGGCCCAGCACCTCGCCTATCGTGTGCTTCCGCCCGCCTGCGCCGTCTGGGGAGCGTTGACGCTGGTGCTCTGCCTGTCGATCCCGCTGTTCCGGAAACGGGGTCACCAGGTCGGGTGATCCGACCCCCACACGTGCGGCGCCGTGAACTCGACTCCGGGCAGGGCCGGTCGCACGGTGCGGAGCTCGCGCTCTCCGACGCGGAAGGTCGCGGCGTGCGGGGCAATGTCGATCTCGATCTCCGCTTCCGGTCTATGGCTGCGCGGCATGCCGAGCAGCTCGGCGGCGATCCGACGCAGCGAGGTGCGCACGATCCAGGTCCCACCCTCGCGCCGTCGACGTTCGAGCAGTGCGAGCACGGATGTCGCGAGCAGATAGCCGGCGCTGTGGTCGAGCGCCTGGGCGGGGAGCGCGCCAGGGCGCTCACCGTCGGGCGACTCGATGAGCGCGATCCCCGACTCCGCCTGCACGAGGCTGTCGAAACCGGCGCGCTCCGGCTGTTCTGAGCCCCAGGCGCTGAGCTGTGCGATCACGAGACCTGGGTGCTGTGCGGCAATCTGATCGGGAGACAGTCCCAGGCGCTCCAGCGCGGCGGGGCGGTACCCGAGCACGACCACGTCCGCGCGATCGAGCAGCTCTCGCATCCTCGGGGAGCGTGCATCGAGAAGGGCCGATCTCTTGCCGTGGCCGGTGTCGAGATGCTGCCACTCCGGCTCGGGGAGTGCCGGCGGATCGATGCGCAGCACGTCGGCGCCGAGCAGCGCCAGGGTGCGCGTGCAGACCGGACCGGCGATGACCCGGGTGAGGTCCAGCACACGGACGCCGTCGAGCGGGCGGTCGCCGACGTCGCGGGGGTGCGCGACGGGGCCGGGGAGGTGACGGACATCGAGCAGGGGAGTGCTGCGCAGTCGGGAGTCTTCCGCGGGATCCTCGGGAGCGACGCGGACCGCGAGACCGCCGGCCGACGTGATCTCGTCGACGACCTCGTGAGTGTCACGTGTCTCGAAGGCCGGCGCGAGGAGCGCGGGATCGTCGCCGACGCAGAGTGCGCGACGCATCGCGCTCGCGTGGTGCGGGTAGTTGCCGTGGGTGCGGACCCAGCCGTCCGCCGTGCGCCAGAAGCCCGAGTAGGGCGACCACACGGGAGGGGCCGTGGCGTCGATGGCGAGAACGCGGTCGCTCCGGAAGGCGAGAGCGATCCGATGCGGGTCGGGGAGGGCGCGGATGCCGGACGCCGCGCACACCGACAGCACGCTCGCCCACGCGAGGTCGGCGACGGCCAGCCGTGAAGGGAGCGGGACAGGAGACTCCGGTGGGGCGAACCGGCCTGTCCACGGCGCGATTCCGAGGTCGACGCAGACGCGGGAGAGCACGGCATCCGATGGCGCAGAACCGGGGGAGACGGGCATGGTGTGATCGTACTCTCGACGCCGTCTACTCCTGCTCGGTGGCGTTTTCCGCCCCTGGACTGGGAGAACCTTCTCGACCCCGTGGCGCGACACGCCCGGGGGGTCCCTCCCGATTTGCCAGACTCCCGGAATCCACGTAACTTATTACTTGTTCGCCCCACAGGGAAGCGGAGAGGCCGAGAGCCTCACCCCCCTCAAGCGGAGAACCACCTCCCGATCCTCTTACTTGTGAGAACAGACGCCTGCGTCTAGGATGGGAGATCCACCCCTCCTGCGGCTGTCTTCGGCTGCGCAGCGGATCACAGATTCGCCGGGCGCGTCGATTTGACAAGCGGGTCGGGATGGCTAAGATAGAGAAGTTGCCCTTCGGGCCTGGTTGTGATGACTGGGTCGTGGGAGCATCCGATCCTTGAGAACTCAACAGCGTGCACTTGTCAAATGCCAAATAACCTCGCCTCGGCTTCGGCTGGGGGAGATTCCTTTGGATCAAAGACCAATCCTGCTTTGGTGGGGTTGGCATTCGGATGAAGTCAGCAATGATGTCATCTCTTTGGTCAGTTTCAAACTCGCTGCGTGCCGGTTTTTCCC
>JAGIAK010000035.1 GCA_017744855.1 Microbacterium sp.
GGCATCTACTCGACGTCGCGCATGGTGTTCGGCCTCGCGCAGGACGGCGACGCACCCCGCCTGTTCGGCCGCCTCTCGTCGCGCAAGGTGCCGCAGAACGCACTGTTCCTCTCCTGCATCCTGCTGCTGTCTGGCGTCGTGCTGCTCTACGCGGGCAAGGACATCGGCACGGCCTTCGACATGGTCACGACGGTCTCGGCCGTGTGCTTCATGTTCGTGTGGACGATCTTCCTCGCCAGCTACCTCGTGTACCGGCGGCGGCGGCCGGAGAAGGCGGCGGCGTCGACGTTCCGGATGCCAGGCGGCGTGTTCATGGTGTTCGTGGTGCTCGCCTTCTTCGTCTTCATCCTGTGGGCGCTGACCACGCAGCCCGACACGCTCACCGCGCTGGCGGTGACCCCGATCTGGTTCGCGATCCTCGTGGTGGCGTGGCTGTTCGTGCGGAAGTCCCCGAACCACCTGACCCGCCACGAGGCGCACATCGCCTACCTCCGCGACGAGACGGCGGAATAGCGGGAGGGGTCAGGCGGACGCCTGCGCCTGCGCCCGTGCCGCGGCGAGCATGCGCGGGCGCAGGGCGAGGAACAGCAGCACCATGCCCGCCGAGAGCAGGATGTGGCCGAGGCCGGCGATGCCCGAGATCATGGCCGAGGACTGCTGTCCGAGTACGGTGAGGCAGCCGTGCCACGTGAGCGTCGCCGCGGTGACGACGAGGCCCGCGTTGTACGTCCAGAAGAACCAGCCGAACAGGCGGCTCTGCGAGAGCGCGAACGCCTTCTCGAGCAGCAGCACGATCAGCAGCACGGCGAACCCGAGCACGAGCAGGTGCGTGTGCACGAGTGCGAGCTGCGTCGCCTGCCCCTCGGGGAAGCCGTTGGCCTTGGTGAACTCGCGGTAGAAGAGTCCGGAGAGCACGCCGGCGACCATGTAGGCGAACGCGGCGTAGAAGAGCTTGCGCATGGGATGTCCTTTCGAGCTGCCTCCACTCTCCCGCCGCCCGGCGCCGCGCGGATCAACCGTTCGGTTGAGGGGCTCGACTTTCGAGTCGCGTGAATGGCTCGGTTTCGGCCGGTTTCGGAGCCATTCACGCGACTCGAACCCGGGGTGCGCGGCTAGAGCAGTCCGGACTCGCGGGCCAGGGCGACGGCGCGGGCGCGGCTGTCGGCCCCGAGCTTCTCGAAGATGTGCACGAGGTGCGTCTTGACGGTGGCCTCGGTGACGAAGAGGGTCTTCGCGATCTCGCGGTTCGACGATCCGGTGTCGAGCAGCCGCAGCACGTCGAGCTCGCGGTCGGTGAGCCGCACCCTCGGGGCGCGCATGACCTCGCCGACGCGTTCGCTGAGCTCCGGCGTGAGTACGAGTCCGCCGGATGCCGCCTGCCTGACCGCCGACACGATGACGTCGGGGGCGACGTCCTTCAGCAGGTAGCCGGACGCCCCCGCCTCGATCGCGCCGAGGATCTCGGCGTCGCGGTCGAAGGTGGTGAGGATGATCACCGCGGGGGACGGATGCTGCGCACGCAGCGCTGCGGTGGTCTGCACGCCGTCCATGCCGGCGCCGAGCCGCAGGTCGCACAGCACCACATCCGGGTGCAGGTGCCGGGCGAGCGCCACGGCCTCTTCCCCCGACGCCGCCTCTCCGACGACCTCGACGTCGTCGCGGTGGTCGAAGAGCGAGCGCACGCCGGCGCGCACGATGGGGTGGTCGTCGACCAGGAGCACGCGGACGGCCGTCATGGGTGGCTCCCGTCCTGCTCGGCGTCCGCGCGCGGGGCACGCCTTCCCTGCGGCACATGAGCCGACAGTGCGGTGCCGTCGCCGGGGGCGCTCTCCACGTCGAGCCCGCCGCCGAGCTCGCGCAGCCGTGCCCGCGTGGCGCGAAGGCCGTAGCCGCCGCCGAGGCCCGGCGCATCCAGCCCGGCGGGATCGAAGCCACGTCCGTCGTCGACGATGTCGAGTCGCACCGCGTCGCCGGCGTCGGCCAGCGTCACGACGACTCTCGCGGCGCCCGAGTGCGACCTCACGTTCGCGAGCGCCGACTGTGCCGTGCGCAGCAGCGCCACCTCGGCGTCGAGTCCGAGCGCCGGCAGGTCGTCGGCGTGCAGAGTGGTGGCGATGCCCGTCTCGTCGGTGAGGCGCTGCAGCATCCGCCCGAGCGCATCGCCGAGAGCCGTGGACTCCAGCTCAGCCGGCATCAGGTCGTCGACGATGCGGCGGGCGTCGGCCAGCCCCTCCGCGGCGAGCGCGGCGATCTGCTCCAGGGCGCGGGTGCGCACGGCATCCGACTCCGACTCCCGCGCCGATCTGGCGAGCATGCCGATCGACGACACGCTCTGCGCCACGGTGTCGTGGATGTCGCGCGAGACCCTGGTGCGCTCGGCGCTGGCGCCGGACTCGCGCTGCGTGCGGGCGAGCTCGTCCTGCAGCGATGCCATCTCCTCGTGCGCCTGCACGAGCGAGGCGATCAGCCGGCGCCGCTCCCGCGCATCGCGCACGAGTTCGAGGTAACCGCGCGAGATGCCGAGGGCGAACACCCCGCCCACGAGCGGGCCGATCACGTTGGCGTAGCTGGTGGTGCCGGTGTGCAGCGGCGGGGCCGCGACCACGACGACGAGGATCAGGATGCTGAGCGGGATCGCCCACCGCATCCTCATCACGAAGCCGGCCAGCAGCCACAGCGGGAAGGCGAGCCAGACGTACTCAGGGGAGACGGCGACGGCTCCGCACCAGATCAGCGTGAGACCGAGCAGCCAGCCGGTCGCGAGACGACGGTCGTCGGTGCGCTCGCTGAGCCGCAGACCGCCGCCGTACCAGCCGAGGAACACGAGTCCGATCGCCAGCACCCACGGCAGCGGCACCCCGTCGAGCGCCGCCCTCCACGAGCCGATCACCGCCAGCACGAGCGTGATCGCCGCCTGGCCGATCCGCACCGAGCCGATGAGCCCTGCCCAGGTGCGCACCCGCGGCGCTGATCGGTCGGTGGACGGCATCCTCACATTCTTCCCCGGTCGTCCGTCCGGCGCCTCCATCGTTCGGTTGAGCGTCGTTCGCATCACGGTGCCGGATAGCCTGAGCGGATGACCTCCGCCCGCAGCTACCCGGCGACGATCGCCGCGGCGGTCGAGCACGAGATCGTCATCAAGAAGTCGCGGTTCATCGCCCGCGTCGAGCCGGTCCGGTCCGTCGAGGAGGCGGATGCCGTGATCGCCGGCGTCCGCAAGAGGTTCTGGGACGCACGGCACAACTGCAGCGCGATGGTCACCGGGCTGCTGGGCGACCAGGCGCGGTCATCGGATGACGGAGAGCCGTCGGGGACCGCGGGCATCCCGATGCTGGAGGTGCTGCGGCGGCGCGAGCTGACCGACCTCGTCGCCGTCGTCACCCGCTACTTCGGCGGCGTGAAGCTCGGCGCCGGAGGCCTCGTGCGGGCGTACTCCACCGCGGTCTCCGAGGCTCTCGACCTCGCCGCCCTGCTGCGCCGCGAGGCGCTGACGCAGGTGACGGTGGAGGTCGCCCACGCGGATGCCGGCCGCTACGACAACCTCCTGCGCGACTGGGCTGCGCACCACGGCGCGACCCTCGGCGAGCCGCGCTACGGCGCCGCGGCGACGCTGGAGCTGTGGGCGCCCGCCGCGGAACTCGACCGCCTCGCCGATGATCTCGCCGCGGCGTCCGCCGGCTCCGTCGCCCCGGTGCGAGGCGTCGAGCGCATCGTCGACATCTCCGCCTGAGTTCGCTCCGCGGCGTCCGCTCGCCGACGAAACGGCCTCTCGCCGACGGAGCGGGATGCCGACGCGCACGAGCCGTGCATTCGGGAGCATGTCGCTCGCTGAGCGGGCGATAGCCTGGAGCAGCGGTCGGAAGGAGCAGGATGTTCGACAGTCCGCTCTCGGCCTCCCCCTACGAGGTGCTCGGCGTCACGCCTGCCGTCGCCGACGACGAGCTGCGGCGCGTGTACCGGCTGCGGTTGCGCGAGACGCACCCCGACACCGGCGGCGACGCGGCCGTGTTCATCCGCGTGCAGCGCGCCTGGGAGATCATCGGCACCCCCGAGCAGCGTGCCGCCTACGACCGCAGCCGCGGCGCCGATACGGAGTGGGACGGATGGCGCGCCCCCACCGCCCGCACTGACACGCGCCCACGGCCGAAGACCTACGGCGAGCCGGGCGTCCGCCGCCGTGCCCGCTATGAGGCGCTGCTGCGCGAGTGGGCTGGCCACGACGTCGCCGACCCGTACGCCCCGTCCGTGGTGCAGGCCGCACCACGCGACCTGCGCCGGCTGCTCGCCACTGCTCTCGCCGAAGAGGGGACGGCGGATGCCGTGGCCGGCCTCGGCATGGGATTCACCCTGTGGCACGGGGTGGCCGTGGAACCGGAAGGGCAGCTCGACCACGTGGTCCTCGGCCCGAGCGGGCTGTACGGCGCGATGTCGGCGGACTTCGGCGGCGTCGTCGGCTTCCGCGGCGGCGAGATCACCGGCCCGAGCCTCGGCGCACAGGCGCCGGTGACGACGCTGCTCGCGCAGATCCGCAGCACGGCGCGCGCGGCGAAGGTGCGGTTCAGCGGCGCTGTGGTCGTGCTCCCCGACGACGACCTGTCGGCGGCGATCACCCCGCTCGGCCGCATCCGCGACCTGCCCGTCGTCGTGGTGAGGCGCAGCGCGCTGCCCATGCTGCTGCGCGCCGGGGTGCCTGGGGCGCGGGTGATCGGCGGCAACGAGCTGTTCGACATCCGCACGCGGCTGCGCGCCAGCATCCGCTTCTCCTGACCCGCCCTGCCACGCCCCGCCGCGTCGCGCCCTGCCGCACCCTGCCGAGCCCTGCCGAGCCCTGCCGAGATCAGGAAGACCGCCCGAGAACAGGATGACTCGGCCCATGCGTCCTGGTCTCGGGCCGTTCTCCTGATCTCGGCCGGCCGGGGTTCGCCCCGACTGTCGGATGCTGCAACTTCCGAGCACCGTTGACAGCGCAAATCAAACCGGTTTACACTCATCAAACCGGTTCACACCTGGGCACACCCGAGTCCACGACGGAACCAGACCGGCGCCTGCCGGAACATCCACGAGGAGGTGGCATGAGCCGTACGACGATCGCCGATGTGGCGCGCGAGGCCGGAGTGGCCAAGGCGACCGTGTCGCACGCGCTCAGCGGCAACCGCCCCATCTCCGAGGAGACGCGCGCCAAGGTGCTCGCCGCCGCCGAGAAGCTCGGCTGGGTGCCCAGCCAGAGCGCGAGGGCACTGGCCAACCGGCGGGCCAACGCCATCGCCGTCGTGCTCGCCCGCGACCCCGAGGTCATCGCCAACGACTCCTTCTTCCCCGCGTTCATCGCCGGGGTCGAGTCCGTGCTCTCCGAGACCGAGACGGCGCTGATCCTGCAGGTCGTCCCCGACCGGGATGCCGAGGAGCGCGCCTACCGCTCCCTCGCCCACGGCCGCGCCGACGGCGCCCTGCTCCTCGATCTGCGCGACGACGACTGGCGCGTCCCCTTCCTCGACGACCTCGACCTGCCGACCGTGCTCGTCGGCGCGTACGACGGACCGCATCCGTTCTCCTGCGTGCGCACCGACGACGCCGCCCCGATCCGCGACATCATCGCCCACCTGCGCGACGAGGGGCACGAGCGCATCGCCCACGTGTCCGGACCGCTGAGCTACGTGCACTCCCGCGCCCGTGCCCAGGCCTATCTCGACGAGGTCGGCGACGACCGGCTGCTCCGCGAGGGCGACTTCACCGCCGCGAGCGGACGTGCCCTCACCGCCGAGCTGCTCGCCCTGCCCGACCGGCCGACCGCGATCCTCTACTCCAACGACACGATGGCGATCGCGGGGCTCTCCTACGCGCGGGCCCAGGGACTGTCGATCCCCGCCGACCTGGCCATCTCGGGCTTCGACGACGACCACCTCTCCGCCCACCTCACCCCGGCGCTCACGAGCGTCTCATCCGATCCAGCGGCCCGCGGCCGCGCCGCCGCCCGCCTGCTGCGGGCCGACATCCTCGGCGCCGACCCGCGCACCGAGGTCGTCGACTGCAACATCGTGCACTTCCGCGAGAGCACCGGCGCACCGCAGACCACCGCACCCACCGTGTCGAGGAGGACACCATGAAGAAGATCGCAGCAACAGCAGTCATCGGCATCGTCGCACTCGCCGCGACCGGATGCTCGACGGGAGGCGGCGACAGCGCCGGCTCCTCCGACGGGAAGGGCCCCATCAAGGTCTGGCTCTCCAACAACGAGCAGGAGCTCGCCTGGGGCCACGCCGTGGTCGACGCCTGGAACAAGGAGCACCCAGACGAGAAGGTCACGGCGCAGGAGATCCCCGCCGGCTCCTCCTCTGAGGAGGCCATCACCGCCGCGATCACCGCGGGCACGGCCCCCTGCCTCGTCTACAACGTCGCCCCCGCGGCCGTCTCGGGCTGGGTCAAGCAAGGCGGCCTCGTCGACCTCAGCAAGATCGACGGGGGCTCCGACTACATCACCTCCCGCGGAGGGAAGGTCGACGCGTACGCGACCGACGGCGACTTCTACCAGCTTCCCTGGAAGTCGAACCCCGTGATGGTGATGTACAACAAGAAGCTCTTCCAGGCGGCCGGCATCGACCCGGAGAACCCGCAGATGAATACGTACGACGCGTTCCTCAAGGGCGCGAAGGCCATCGTGGACTCCGGCGTGAAGAGCGCGATCTGGCCGGCGCCGACCAGCGAGTTCTACCAGCCGTGGTTCGACTTCTATCCGCTCTACCTCGCGGAGACCGACGGCACCATGCTCGTCGAGAAGGGCAAGGCCACGTTCGACTCGGATGCCGGCCACCAGGTCGCCGAGTTCTGGAAGAAGGTCTACGACGAGAAGCTCGCGCCGAACGAGGCCTCGACCGACGACGCGATGTCGGCCGGGACCACGGCGATGCAGCTCGCCGGCCCGTGGGCGATCCCGTCGTACGCCGACACGGTCGACGTGGGCTTCATGCCCGTGCCGACGAGCGACGGCCGGGAGAACCCCACGACCTTCGCCGACTCGAAGAGCGTGTCGATGTTCACCGCGTGCAAGAACCAGGGCACGGCGTGGGAGTTCTTGAAGTTCTCCACCAGCGAGGACAGCGACGGCCAGCTGCTCGAGAAGACCGGCCAGATGCCGATGCGCACCGACCTCGCCGGCACCTACGCCGACTACTTCACGGCGAACCCGAACTACGTGGCGTTCGCGAAGCAGGCCGAGGCCACGGCCGACGTGCCCAGCATCCCCAACTCCGTCGAGGCCTGGCAGGCGTTCCGTGATGGCTACTCGTCGGCCGTGATCTTCGGCAAGACGTCGATCGACGACTTCCTGAGCTCCGCCGCGAAGAAGATCGACACGCTCGCCGCCGGGTGACGGATGCCGACGGACGGGCTCTGACGTCATGACCGAGAACCGGCGGTTGCGCACCCGCATCCTGGGTGCGCAACCGATCGGCGGCCTCTTCGCGCTGCCGTACTTCGTCTTCGTGCTGGCGATCTTCGCGTACCCGCTGGGCTTCGCGATCTACATCGCCTTCCACGACTACTTCTTCACCGCACCGGGCATCGAGGTCGCCCGCCCCTTCGTGGGGTTCGACAACTTCGTCACGGTGCTCACGGACCCGCGGGTGCTCGGCTCGTTCCGCAACACCCTCGTCTTCCTGGTGATCAACGTGCCGCTCACCGCGGTGCTCGCGCTCGTGCTCGCGGCTGCACTGAACACCGGCATCCGCTGGGTGTCGGCCTACCGCGTCGCGTTCTACGTGCCGTACCTCACGGCCAGCGTCTCGCTCGTCGGGGTGTGGATGCTGTTGTTCTCCGGCGACGGCCTGATCAACACGATCCTCGGGCCGCTGGCCCCCGACCCGTCCTGGCTCGTGAACAGCGGCCTCGCCATGCCGATGATCGCGCTGTACGTCACGTGGAAGCAGCTCGGGTTCTACATCCTGCTCTACCTCGCGGCTCTGCAGAACGTGCCGAAGGAGCTGTACGAGTCCGCGGAGACCGACGGAGCAGGGGCGCTCTCGCGCTTCTGGAACGTCACAGTGCCAGGGGTGCGCAGCGCGACCACGCTCGTGCTGATCCTCGCGATCATCACCGGAGCCAACCTCTTCACCGAGCCGTACCTGCTCACGAACGGCGGCGGCCCTGACGGCGCCTCCTCCACCCCCGTGCTGCTCATCTACCAGATGGGCATCCAGCAGCAGAACCCCGACACCGCGGCGGCGATCGGCATGATCCTCGTGATCCTCGTCGGGATGCTGTCGCTGGCCGCCAACCGAGCCACCAGGGAGCGATGATGACCCGTCGACGCCGCCCGCTGCCCCGCATCCTGAGCACCGTCCTGCTCACGATCGCCGCCGTGGGATTCGCCTTCCCGTTCTACTTCATGCTCGTCGGGGCGTTCCAGAAGAACCCGACGAACTCGCCGAGCTCGCTCATCCCCACCACGGGGTGGACGTTCGACAACTTCGTCGCCATCGACTCGCGGATCGACCTCGTCGGGTCGCTCGTGAACTCGCTGATCTTCACGGCCGGCGTGCTGCTCGGTACCGTCGTGTTCGGCCTGCTCGCCGGCTACGCGATCGCGCGCCTCGACTTCCGCGGGCGCGGCGTGATCTGGGTGCTCATGCTGCTCGTGCAGATGGTGCCGTTCCAGCTGCTCATGATCCCGCTGTACGTGCAGATCACCCGCAACTACGGCCTCGGCGACTCGTACCTCGGCATGATCCTGCCGTTCCTCATCAACACGACAGCGGTGTTCATCTTCACCCAGTTCTTCAAGGCTCTGCCGGCGGAGATCTTCGAGGCGGCGCGCATCGACGGCGCCGGCGAGATCCGACTGCTCACCTCGGTCGCGCTGCCGCTGATCCGGCCCGTGCTCGTGACGGTCGTGCTCGTCACCTTCATCGGCCCGTAGAACGAGTTCCTCTGGCCGTTCCTCATCACGAAGGACGCGTCGATGCAGCCGCTGGCCGTGTCTCTCGCGAACTACATCTCCAATGTGGCGCAGTCCACGGCGAACCCCAACGGGGCGATCCTCGCCGGGGCCACGGCCCTCGCCTTCCCGGTCGTGGTCCTGTTCGTCGTGTTCCAGCGCTTCTTCACCGCCACCGACCTCGGCGCGGCCGTCAAGGGCTAGCCAGAAAGGCCACCATGTTCACCGGAGCATCCTTCCCCCTGGGTCCGTTCACGCCCTACGAGGGCAACCCCATCCTGCGTCCCCGCGGCGCGAGCTGGGAGTCGGCGAACCTCTACAACCCTGCCGCGCTCGTCGACGGCGACGAGGTCGTGCTGCTGTACCGCGCGCACGCCGACGACATCGTGTCGCACATCGGCATCGCCCGCTCGAGCGACGGCGTGACCTTCACCCGCGAGGACGCGCCGATCCTGTCCCCCTCCGAGGACTACGAGCGCTACGGCTGCGAAGACCCGCGCATCGCGCTCATCGACGGCACGTACTACCTCACCTATACCGGGTGGGACCGCCACAGTGCGCAGCTGTGCCTGGCCACCTCGCCAGACCTCCGCACCTGGACCAAGCACGGCCCGCTGTTCGAGGACTTCGACACGTTCAAGACCACCGATCCCCGCGGATTCAACTGGTCGAAGGCGGGGGTCATCGTGCCGCAGAAGATGCACGGGAAGTGGTGGATGTACTTCGGCGAGGGCGCGATCTACTGGGCGACGAGCGACGACCTCATCCACTGGACCCCCGGCACCCCAGACACCGAGCCGATGTACTCGCCGACGCCTGGCACCTGGGACGAGGCACTGGTCGAGATCGGCACCTCGCCGGTCGTCACCGACAACGGCCTTCTCGTGATGCTCACGAACGGTGCGACGAGGACGGTGCATCCAGACGGCACGGTCGACGTCGATTACCGCTGCGGCCAGATCGCGATCGACCCGGACGAGCCGACGAAGGTCATCGCACGGATGCAGGAGCCGTGGCTGCGTCCGCAGTCGTTCGAGGATCTGCACGGGCTCGTGTCGAACGTCACGTTCGTGGAGGGGCTGGTGAAGTTCCACGACAAGTGGTTCGCGTACTACGGCCAGTCCGACACCACCCTGGCGGTCGCGATCCACGATCCGGCACAGCCGTGGGGTCGCGCGCTGCGCGCCGAGGACGAGGGCTCCGCGGGCCATCGGGCCGAGGACGAGGAGCGGTGACGTCATGGAGACCACACGCCGCACGTTCCTCGGACTCGCCGCCACCGCGACCGCGCTCGCGCTGATCCCCGTCGATGCTGCGGTCGCACAGGCGACGGCATCCGGCGCTCCCGCCGCCGCATCCGGGCATCGCCTGACGAACCTCGCGCACCTGCGGTCCCTGCTCGCCGACGTGCCGGTCGCGGCGAGCGCGACGCACACGACCTACGGCATCGAGACCCGTCCGGTCGTGCGGGCGCCGTGGACCTACGCCGACACCGACGGGGCCGGCGGCTACCGTCCGGTCGGCGGCGGATCGCGCGATGCGGCGACCGGGTACTGGAGCCAGGGCGCGTACAACGCCGACGACATCGCCCGCGCTGCCGTGGTGTTCCTGCGCGACTGGCAGGCCACCGGCGAGGCGCAGAGCCGCGAGGATGCGCGCGACGTGCTGCGCGCCCTCGCGTTCCTGCAGACGACCTCGGGCACGAACGCGGGGCGCGTGGTGCTGTGGCAGCAACCGGACGGCACCCTCAACCCCAGCGCGATCCCCGTCGAACTGCCGGACCCGTCGGACTCGGCCGAGTCGTACTGGCTCGCCCGCTCCGTGTGGGCGTTCGGCGAGGGGTACGCCGCGTTCCGGACGACGGATGCCGACTTCTCCGCGTTCCTGCTCGACCGGCTGCACCTGTGCCTCGACGCCCTCGGACGCGAGTCGCTGGCGCGCGCGGGCCAGTGGGTGCGCAGCGACGGTCGCAACCTGCCCGCGTGGCTCATCACGGGAGGGGCGGATGCCACCGCCGAGGCCATGCTCGGACTCACCGCCGCGGCACGCGTCGGCGACGAGCGCAGCCGGCGGGCACTGAAGACCTACGGCGAGGGCGTCGCCGCGATGGCGCCCGACCCCGCACAGGGCTGGCCTTTCGGCGCCGTGCTGCCGTGGACGGGGTCGCTGGGCTTCTGGCACGCGTGGGGCGGCGCGGCTCCCGAAGCACTCGGCCGCGCGGGCGCGGCGCTGGGCCGGCGCGACTGGGTCTCGGCATCCGTCGCCGACGCCGGGCGCTTCACCCCGCAGGTGCTCGCCTCGGGCGGACCGCACAACGCGTGGGCGCCGCTGCCCGCCGAGGCGCAGATCGCGTACGGCGCTCACGGCCGCGTGGCCGGCGCCGTTGCCGCGGGCGGCGAGGGACATCGCGTGCTCGCCGGGCTCGCGGCCGGCTGGTTCTTCGGCGCGAACACCGCGGGCGTGCCCGTGTACGACCCCGCGACCGGCGTGACGTTCGACGGCGTGGAGACCGACGGGCGGGTCAACCGCAACTCGGGCGCGGAGTCGACGATCCACGGCCTGCTGACGATGCAGTTGCTCGACGCGAACCCCGACGTCGCGGCCATCGCGACGTCGATCACGGGTCTCCGATCGTTCTCCGGTCTGCGCGCGGTCGATGCAGCCTCGGCGCGGCTCTCCCCCGGATGCACGGTGGTGCGGCCGAACGGCGGGGCCTGGACCGGCGAGGGCAACCTGTCGGGCGGTGCGTATGTGCACGTGCCGGCCGGGGAGTCGGTCGAGTTCGACGTGACCGAGCCTGGCGGCATCCTGCACGGGCTGGTCTGGCGTCAGGCGCAGGATGCCGGTGATGCGGTGTGGGAGGTGTTCTCCGGGTTGCGGCGCGTGTGGAGCACGCGCACCCCGGCCGGCGGCACCGGCGACCGCGGGCTCACCGAAGCCGACGGCATGCTCGCGCCCCAGCTGCTCGGCGGCGACGTGCCCGACGGCCCGGTGACTGTGCGGTGCACGAGCACGGGCGATGTGCGGTTGAACGCCCTGGTGATCCAGCCTCGGGTGGCGACGGCGGTGTACGCGACGACCACGGGGTCGGCGGTGCTCTACGCCAACGGCACAGCATCCGATCTGCGCATCGCCCCTCTCGCCCCCGGGTCGGGTCGCGCCTACGAGGCGGACGGGTCGCAGCGGGGCCAGGCCGCGGCGAGCGGGGCGGTGCGCGTGCGCGGAGGCGGGTTCACGATCACGCGGGGCTGAGCGGTCAGCGCCGGCATCCGAGAACAGGAAGACGGCTCGAGATCAGGCGGATGCCGCGCGTTCGTCCTGATCTCGGGCCGTTCACCTGTTCTCGGCGCGGACGCTGCTCCGGCACACCCGCTTCGTCATCCTCGCGCCGCTCCTCGGCATCGTCCTGATGATCACGCTGCTGGTGATCACCTACGTCGCCGGCCGCGGCGCCCTCACGCTCCCGCTCTTCGGCAACCGGCTCGCGTGATCGCATCCCGGCATACCTGCCCGCCATTCCGATACTTCTTTTGAATCACTAAAAAGAACGTGTATGGTCGAGGCATGGACACCGATCTCGACTCCGCGCTTCGCGACGCGGGTCTGAGGGCGACCGCGGGCCGCGTCGCCGTTCTCGAGGCTCTGGCGTCCATGGCCCACACGGATGCCGAGCGGGTCTACCGCGCGGTGTCCGAGGTGCTGCCGACCACGTCGATCCAGTCGGTGCACAACATCCTCGCGGACCTGACGACGGCGGGACTCATCCGCCGGATCGAACCGGCGGGTTCCGCAGCGCTCTACGAGCGGCGCATCGGCGACAACCACCACCACGTCGTCTGCACCTCCTGCGGTGCGATCGGCGACGTGGACTGCGTGGTCGGCGAGGCGCCGTGCCTCACTCCCTCGAACACCGGGGGGTTCACCGTCCAGACCGCAGAGGTCACCTTCTGGGGCCTCTGCCCCCGCTGTCAGGACGCCGCGCTCTAGATCCTTACGGGATCGTCAGAAACACGTCCGTGCGCCGCGTCCGGCCGCACCATCGAACGACCCATCCACCCTCGGCGTCGCTGCATCGACGCGCGTCGGGGGACCCCGCCGAACACCCATACGAGACGAAAGTGAACGCATGACCATGTCAGACATCCCTGCCACGACGACCCAGACCGGCACGCCCGTCGCGAGCGACGCGCACTCCCTCACCGTCGGAGCCGACGGCCCCACCGTCCTGCACGATCGCTACCTCGTCGAGAAGCTCGCCTCGTTCAACCGCGAGCGCGTGCCGGAGCGCAACCCGCACGCCAAGGGCGGCGGCGCATTCGGCACCTTCGAGGTCACCGAGGACGTGTCCGCCTACACCCGTGCCGCAGCCTTCCAGCCCGGCGCCACCAGCGAGACGCTGCTGCGCTTCTCGTCGGTCGCCGGCGAGCAGGGCTCCCCCGACACCTGGCGCGACGTGCGCGGCTTCGCTCTGCGCTTCTACACGACCGAGGGCAACCTCGACATCGTCGGCAACAACACCCCGACCTTCTTCCTCCGCGACGCGATGAAGTTCCCCGACTTCATCCACTCTCAGAAGCGCCTCGGCGACTCCGGACTGCGCGATGCCGACATGCAGTGGGACTTCTGGACGCTCTCCCCCGAGACCGCGCACCAGGTCACCTACCTCATGGGCGACCGCGGCCTGCCTGCCTCCTGGCGCCACATGAACGGCTACGGCTCGCACACATACCAGTGGGTGAACGCGGCCGGAGAGCGCTTCTGGGTGCAGTACCACTTCCTCTCCGCGCAGGGCGTCGAGCGGATGGATGCCGCCGAGGCCGAGAAGCTCGCCGGCTCGGATGCCGATTACTACCGCCGCGACCTGTTCGACGCGATCGCCCGCGGCGACTTCCCGTCGTGGGACGTGTACGTGCAGATCATGCCGTACGAGGAGGCGAAGGCCTACCGCTTCAACCCGTTCGATCTCACCAAGACGTGGTCGAAGAAGGACTACCCGCGCATCAAGGTCGGCCGCTTCACGCTGAACCGCAACCCGCAGAACTTCTTCGCCGAGATCGAGCAGGCGGCGTTCTCGCCCGGCAACCAGGTGCCCGGCACCGGCATCTCGCCCGACAAGATGCTGATGGCGCGCGTGTTCGCGTACTCCGACGCGCAGCGCTACCGCATCGGCGCGAACTACAACCAGCTGCCGGTCAACCAGCCGCACGCGGCCGAGGTGCGCAACTACATGCACGAGGGCCAGATGCAGTACCGCTTCAACCCGGTCGAGCACCGGGTCTACACCCCGAACTCCTACGGCGCTGCGGGCGGACCGGTGGCGGATGCCGCGGCAGGCGTCGAGGCGAACTGGGAGTCCGACGGGGCGCTGATCCGATCGGCGGCCACGCTGCACTCCGAGGACGACGACTTCGGCCAGGCCGGCACGCTGTACCGCGAGGTGTTCGACGACGCCGGGCGCGCCCGCTTCCTCGACACCCTCACCGGTCAGGGCCGCTCGATCACGATCGACGCGATCCGCGAGCGCTTCTTCCAGTACTGGACGAACGTCGACGCCGGGCTCGGCGAGGCGCTGCGCTCCCGCGTCTGATCCTCCCCGCACGCGCCGAGACCCCCGCGCAACGACGAGACCCCCGCGTGTTCACGTGAATGCGCGGGGGTCTCGCAGGTAGGCGGGGGTCTCGGCAGCGCGGCACGGGGGTCTCGGCAGCGCGACCAGAGTTCAGCGGCGCGCGTCGTAGGCGGCGCGGGACTCCTCGATCGCGGGGTGGTTGGCCATCGCCCAGTCGCCGATCGTCCGCGCGATGGGGATCAGTGTGCCGCCGAGGTCGGTGAGCTCGTACTCCACCCGCGGAGGCACCTCGGCGTGCACAGTACGGCTGACCAGCCCGTCGCGCTCCAACTGACGGAGCGTGAGCGTCAGCATTCGCTGCGAGATCCCGGGAATGTGCTTGAGCAGTTCACTGAACCGCAGCCGATCGCCCTGCAGTGTCGCGATGAGCAACAGCGACCACTTGTCGCCGACACGATCCAGCACGTCGCGGATCGCCCGCCCAGCCCCGTCGTCGACCGAGCATGAGCTCTCGTAGTCGGGGAATCCGGCCAGCTCGGTCTCCTGCGTGTGCGTCAGTGACATCGATGTGCCTTTTGTACTCGTCATCCGCATGCTCCATCCTTGGTTACTGATCGTAACAAAGACACAGAACGGAACCACGGATGCTGATCGCACTCTGGATCGTCAACGGGCTGCTCGCCCTCGCCATGCTCGGCGGCGGCGTCATGAAGCTCACCACCCCCAAGGCGGCCCTCGCCGAGAAGGGCATGGCCTGGACCGAGGACTTCTCGGCCGGCACCATCAAGGCCATCGCCGCGCTCGAGGTCGTCGGAGCGCTCGGTCTGATCCTGCCGCTGCTGACCGGCATCCTCCCGATCCTCACCCCGCTCGCCGGCACCGGCCTCGCGATCATCATGATCGGCGCCACCGTCGTGCACCTGCGCCGCCGCGAGGCGTTCGCACCCGCCCTGGTGCTCGCGCTGCTGGGCATCGCGAGCGCCGTGCTCGGCTTCCTCGTCGTGCGCTGACTCGCCGCCCCGCGCCGCCGCCCCGCGCCGAGACCCCCGCGCAGCGACGAGACCCCCGCTGATTCACGTGAATACGCGGGGGTCTCGGGGGCGGGCGGGGGTCTCAGTGCGCACGGCAGGAGCGGTCACGCGACCCCGGCGAGCCAGGACAGGGCCAAGATGGAAGCGTGGCCGTTCCCCTCTCTGACCTGACCAGCATGCCCGCACCGCAGCAGGTGTACGCCGCCGACGGCACGAGCCTCGCGACCTACACGTGGGGCGAGCTCGACGCCCCGGTCGTCGTGATCGTGCACGGGTTCGCGTCGAACGCCCGCGACAACTGGGTCCTCACGGGCTGGGTGCGCGACCTCACCCGAGCCGGGTACCGCGTGCTCGCCCTCGACCAGCGCGGGCACGGACTCAGCGAGAAGCCGCACGAGCCCGCCGCCTACGGCATCCGCACCCTCGCCACCGACATCGAGACGGTCATGGACACCTACCTCGTCGACGACGCGCTCTACGTCGGCTATTCGCTCGGCGCCCGCGTCGGGTGGGAGGTGGTGCGGGACCTGCCGCAGCGCATCGGCAGGGCGGTGCTCGGCGGCGTGCCGGACGGCATCCCGCTCGCCCGCCTCGACCTCGATCAGGTGCGCGCCTACATCGCCGACGGAACCCCCGTCACCGACCAGGCGACGCAGAACTACATCGCGCTCAGCGAGCGCGTGCCAGGCAACGACCTGCGTGCACTGATCGCGCTGGCGGAGGGGATGCGCGCCTCGCAGTCGATCGACCCCGATCCGGCGGATGCGCCGACCCGCCCGATCCTGTTCGCGACCGGGTCGAAGGATGCCATCATCGAGGGCTCGCGGACGCTCGCCGCCGCGGCCCCCGACGGGCGCTTCTTCGAGATCCCCGACCGCAACCACTTCAACGCGCCGGGTTCACGCGCGTTCAAGGACGCGGCGCTGGCGTTCCTCGCCGAGGCGTAGCCCGGCACCTCACGCCGACGCCCCACCTGCGCGACGACGCCCCACCTGTCTGACGTCAGCCAGGTGAGGCGTCGGCGGTCAGGTGGGGCGTCGGCGGTCAAACGGGGCGCGCATCACGCGCGCCCCGCGGCTCAGACCTCGGCGCGCTTGGGCAGCACCCATCCCGCGCGGGGGAAGTGGCAGGTGTAGCCGTTGGGGTAGCGGATCAGGTAGTCCTGATGCTCGGGCTCGGCCTCCCAGAACGGACCCTCGGGCTCGATCGTGGTGACGGCCTTGCCCGGCCACAGCCCCGACGCGTCGACGTCGGCGATGGTGTCGCGAGCGACCCGCTCCTGCTCCGGTGAGAGCGGGAAGATCGCCGAGCGGTAGCTCGACCCGATGTCGTTGCCCTGACGGTCCAGGGTCGACGGGTCGTGGATCTGGAAGAAGAACGCGAGGATGTCGCGGTACGAGGTCTTCGACGGATCGAAGACGATCTCGACGGCCTCGGCGTGACCCGGGTGATTGCGGTACGTGGCATGGTCGTTCGACCCGCCCGTGTAGCCGACGCGCGTGTCGAGCACGCCGGGCTGGCGGCGGATGAGGTCTTCCATGCCCCAGAAACAGCCGCCGGCGAGCACGGCGGTCTCGGTGCCCGGGGTGCGGGTGATGGTTCCGGTGTCGGTCATGACTGCTCCTCAGCGATGTCGGAAACGGTGTCGGTGAACAGGCCGCTGTAACGACCGTATCCCTCCTCCTCCAGGCGGGATACCGGGATGAAGCGGAGAGCGGCGGAGTTCATGCAGTAGCGCAGGCCTCCGTCCTCGGCGGGGCCGTCGTCGAAGACGTGGCCGAGGTGGCTGTCGGCGCCGGTGGAGCGCGCCTCCGTGCGCGGCATCCACAGCGAGCGGTCGGTGCGGGTGGTGACGGCATCCGCGTCGATCGGCTTGGTGAAGCTCGGCCATCCGGTTCCGCTGTCGAACTTGTCGACGGAGGAGAAGAGGGGCTGACCGGAGACGACGTCGACGTAGATGCCGGCGTCGTGGGTGTTCCAGTACGCGTTGCGGAACGGCGGCTCGGTGCCGTTCTGCTGCGTCACCTCGTACTGCGCGTTCGTGAGGGCGCTGACCCCCTCGGGCGTCTTGCGGTAGTCCCGCGACATGATGCTCCTTGTCCGACGCGGCTGGCTGCGGCGTCATAGAGAAGAACGGATGCCGACGCCGTTTTGGTCCCGCGGGCCTGGGAGCGCGCTGTGAGTTTGCAGTCTCTCGCGCGGCCGATCCGACGCGCTGGTCGCGCCCGGCCCGACGCGTTCGACGCTGCATGAGACGATGCTGCGGATGGATGCCGCCCTCGAAGACGAACTGCGCACGCTGCGAGCGCGCGCCTATGGGCGAGACGCCGATCTCGCGCTCGACCCCGCTGCGGCCGAGCGGTTGCGGGAGCTGGAGGCGCTCCGCGCCTCCTCGCCGTCGGAACCCGAGGGCTCGCGGGTTCCGGACGACGACGATGCGGCGGACAGGGCCGCGCTGCTCGACGCGATCGTGTCGCTGGGTACCACGGGGGCGTCGCATGCGACATCGGATGCCGGCGGCCGCACTGCATCCCGCACCGCGTCCGGCTCTGATCACACCATCGCAGCCACCGGGCGCCCGGCGGCTGCGCTCCCGGCCGATCCGGGGCTTCACCTCGCGGAGGACCAACAGCCAGCGGGGCAGTCCTCCGATCCGGACCAGCCCGCCGCACAGGAGCGCCCCGCCCAGGAGCACCCTGCTCTGTGGACGCCCCGTCGGCGCACCACGGCCCTCGTCGCCGGCGCGCTCGCCGTCGCCGCCGTCGCCTCGGCCGTGACGTGGGGCGTCGCCCGGATCGCGCCGGTGGCGACCTCATCCGGCGCACCGCAGATCGCCACGCTCGTGCCGAGCACCGAAGAGCCCACCTCTGACGAGCTCCCGGGTGCCGAGCCTAACTCGCCCCTGTGGGAGTTCCACGGCCTCACGATGTACCGCGGACCAGGCGGGATGTTCGGCGACGACCCGAGCGCCGAGTGCCTCTGGCTCTGGGTGCGTGACGGACAAGCGTCAGACAGCGCCGGCAGCGGCTGGGGGTTCACCGGCTGCTCCGCCGGGAGCTTCCCCGCCACCATCACCCTTCCCTTGGAGCGCGACGGCCTGCCCTCCGAGCTGCTTGCGGCGTTCCCCGACGGCCGAGCGCTCCAGTTCGTGCTCGACGGTGACCGCGTCGGCGTCTTCCTCGACGGTGACTGACGACTGCTGACGGCATCCGCCCTGCACCGGGGTCCGCCCCCGCACCGGCATCCCCCCGCACCGGCATCCCCCCGCACCGGCATCCGCGGCGGATCGTGGTCATCGCCGTTGGATAGAGTTGCTCACCGATACTCACCACCTGGGGGACGCACATGTCGGTTGGTCTGCTCGCCGTCGTCGACGACATCCTGAGCGCCGCGCTGAAGGCCTCGGCCAAGGCGGCGGGAGTCGTGATCGACGACGCCGCAGTCACTCCGCAGTACGTGCAGGGGATCACGCCCGCCCGCGAACTGCCGGTCGTCGGCAAGATCGCGCTCGGCTCCCTCGTCAACAAGTTCGTCATCATCATCCCGGTGGCGCTGCTGCTCACCGCCTTCGCGCCGCAGGTGCTGCCTTTCCTGCTCATCGTCGGCGGCACCTACCTGTGCTTCGAGGGCGCCGAGAAGGTTCTCGAGTGGTTCGGCATCCAGCACGGCCACGAGGACGAGAGCGCGCGCGACGAGAAGAAGCTCGTCTGGGGCGCCGTGCGCACCGACCTCATCCTCTCCACCGAGATCATGCTCATCTCGCTGGCCAGCCTCGACAAGGGCCTCGACATCTGGATGACCCTCGGCATCCTCGCCGTCATCGCGGTCATCATGACCGGCGTCGTCTACGGCGCGGTCGCTCTTCTCGTGAAGATCGACGATATCGGGCTGAAGATGGCGAAGAGCTCCGAGCAGCGCGTGCGCCACACCGGCACGCGGATCGTGCGCTCGATGCCCGCGGTGTTCCGGTTCATCAGCGTGCTCGGCACCGTCGCCATGCTCTGGGTCGGCGGTCATCTCGTGCTCGTCAACCTCGCCGAGGTGGGCGTGCCGTTCGGCGCCGACATCCTGCACGGCATCGAGCACGCCCTGCACGATCTCGGCCCCGTGATCGTGTGGATCGGCGACACCCTGTTCTCCGCGATCGCGGGGCTGGTCGTCGGTCTCGTCATCGTCGGCATCGTGCTGGGGATCGGACGGATGCTGGGTAAGCGGCCGTCGTTCCACGAGGGCGAGGAGACGCCGAGCTCGGCGCACTGAACGACCTCGGCGCACTGGCCTTGTGCGGCCGGCGGGAGGCCCCTGTGCAGAGTGCCCTTCTCAGCCCCGTGAGACCGGCGGATCGCCCATTCGGCTCCCCCGCGGCGCTGGCTATGCTGCCTGCATGACAAGCCCCTGGAACGACCTCACCGGAAGAACCGTCGTACTCATCGGCGGCGGCACCGGCATCGGACGGGAAGTCGCACGGATGGTCGTCGATCGAGGCGGGGCCGTGCTGCTCGGCGGACGCGACGCCGGGCGCCTGGACACCGCGGCGAGCGAACTCGGTCCGGCCGCGTCGTACCGCGAGGTCGACACCTCCGTCGACGAGTCCGTCACCGCCTTCTTCTCGGGGGTCGACCGTGTCGATGCGATCTTCACGACGGCCGCCACCTACCGGGTCGGATCGCTCGCGGACCTGAGCCTCGACGACGCCGCGAGTCCGATGCAGTCGAAGTTCTGGGGGCAGTACCGGGTGGTCAAGGCCGCCCTTCCCCTCCTCTCCGCAGATGCGTCCATAGTCCTGACGTCCGGGGCGGCGAGTGCGCGTCCGGCAGGCGCAGCTCCCGCGTACGTGGCGGCGAACGCCGCGATCGAAGGACTCGCCCGCGGCCTTGCTGTCGAGCTCGCACCGATCAGGGTCAACGCGATCGCGCCGGGCACGATCGACGGCCACCTCTGGGCGCACCGGCCGGTCGAGGACCGCGAGGCCGCGTTCAGCCAGTTCGAGGGCGCCTCCCTTCTGCGGCGCACCGGCACGGAGGCGGAGATCGCACACGCCGTCCTCCATCTCTTCACCAACGGATTCACGACGGGTTCGACGCTCTACGTCGACGGCGGCTACACGCTGAGGTGAAGTCCCTCGCGAGCTTCGCGACGGCACCCAGGCTGCGGCGCGCGACGAGATCGTCGATGTCGGCGCCGCGGTGACACCGCGTCGGCAGCGCCCACCGGGTGCCGTATCCTCGGCTCCATGTCTTCCGCACGTCGGCGCCGCACGCCGCGCCCACGCACGCAGGCCGCAGCCGCCCCCGTGACCGTCCGGCGCGACGCCGACCGCTGGTTCCGCGAGCAGGGACTGCCGACGTTCGTGCCGCTGCGCCGCTGGTTCACCGACCTGCCCCGCCGCGTCGCGCCGCTGGTGACCTGGGTCACCGTGGCCGGCATCCTGCTCACCGGAGGGCTGGACGCCGCGGTCGATGCGGCGCTCGAGATCGAGCGCGCCGACGAGACCGTGCTGACCGCGGTCGTCGCCATCTTCATCGCCGTCTCCTTGGCCGTGGCGTGGATCGTGTTCTGGGTCGTGCGCGGTGTGCTGCGCCGACTCCGTTTCGACATCGGCACCACCGTCGCGTCGCTCGTCATCGTCGCCTGCGCGGCGCTGATGATCGTCGAGGGGTACGCCGCGAACAGGGCGGCGACGGTGAGCCCGGTCTTCCAAGCCCTCGGGATCCTCGCGATCTGCGTGCTCATCACCGGCATGGGCGGTGGCGCCCTGATCTCCTGGGCATCCCGCATGGCCGTGCGCAATGCGTCGGCGATCGGCCACATGGCGTCGATCGCACTGCCCGTGATCCTCATGCTCGTCGTGTTCGCCTTCTTCTCCGGCGAGGTCTGGCAGATGGCGTCAGCCCTGCACTGGGGATCGATCGCACTCGTCGGGCTCGTCATCGGGGTGCTCGCGGCGATCGTGGTGCTGCGTGTCAGCGCGAGCGAGATCGACGACGATCACCACGCACTGTCGCCCGAACAGCGCGCCGCGCTGTTGCTCGACACCCCCGCGGAGCACCTCACCGCGACCGGCAGCGCCCGCAATCCGCTGCGGTGGCCGCAGCGGGTGAACATCCTGCTGGTGATGACGTTCGCGCAGCTGCTGCAGGCGCTGTTCTTCGCGGCGCTGCTGTGCGCCCTGCTCGTCGTGATCGGAGCGGTCGCCGTGCCGGTCGGCATCGTGCAGCTCTGGGTCGGCCCGGGCAGCCCGACGATGCCTCTGCCGGTCGAGCAGCTGGTGATCGGCGGTGCCACTCTCCCGCTCACCGTCAACCTCATCAAGGCGACGACGCTGCTGTCGCTCATCGCGACGCTGCCGTTCATCTTCTCGGCGGTGAGCGAGCCCCGGTATCGCGAGCGCTTCTTCGATCCGATCATGGCCGACCTGCGTCGGGCGATGGCCGTGCGCGACGCCCTCGGGGTGAAGACCCGTCTCTGACGTCGGTGCCAGTCGGCTCGCGCCGGTCGACGGTGGCCGGTCAACGGTGGACATCGACGCGCGCCGGTCGACTCGCGCAGGTCAACGGTGGACGGCGACACGCGGCCGTCGAGGCGCGGCCTTCGCCGGTGGACGGATGCCGCCGACCGCTCAACCGCGCGCGGCGAGCGCCTCCGCGGCGATCTCCGCGAGCCTGTGGTCGCGGTGCTCCTCGTGCGCGGTGATCGTGACCACGGCATCCGCCTCCGCATCGACGACGACGTACTGGCCGTACAGACCGTCAAGACGCCAGCAGCGCCCAGGACCCTCCCACGCGGCGAGTCCGTAGCGGCTGCGGTACCCGGTCTCGACCCACCCCGAGTGCATCCGCTCGACCCATCGCGGGCTCACGAGTCCGGCGCCGCCGTCGCGGAGCACCCGCCCGATGCGGGCGAGTTCCTCCGTGCGCAGCTCGAGTCCCGTGCCGCCGATGATCCAGCCGAGGGGGCAGCGGTGCCACTGCGGGTTGTCGATGCCGAGGGGCGTGAACAGTCGCGGCAGCAGCCAGTCACGCACGTCTCCGACGATCGCGCCCAGCATCCGCATCGCGACATACGTGCTGGCGTCGGAGTACTGGAACACCTCACCAGGCCCCCGCGTCGGGCGCCGGAGCGTCTCGACCGCGAGATCGGGCCACTCGACGGGCTGGCTCCCGAACCAGGAGAAGTCGATCCCGCTCGTCATCGTGAGCAGGTGCTCGAGGGTCACCGCCTCGACCCCCTCTCCCGGCGACGGGACGTCGAGCAGGTCGAGCGCGCGCGTGTCGAGCGCGAGCAGCCCCTCGTCGACGGCGATCCCCGCGGCGAGGGCGCTCACCCCCTTGGACACCGAGTAGACGTTCTCGCGGTCGTCGCTGCGCCACCGATGCCCCGCCTCGTCGTCGCCGATCAGCACGTGCACGCCGTACGCGCCGAGCGCCTCCGCGTCGAACCCCGCCACGATCGCGTCGAGCACCTCTGCCGCTGCCGTCATCCCTTCACCCTGCCAGCAGCCTCCGACATCGCGCACCCGCTCGCGTGCCGCAGAGCCACGGACGTCACGGAGGGCGAGTCGCGTCCGTTCAGTAGGGTGCCGCGATGCCGGTGATCATCGGGAAGTGCTTCACGTTCCGTGTGAGCAGTCGGGCGCCGAGCAGCTCGGTGGTCGCGGCGATGACGAAGTCCGCGGCATCGATGCCGGTGAAGCCGGGGAGCCCCCGGTACCATCGGCGGTGCGCGCCCCCACGCGCCGGAGGAGACAGCCGTGCACATCAGAGACGCCGAGATCACCGATCTCGAGACGATCGCCGAGATCTACAACGACGCGGTGATCCACACCACCGCGATCTGGAACGAGACGGTCGTCGACGTCGACGACCGCGCCGTCTGGCTCGCCGAACGCCTGCGCGCGGGGTTCCCGGTGATCGTGGCGTCCGACGAGACCGGTGTGCTCGGATACGCGTCCTTCGGCCACTGGCGGGCGTTCGACGGCTATCGGCACACGGTCGAGCACTCGGTCTACGTACGCGGCGATCAGCGCGGCCGCGGCATCGGCAAGGCCCTCATGATCGAGCTGATCGCCCGCGCCCGCGCGCGCGGAACGCACGTCATGGTCGCCGCCGTCGAGAGCGGCAACCTCGGCTCGATCGTCCTGCACGAGCGCCTCGGATTCGTCGAGACCGGCCGCCTGCCGCAGGTCGGCGCGAAGTTCGGGCGCTGGCTCGACCTCACGCTGCTGCAGCTCACCCTCGACGACTCCTCCGCACCCGGCGACTGACCCGTCACGGACGCCCCCTGGCGGCCCGAGATGTGGGAGTGTTGTTCCGGCGCGAGATCATCGGCGACGACGCCGTGGTCATGCCGCGCTCCGTGTGCTCTCTGATACCCGAAAGACCGCATGAACCTCCTGACCTGGCTCGTCGACGTCTTCAACTCGCACTGGGTGCTCCCCGGAGGCCAGACCCTGCTGATCCGCGAGGTCGTCGGCAACGTGTTCGGCCTGGCCAGCGCGCTCGGCGGCATGCGCCGGCGCGTGTGGGCGTGGCCGGTCGGCATCATCGGCAACGTGCTGCTGCTCACCGTCTTCCTCGGCTCGATCCTCAACCCCGAGCACGAGCTGCCCAGCCTGCTCGGTCAGGCAGGGCGGCAGATCATGTTCATCACCGTCGCGATCTACGGATGGGTGCGCTGGCGCCAGGCGTCGTCGGGCGGCGGCCAGGTGACGCCGACGTGGGCGCCGTGGAGCGCACGCATCGGGATCGTGCTGGTGATGGTCATCGGCACGGTCGCGCTGACCCCGCTGTTCCGGCTGCTCGGGTCGTGGGAGCCGGTGTGGGCCGACGCGTGGACCTTCGTCGGCTCGCTCATGGCCACCTACGGCATGGCCAAGGGGTGGACGGAGTTCTGGCTCATCTGGATCGCAGTCGACGTGGTCGGCGTGCCGCTGCTGTTCAGCTCCGGCTTCTACGCCACCGGGTTCATGTACGTCTTCTACGGCGTCTTCACGGCGATCGGGTTCGTCGTGTGGGCGCGTGCGCACCGCGGAGACAAACCGCAGATCGACCCGCTGCTGCCCGCCCCGCAGGTACAGCGCCCCGAAGACGCCTGACCTCGCGGCGGCCGCCCCGTCGCCCACGCCCCACCTGAGCGTCCACGCCCCACGTGGTGGACGCCCGCCAGGTGGGGCGTCGGCGGCCAGGTGGGGCGTCGGCGGCCAGGTGGGGCGTCGG
>JAGIAK010000036.1 GCA_017744855.1 Microbacterium sp.
CGCGAGCGGTCCTGACGCACCGGCGAACAGCTTCGACGGGCGGAGGTTCACGTAGTGGTCGAGCGTGAAGCGCAGCTTCAACAGCAGGCCGCGCTCGATGTTCGCATCCTTCAGGCGCGGGTCGCCAGGCTGACCGCCGACGGCGCCCAGCAGGATCGCATCGTGCGCGGCGATGGCGGCGAGATCGTCGTCGGTGAGCGTGTCGCCGGTCTCCAGGAAGCGCGCAGCCCCCAGCGAGAAGCGGGTCTTGTCGAAGACGACGTCGCTGCCGACGGTGACGGCGTCGAGCACCTTCTCGGCCTCGGCGACGACCTCCGGACCGATGCCGTCACCGGGGATGACGGCCAGCTTCACGACACGCGACATGACACTCCTTGCATCGGGGACCCGGCATCCCTCGAGACGGATGCCGGTTCCCCCAGCGTACTGGTCAGTGAGACGGGGTCGTGCGCAGTGTGACGGCCGCGATGACGCCAGCAGCGACCACCAGACCGGCCCCGATGAGCGAGGTCACCAGCACGCCTGAGCCGAAGGCGGTGGCCGCCGCCTCCCACAGCGCGGCGCCGAGCTGCTCCGGCAGCTTCGCCGCGGCCGTGTACGCGCCGGCGAGGGTCTCGCGGGCGGCATCGGCCGCATCCTCGGGGAGCCCGGCGGGCAGGACGAGCGCACCACGGTAGAACGCGGTGATGATGCCGCCGAGGATCGCGGTCCCCAGCACAGCGCCCAGCTCGTATGCGGTCTCCGAGACGGCGCTCGCCGCTCCCGCCTTCTCGGCGGGGGCGCTGGAGAGGATCAGCTCGTTGGAGATCGTCTCCGCTGCGCCGATGCCGATGCCGAGCACGACGAAGGCGATCACGAGCGGCGCGACGCCGTGGTCCGAGGTCGTGAACGCGACGAGAAGGTATCCCGCCACCGAGAACACCAGCGCGGCCGGGATCAGCACCCGCGGGCGCACGCGACGGGAGATCGGCACCACGAGCAGTCCGGCGACGATCATCGCGGCCATGCCCGGCACGAGCGCGAAGCCGGCCTCCATCGGCGAGAGCCCGAGCACCAGCTGCACGTGCTGGGAGACGAAGTACAGGAATCCGACGAGCGCGACGACGCTGAGCAGGTTCACCATGATCGCGCCGGAGAACGATCCCCGGCGGAAGAGCGCCATGTCGAGCATCGGGATGTCGGCGCGCAGCTGCCGCCGCACGAACAGGAACCCCATCAGGAGCCCGAGCACCGCCCAGCCTGCTCCCGTCCAGGTGGGTCCGTCGACGGCGAGCGACTTGATCGCGTAGACGACCGGGATCATCGCGGCCATCGACAGGAGGATGCTGACCGGGTCGATGCGGCCAGGGTTCGGGTCGCGGCTCTCCGGCACCAGCAGCGGCGCGAAGACTAGCAGCGGGATGAGCACGGGAACGGCGACGAGGAACACGGAGCCCCACGCGAAATGCTCGAGGAGGAACCCGCCGACGATGGGACCGAGCGCGGAGCCGGCGGAGAACGCGGAGGCCCAGACCGCGATCGCCATGCGGCGCTGGTCGCGGTTCTGGAAGATCGAGCGCAGGAGGGACAGCGTCGACGGCATCAGCATGGCGCCGAAGAAGCCGAGGAGCGCACGCGCGGCGATCAGGAGACCCGCCGAGGGGACGAACGCGGCCAGAGCCGACACGGCCGCGAAGCCGGTGGCGCCGATGAGCAGCATCTTCCGACGTCCGAAGCGGTCGCCGAGGGTTCCCATCGTGACGAGGAGCCCCGCGAGCACGAGCGGGTACACGTCGATGATCCACAGCTGCTCCGCCCCCGAGGGCGAGAGCGCCATCGAGATCTCGGGCAGAGCGAAGCTCAGCACCGTGTTGTCCACCGACACCAGCAGCACGGGCAGCATCAGGACGACGAGCGCCGCCCAGCCTCGTGCGCCGACGCGGGGAGCATCCGTCTCTACCGTGGGGATCGACGCCGTACGCGTCATGGAACACCTCTCAGATCATGCGGCGGCCCAATTACTGAACCGTCCAGATGGTATAGTAACAGACATGCCCCGACCTCCCCTCGCCCGAGAACGCGTCCTCGACGCGTTCGAGTCGATTCTCATCGACGACGGCGAGCGGGCGGCGACCCTCGATGCGACGGCGAAAGCCGCAGGGGTCTCCAAGGGCGGACTGCTCTATCACTTCGGCTCCAAGGAGGAGCTCGCCACCGGTCTCCTCGAACGGCTCGACGCGCTCACCACGGCGGATCTGGAGCGGATGACGTCGGCGGCGGAGGGCCCGGTGGCCTACTACGTGCGCACCTCCGTCATGGAGGACGACGCGCTGGATCGGGCGCTCATCGCCGCCACCCGCCTGGCGCAGGCCGGTTCGACGGCTGCTGCCGACATGCTGCGCCATACTCGACGCCGCTGGGAGGACACGATCCGGCCGCACGTCCGCGACAGGGCGAGCCTGGACCTGGTCATGCTCCTCAGCGACGGCCTCTATTTCAACAACTCCCTCGACGTGCACGGCCCTGAACGCCTGGTGCCGCGCAGCGAGGAGCTGGCCGAGCTGATCGCGCTCGTCCTGCGCGCGACGGCTCCTTAGCCACCCAGGGCGGCGATCCGCTTCTCCAGATGGCGCCGCACAGCGGGATCGGAGGTCCGGCTCACCGCCGCGTGCAGGTCGTCACGCGCCGACCTGTCGTCTCCCACCAGGATGCCGAGCTCCGCCCTCACCGCGAAGGCCTGGGCCGCGGTCGCACCGGCGAACAGCTCGTCGTCGGCGTCGAGCTCGAGTCGCGCACTCGCCGGTCCGACGGTCGAAGAGTACCCGCGGGCGACGATCCTCGCCAATCGCGCAGGGGGCGCCGGCCACAGATCGACGAGCCCCTCATAAAGCCGCGCTATGCCGTCCCAGTCTGTCTCCTCCCAGTGCGGCGCGAGTGCGTGGAGACCCGCGATCCCCGCCTGCAGGGCGAAGCGCCCTGTCCCCGCCGTCAGCGCGGACGTCGCCAGCCTCTCCCCTTCGTCGAGCATCCCGCGATCCCAGCGGGTGCGGTCGGCCGCTGCGAGTTCGACCAGCTCGCCCGCGGCATCCACACGAGATGCGCTGCGCGCCTCCGTGAGCAGCAGGAGGGCGAGGAGGCCCGCCTCCTCGGAGCCGCCGAGATGCACCCGATGGGCGTCACGCGCGAGCGCGATGGCATCGGCGCGCAACAGGGCGGCGCCCTCCTGAGTCGGAGCCGCGTAGCCCACGGTGTACATCAGCGCGATGACCGAGAGCGCATCCGGCATCCGCTCGGACACCTGTCGCTGATCGGCCATCGCGAACCGGATGGCTGAGTCGTGCAGATGCTTCTTGGCGCGGGTGAGCCGCGCGGCCATCGCCGACTCGGCGACCAGGAGCATCGTCGCGACGTCCCGCGTCGGCACACCGCACACGAAGCGAAGGGCGAGGGCGAGCCGCGTCTCCTCCGCGAGCTCCGGATGGCAGACGGTGAGGATCAGCTCGAGCCGCTCATCGCCGTTGAAGGCGAACCCGCCGACATCCTCGACGACCTCCGCAGCGCCCGCGGCGAGAGCAGGCAGCGCCCTGGCCGCCGTGCGGGCCCGACGGATCGCGTCGACGGCGAGGCGCCGGGCGGCCGTCGTGATCCAGGCAGCCGGGTTGTCGATGCCGATGTCGTCGGCCTCCTGTGCGAGCGCCCGGAGGAACGCCTCCTGCACGACATCCTCCGCCAACTGCAGGTCACCGCAGTATGCGGTCACCGCACCGAGGATGCGCCCGGCATCCGTACGGAACGCCTCCTCGATGCGGGTGACCATCCGGGTGGTGTCCGTCACGCCTCGGCGGCGCGCATGCTCGCGAGATCGAGGACGGGATGCAGATCGAGCCAGCCGCCGGTCGGGACCAGCGCGGCGAGCTCGCGGGCCTGCTCGGGAAAATCGGCGGTGAACACGTAGAAGCCTGTGACGACCTCGCGGATCTCGCCGAAGGGGCCGTCGGTGAAGACCGGGCCGTCCGCAGAGGGACGGATGCGCGTGGCTTCCGCCTGCGGGCGCAGTGCATCGCCGGCGGTCACGCGCTGACCTGCGGCCTCCACCGCAGCCTGGAAGGCCTTGTGACCTGCCAGGTCGGCCTCGATCTGGGCCGCGGGCAGCACCGCAGGGTCCCACTCCGGCTCGTTGATGATGATCATGTACTCAGCGGACATCAGGTGTCTCCTTCGTCGTTCGGGCGAGCGCCCGTGGGTGTCGAACACTGATACGACGTCGAGCACCCTGCGAAATCGACAGCCGCTCGCAGATTCTTCCCGAAATCCTTTCAGCGGGAAAGGAGTCCCGCCTCCGCACACGCAGGAGGCGGGAGAGGCGCCGTGCCTCCCCCGCCTCCGGATGCGGTCGATCAGACCTCGGTGATCTCGATCTGACGGAACAGGTCGGCCTCGATGGCCGTGCGCACGTCGTCGAGCAGCTCCTCCGACACCGGGGAGTCGAGCGTCAGCACGCTCAGCGCCTGGTCGCCGGCGGCCAGGCGGCCGATCTGCATGCCGGCGATGTTGATGCCGGCCTCGCCGAACTTCTGGCCGTAGACCGCAACGATGCCCGGACGGTCGGTGTAGAGCATCACGACGTGGTGCTTCTCGATAGGCAGCTCGAGAGCGTGGTCGTTGATGCCGACCAGCTTCTCGGTCTGCTTCGGCCCGGTGAGCGTGCCGGAGACCGCGAGCTGCGAGCCGTCGGAGAGCGCGCCGCGCAGCGTGATGACGTTGCGGTACTCGTCGCTCACGTCGTCCTTGAGCAGGCGCACCGCGATGCCGCGCTGCTCGGCGAGGAGCGGGGCGTTCACGTACGACACCGTCTCGCTGACGATGTTCGTGAACACGCCCTTGAGCGCCGCGAGCTTCAGCACGCTCACGTCGTAGTCGTTGAGCTCGCCGTGCACCTCGACGTCGAGGCTGGTCAGCGGCGACGTCGCGAGGGAGGAGAAGATCTGCCCGAGCTTCTCGACCAGGGAGATCCCGGGACGCACGTACGGGTCGATGACGCCGCCGGCGACGTTCACGGCGTCGGGCACGAGGTCGCCGCCCAGCGCGAGGCGCACGGAGCGGGCGACCGAGATGCCGGCCTTCTCCTGGGCCTCCTCGGTGCTCGCGCCCAGGTGCGGGGTGACCACGACGTTCGGCAGACCGAGCAGCGCGTGGGCGGTGCCTCCCTCGACGGGAGGCTCGGAGGTGAAGACGTCGAGGCCGGCTCCGGCGATCTCGCCGGCGACGAGGGCGTCGTGCAGAGCCGCCTCGTCGATGAGCCCGCCGCGGGCCACGTTCACGACGAACGCCGTGGGCTTCATCGCGGCGAACTGCTCGGCGCCGATCATGCCCGTGGTCTCGGGGGTCTTGGGCATGTGGATCGTGAGGAAGTCGGACTCGGCGACGAGCTCGTCGAGCGACAGCAGCTGCACGCCGAGCTGCTGGGCGCGCGCCGACGTGACGTAGGGGTCGTAGGCGACGACGCGCATGTCGAAGGCGGCGAGACGCGCCGCGACGAGAGCGCCGATGCGGCCGAGCCCCACGATGCCCACCGTCTTCTCGAACAGCTCGGCGCCGGTGAAGGAGCTGCGCTTCCACTGGCCGGCGGCGAGCGAACCGTGGGCTGCGGGAATGCGGCGGGCGAGGCTGAGGATGTGGCCGACGGTGAGCTCGGCGGCGGAGACGATATTCGAGGTGGGCGCGTTCACGACCATGACCCCGGCGGCCGTCGCTGCCTTGATGTCGACGTTGTCGAGTCCGACGCCGGCGCGGGCGACGACCTTGAGCTTCGGCGCGTGCGTCAGCGCCTCCTCGTCGATGCGGGTCGCCGAGCGGATGAGCACCGCGTCGGCGTCTGCCAGCGCCGAGAACAGCGCCTCGCGGTCGGTGCCGTCGACGTTGCGGACGTCGAAGTCGGGGCCCAGGGCCTCGATCGTGGCGGGAGAGAGTACTTCGGCGATGAGCACAACGGGCTTCGGCACAGTGGATCCTTCGGGGCAGCGCGACAGGGCGGGAGGGGCCGATGCGCCGCACACCGTCGGGGGCGCGATCGCTACAACCCTACCGGAGCGGCTCCGCTGCTCCGTGCCGTGTGACGGCAGGGGTCCGACGCGCTGGGCGTCGGAGTCAGGCGCCGGTGAGTGTGGACATGTTCAGCACGCTGTAGCCGAGCAGGCTCAGCCAGAACACCGCGACGATGCCCAGCCCAGCGAGCATCACGAGCGCCAGCTCGCCGACCCTGCGGCGGCGACCGATCGCGAAGGCGAAGACGAACACGATCGCCGGAAACACCACGCCGAAGAGCAACGTCGCCCAACCGGCTCCGGTGAGCCCGTGCGGCGCCGCCATCGAGACGAGGTGCGCGATCGCGTTCCAGACCGCATACGCGTAGAACAGCCCGGCGAGGCCGAGCACGAGTCCGACCAGCCAGCGCGGCGAGCCCGCCGACACCGTCGTCTGCTCCGTCGATGCACTCACGATCCGATCACCCCCACGGTCACGAAGGGCCACGGCACCAGCAGCACCACGCCCAGCAGCAGCATCGTCACGCGGATCCAGGCGGCCCGGCCGCGCGTGAGCACCCAGACGGTGAGGAACCACAGCGCGGGAGCGGCGATGGCGAGCACGAACCACGGCAGGAACATCGCGTCGGCGACGATGAGGTTCGCGAGCGGCTTGAGCCGCAGCCCGCCGACCACCCAGCCGACGCTGTACAGGAGATAGATGCCGCCGACGATCCCGGCGGTGAGCAGCATCGCCGTGCTGAGTCCGGCCGGCTCGTCATCGTCCTCGACGCGCGCCGGCTCGTGCACGGGCGCGGACGGCTCGATGCCGGCATCCGGCTCCGACGCCGTGTCCGGGGGCGTCTCGACGCTCTCGCTCCCCCGCCCGACGGCCTTCCACCCTTTCGGCAGCGGGGGCGTCGACGACGTCTCGCGCTCGTCGCCGTCCCAGCTCAGCGCGTCATCGGAATCGGAGGTCATGTCTCCAGCGTAGGACACCCCGTCCACTAGGCTCGGGGATGCATTCAGGGGAAGGGGTCACGACCGTGACGGAACGCAGCAGCAAGAAGGTCGAACCGACCGCATCCGGCGACGTCGCCGAGCCCGCGGCGGGCTGGAAGCCGACGGCCGCGGCCAAGTCCAAGGCCACGACGTTCCGATGGATCGCGGCCGTGCTGTGGCTCGTCGCCATCGCCGGCGAGGCCGTCGCCATCTTCTGGGTGCTCCGTCAGCGTGTCGTCGTCGGCGGCGACGGCCTGGTGCGCGACTCCTCGACCGGCCTCCTCGAGCAGAAGGGCGCGACGGTCACGTTCCCGCAGTGGGCGTTCATCACGCTGCTCGTCATGCTCGTCGTGATCGCCGCGCTGTCGATCATCGGCTCGATCCTCTGGAAGAAGGCGAACCGGCTCGACCCGGCGCGCAAGTCCGAGACCCTCCGCTTCTTCGTGCAGAACCAGCTGGGTGCGATCATCGCGATCCTCGCGTTCCTCCCGCTGATCATCCTCATCTTCCTGAACAAGGACATGGACAAGGGGCAGAAGGCCACCGCCGGCATCGTCGGCATCGTGCTCGCCGCTGTCGCCGTGTTCATCGGCATCGACTTCAAGCCGTCGTCCGTCGAGCAGTACACCGCCGATCAGTCGGCCGTGATCCAGCTGCTCGGCAAGGACGAGGTCGTCTGGGTCGACGGCGGCTCCGTCTACCACGTCTGCGATCAGGTCTCCGATATCCAGACGGGCAGCGAGAAGCGGACCGGAACGACCGCGGAGGCCGTCGGGGCTGGAAAGATCCGACTCACGCTCAAGTTCGCCTCGGAGCTGAAGACCTGCGGTCTGGCCGTGCCGTCCAACGCCGATGCGATCACCGAGGCGCTGCGCGCGATCCAGAACGGCCAGACCGACACGCCTCTCCCCTCGCCCGAGTGGGCGAACCCCGGCGACGCGCCGATCGAGATCCCCGACGCGCCGTCCGAGTGACCTCAACCGGCTGATCTCCGGTCAGTCGGCGCCGAGCGCCTCGACCAGCCTCTCCTCCGCCGACGCGAGGTGGGCGTCGAGGAGCTCGGCCGCGCGCTGCCCGTCGCCCGCAGCCACGGCATCGAGGATGTCCGCGTGCTGCGCGGCGATCACGGCGGCGTCGAGCAGACGCCTCCCCTGCACCTGAGCCATGCACAGACGCACCTCGTCGAGCACGCTGCGGTACATGCGCCCGGTGCGCTCGCTGCACAGCGCGTCGATGAGAGCGGTGTGGAAGCGCAGGTCGGGATCGACGGTCGCCGGGTCGGGTCCCGCCGGCATCGCGAGGATCTCGGCGTTCGCGGCTGTCGCCGCGGCGGGCACCGTCGCGGTCAGCGCGAGCTCGCGCAGCGCCGCGCTCTCCAGGCGTGCGCGCGTGCGGTAGACGTCGCGGACCGTCTCCTGGTCGATGCCGACGACCCTGGCACTGCGGTGCGCCGTGCGCTCGAGCAGGCCGCCTGCGACGAGCTGCTCGATGGCTGCTTTCGCGCTGGGACGCGCGACACCGTAGGACTGTGAGACAGCGGCCTCGGTGAGCGGCGACCCCGAGGGGATGTCCCCGTCGAGGATGCGGCTGCGCAGCTGCGCGGTGACGGCGTCGACGACTCCGACGACGCCCAGCGACGAGTCCACCGTGTGTGCCATGGACCCAGGATACCGAAGGGCGAGCGTTCGGTACACTTGTCAGACAATCCGCACCGACACGAGGAGCATCGTGGCCCCCGCACTCGCCGCACCCCTTGACACCGACCTGCTCGGATCGTCGACGCAGGTGCACGCCCGATCCATCGACCGCTTCGCTCGCGCGCACGACGCCTCGCACTATCTGCTCGTGCCGGATGCCGTGCTCTCCCCCGCCGACGCCGACGGGGTCTCCAGGGCGTTCGCCGCCGTGCGCGCCGCCGGCCGCACCCTGACCTTCCGATCCGGGGGCACCAGCCTCTCCGGCCAAGGGGTCAGCGGCGACATCCTCGTCGACACCCGCAGCGGCTTCCGCGACATCCACGTCGAGCGCGACGGGGCCGCCGTGCGGGTCGGGCCAGGGGCCACGGTGCGCCAGGTCAACACCCGCCTCGCCCGCCACGGACGCAAGCTCGGCCCCGACCCTGCCAGCGAGATCGCCTGCACGATCGGCGGCGTCGTGGCGAACAACTCCAGCGGCATGGCGTGCGGCATCGTCGAGAACTCGTACCGCACCATCGAGTCGCTGCTGCTGGTGCTCCCCAGCGGCACGATCATCGACACCGGCGCCCCCGATGCGAACGACCGGCTCCGCGCCGCGGAGCCGGAGATCGCCGACGGCCTGCTCGCGCTGCGCGCACGCCTCCTTGCCTCTCCGCAGAACGTCGCCTTCGTGCGGCAGCAGTTCTCCATGAAGAACACGATGGGTTACGGCATCAACGCGCTGCTCGACTTCGACGACCCCGTGCGCATCCTGGAGCACCTCGTGATCGGCTCGGAGGGCACGCTCGCCTTCGTCGCCGAGGCGAGGTTCCGCACCGTCGAGATCCGCCCCTCCGTCGCCACCGGGCTGCTCGTGTTCGAGACGCTGTCCGACGCCATGTCGGCGCTCCCCGGTCTGACGAGACTCGGACTCGCCACCATCGAGCTGATGGATGCCGCCTCCCTCCGCGTCGCGCAGGGCCTCAGCGACGTGCCGGCGGCGATCGCCGACATCGACGTGGATCGGCACGCGGCACTCCTGGTCGAGGTGCATGCCTCCGACGCCGACGAGCTCGCCAGCGGCTCTGCCGCCGCCCTCACCCACGTCGCGGCGCTCCCGCTCGCCGTCCCCCCGGCTCTCACGACAGACGCCGCGGAACGCGCAGCCCTGTGGCACGTGCGCAAGGGGCTCTACACCGCCGTCGCCGGGGCACGTCCGTCCGGCACGACCGCGCTGCTCGAGGACATCGTCGTCCCCGTCGACCGCCTGCTCGTCACGTGCGAGCGGCTGATCGAGCTGTTCGCCGCGCACGAGTACGAAGGCTCGGTGATCTTCGGCCACGCCAAGGACGGCAACGTTCACTTCCTCCTCAACGAGCGTTTCGACGATCCCGACAGCATCGCCCGCTACCGGCGCTTCACCGACGATCTCGTCGAGCTCGTGCTGTCCCAGAACGGCTCCCTGAAGGCCGAGCACGGCACAGGACGCATCATGGCGCCCTTCGTCCGCCGTCAGTACGGCGACGAGCTCACCGACCTGATGTGGGAACTGAAGCGGCTGATCGATCCCGACGGCATCCTCAATCCGGGCGTCGTGCTCTCCGATGACCCTGACTCGTACCTGCACGATCTCAAGCGCGTGCCCACCGTCGAGTCCGAAGTCGACCGCTGCGTCGAGTGCGGCTACTGCGAGCCGACGTGCCCGAGCAAGAGCATCACGCTCACCCCGCGCCAGCGGATCGTGCTGCGGCGCGACATGGCGTGGGCCGAGGAGCAGGGCGACGCGGAGCTGCTGGACGACCTCAGAGCCGACTACGACTACGAGGGTGTGCAGACGTGCGCCGTCGACGGGATGTGCGGGGTGGCCTGCCCCGTCGACATCAACACCGGCGACCTCGTCCGCCGCCTCCGCGCCGAGCAGGCGTCGGGGCTGGAGGACGGCCTGTGGGATGCGGCCGCCCGAAGCTGGGGCGCGGTGACACGCATCGGCGGCGTGGCTCTGACGGTCGCCGACGCGATGCCGGCACCGCTCGTCACCGGCGTCACGACGCTCGGCCGCGCCGTGCTCGGCGCCGACACCATGCCCCTGTACGACGCAGGGCTCCCCCGCGGCGGCACCCGCCCGCCGCGACCCGATGCTCCGGCGGACGCCCAGGCGGTGTTCTTCGGAGCCTGTATCGGCACCATGTTCGGGGCCGAGGACCACGGCGTCGGATCCCGCGACGCCGTGCGCACGCTGCTCGATCGCGCGGGGATCCCGGTCGTGATCCCCGACGACGCCGGCGGCCTCTGCTGCGGCACCCCGTGGAAGTCCAAGGGGCACCTCTCCGGCTACGACCGGATGACCGACCGCGTGCTCGCCTCGCTGTGGGAGGCGAGCAGGCACGGCGAGCTGCCCGTGGTGTGCGACGCGGCGTCGTGCACGGAGGGCCTGCACGTGATGCTCGCGAAGGCCGCGGCCGTGCATCCCGAGTACGCCGGCCTCGTGATCGAGGACGCCACGACCTACGTCGCTCGCGAGGTGCTCCCCCGTCTCACCGTGACGGAGAGGCTCAACCGCATCGCCGTGCACCCGACCTGCTCGACCACCGCGCTCGGCGCCACCGGGGCGCTCACCGCCCTCGCGTCAGCGGTCGCCGACGACGTCTACGTGCCGGACGGCTGGGGCTGCTGTGCGTTCGCCGGCGATCGCGGCATGCTGCACCCCGAGCTCAGCGCGTCCGCGACGGCTGTGGAGGCCGCAGAGCTGCGTGACGCCGAAGCAGAGGGCGGATTCGACGCCTACGTGTCGGCGAACCGCACCTGCGAGATCGGCATGACGAGGGCCACCGGCCGCGGCTACCGCCACGTCGTCGAGGTGCTCGAGGAGCTCACCCGCCCCGCTCAGAAGTGAGAGGAGCTCCCCGAGCCCGAGAAGCTGCCGCCGCTGGAGCCGTACCCGGTGGATGAGCCCGAGGAGAACGAGCTGCTCGAGGCCGCAGCGGCGCGCGCCGACTCCACCTTGTCGACGCCGGCGGAGTAGCCGATGCCGAAGGAGATCGGGTTCCAGAACTGACCAGGGCCGTAGACGGTGTCGAGGATCACGCCGGACCTCGGCGGCACCGAGCGACGTTCGCGCTCCATCGCCGCCTCCATCGACTCGCGCTCGCGGTTCGACGTCGCATAGACCTCGATTAGCGCGCGGGAGTGCTCGCGGAGCAGACGCGACAGCTCGGCGCGCAGCGACTCGAGCCCTTCCAACGCCGCCTCCGGTGTGATGCTCTGTTCGCGGAGCCCCGCGCCCAGCCGCTCGATCTCGGTCTCCGCGCCGATGCGGAAGCTCTCGAGCGCCTGAGCGGAGGCGAGCGGACGCGCTGCGGGGTCGGCGATCAGCGAGGAGATCGCAGCCACGTCTTCACGCACGGGCTCCACCTGAGCGGCCCACGCCTTCTCCCATGTCGCGGAACGGGTCAAGAGCGCCGCCGCGTTGACGATGGCGTCGTCGATGAAGTCCATCTCGGCGGTCTCGTCGGCGAAGGCCTTCGCCTTCTCCGGCGCGCCCGACCGGGACCGTTCACGCTTCGTCATCACCTGCAGCTGCTGCTGGTCCTCGACGGCGGCGTAGTACCGACCGCTGAAGTCGTGGAAGCGCTGCTCCAGTCGCTGCGCGAACGACGAGTCCGCCGGCAGGGTGCGCGCCGACAGCTCCGTCATGTCGAGGTCCATCGTCACCGCGGTGAGGTGCTGGTCACCGCGCGCGAGCTCCCTGGCGAACCTGTCGCGCCGGCTGCTGCGCACCGCGACGATCCCGATCCAGGTGCCGGCCCCGGCGACGCCGGTGACGACCGATGCCCCGATGAAGCCAGGCGACTTGTACCAGGGGCGGTTGATGAGGGTGGAGGCCTTCGTCACGCCGCTGATCACACCCTCGGTCCAGAACGCCGAGCGGAAGTCCTCCTTCGCGGCATCCTGGATCGAGTTCTGGTCGTCGAGGGGCACCGAGCGGTCGTCGCCGAAGTAGGTGCCGACCGACCGGCCGTCGGGGTCGAGCACGAAGATGAAAAGGCCGTCGGCCCACTTCTGACCGTCGGCGGTGATCCACTCCGGGTGCTCGCTGCGGGCGTACGCGAGCACCTTCTCGTTCATGTTGTCGTCGTACTGGCCGCGGTAGGTGTAGACGACGACCGTCGTCGGCTCGTAGAAGTCGACCTTCGCGAGCTCTGACTCGATCTGCGGGAGGTACAGGACGCCGGCGGTGTCCTCGACCACGAGGCGGTCGCCCTCGACGGCCTGCGCTGCGAGGGCGGGGAACACCATCGACAGACCGAACACGAGTGTTCCGACGAGGACGGCGCCGATGCGGGCGAGAGGTCGCGTCATGCCTCCCACCCTAACCAAGAGCGGTCGGCGCCGAGCGGAAGCCGTCAGCGGTCGGCGTGGAGCGCCGCCACCGCCCGACCGACGAGAGCGCCGTCGGTGACGTCGTATCCCGCCTCGCCACCTCCAGGCCCGCTCGGTGCGGCGTCGGCGGATGAGCGCTTGGCTGACAGGTGCACGGCGTCGACGCCTCTGGAGAGCAGTGCGGGGATGTCCTCGACGCGCACTCCCCCGCCCGCCATGATCTGCAGCCGTCCGGACGCCGCTGCGACGAGGTCGGCGAGGACGCCGGCGCCGTCGATGCTCCGCGCGGCTCCGCCGCTGGTCAGGATGCGGTCGACGCCGCAGTCCACCAGCTCGTCGATCACCGCTGCGGGGTCGACGAGGGTGTCGATCGCGCGGTGGAACACGAACTCCGCGGCGCCCGCGGCGCGCTTCCACGCGTCGAGCGCGCGGCGGTCGATCCGTCCGTCGCGGTCCAGTGCACCGACGACGACCGCACCCGCGCCTCGACGAACCGTCTCCGTCACGTCGGCGGTCACGAGCGCGATCTCCTCGTCGTCGTACACGAAGCCGCCGGTGCGCGGCCGCACGAGCACGGCGAGGCGCTCGGGAGCGCCCGCCGCTGCGAGCACGGCGTCGATCGTGCCCGCCGACGGGGTCAGGCCGCCTGTCGCGCTCAGCGCCTGGCAGAGCTCGACCCTGTCGGCGCCGGCCGCGAAGGCCGTCCGCGCCCCTGCAGCGTCCTGCACGGCGATCTCGAGCACGGGAAGCCCGGTCACGGCGCGACCGTGAGGCTCGCGACCGGCGCGGTGCGCAGCGCGGCGGGGAGGCGCACGGACACCGTGCCGTCCGCCGCGGTCTCCCGCTCTGCCGGCGAGCCGTCGGCCCAGCGCGCCTCGCCCTGCGCGAGCTCGTTCGGTAGCACGACCGTTCCGACGCCGGGATCGAGCGCGTGCACGTGCACACCGGCCGCGGAGGTCGTGTACCGGCGCGGGGCACCGGTCTCCTCGCCGAAGCGGATCCACGGACGCGTGCCGTACACGGCCGATCCGTTGTCGCGCAGCCAGTCCCCCAGCTCCCGCATCGTCTGACGCTGCAGCTCGGGGATGCGCCCCTGAGCGTCGGGGCCGACGTTGATCAGCAGGTTGCCGTTCTTCGACACCACGTCGACGAGCATCCGGATCAGGTCGGGGCCGGAGAGCGTGTGCCTGGTGTCCTCGGCGCTGTTGTAGCCGAACGAATAGCCGAGACCCCTCGTCGACTCCCACGGCTTCGGGATGATCTCGTCGATGTGCGTGTACTCGCGCGTGAGGAAGCCGTGGTACGGCACGCCCCATCTGTCGTTCACGACGCCGTGCGGCACCGCGCCGAAGTAGCGTGACAGCAGCGCGGCCACGCCGTATTCCTCCGCGCCCTTGCCGCCGTCCGGCCACTCGATGTCGTTCCACAGCAGGTCGGGTGAGAACCGCTCGACCAGCTCCTCCAGCTGCGCGGCGGCGAAGCGCGAGAAATGCTCGTCGTTGCGGCGGTACCGGAAGAGGTCGGTGTCCGACTCGATGGCGGGGAAGTCGCTGACGTGCCAGTCCAGTGCGCCGGAGTAGTACACGCCGAACTTCGCTCCGGCACGGCGCGTGGCGTCGTGGAACTCCGCGATGAGGTCGCGGCGCGGACCGCGGGCCACCGCGTTGAAGCCGGTGGTGCCGGTGCCCCACAGGCAGAACCCCTCGTGGTGCTTCGTCGTGGGGACGATGTACTTGGCTCCGGCCGACACGAGCTCGCCGACGAAGGCGTCAGCGTCGAAGGCCGAGGCGTCCCACAGATCGGCGAGGTCCTCGTAGGAGGTGCCAGGACCGTAGAGCTCCTGGTGCCGCTCCCACGTCGGGCTGCCCGCGATGCGCACGGTGTTGCCGTACCACTCCGCGTACTGGTGCCAGGCGTACGCATCCTCCGTGGGGATGTTCACCCCTGGCCCGTGCTGCACGGCCCACGCCGGTACGGAGTAGAGCCCCCAGTGCACGAAGAAGCCGAGCTTGGCGTCGCGGTACCACTCGGGCACCTCTGCTGCAGGGTAGACGGGAGCGGCGGCGCCGAAGTCGGGGCCGGTGCGCTTCTCGAAGTTCATCATGCGCTTCTCTCCTCCTCGCCGCGTCGCACGACGACGGCGGTCAGGTCGGGGGTGCCCGAGGTGTCGAACGGGTACACGCCGGGGGCCAGGCGATGGTGGCCGAGGCGCAGCAGGTCCTGGTCGACGCCTCCGGGGGTGAGCGCGAGGGTCCAGTCCGCGGCGAGGTCGTACAGCTCGGGCTCCAGGTAGCCGATCTTCACCACGACGATGTCGGCGGTGGTCGGCTCGAGGCCGAGCATCCGGAAGTCGTCGAGGTGGTGGAACGGCTTGCGTCGCGCCGTGATGATCGCGTGCAGTCCGCCGACGGCGATGACGACCTGCGTGCCGGCGTCGGGGTCGCCGTCGGTGATCGAGAACACGGTGCCCGTGATGTCGACGGGGCCGTGCGGGCCGTCGTCGACCCGTGCACCGGCCGACAGGGTCACCTCTGCTCCCACTCCCGCCTCGACGGCCGCGGCGACCGCCGCGCCGTCGAAGATCGAGGCGACGAGCGTGGTCCTCGAGCCGTCGGTGAGCTCGGGCCGGGCGAGCAGCTGAGCGAGCGTCCAGGTGACGTCGCCCGCTCCACCCGCCGTGGGGTTGTCGCCGGAGTCGGAGATCAGGTACGGATGCCGGGCCTCGGGCGCGAGCGCCTTCTCCAGCGCTTCGTCGAGGCTCCCGGTCTCGGCGACGAAGACGAAGTCCTCTCGCGCATCCCAGAACATGCGTGCGACGCGCTCGGCCTCTCGGGCGATCACCTCGCGGTCGTCGCCCGTGACGACGACGTACGCCTGGCAGCGCGGTTCGTCTGCCCATGCGTATCCGATCCACACGGACGCGTCGACGACGCCAGGCAGCGCCTCGATGCCGGGCAGCTCGGCGTAGATGCCGCGCGCGGGCTCCAGGCGGGTGCTGGTCTTCTCACCGGGGAGCAGTACGGGGACGGGCACCCACGCGGTGAACGGACGGCGGCCGAGCGGATCGGCGCCGTGCGGTCCGCGGAGACGCGCGAGCAGGTTCCAGACGGCACGCTCCTTGGTGTTCATCCAGTCCTCGTGCGGAGCCATCCGGTAGCAGGTGAGCAGGTCGACGGCGTCGCGGAGCACCGGGGAGACGTTGCCGTGCAGATCCATCGACGTCGACACGAGGGTGTCGGGTCCGAGGGCCTCGCGCACGGCTGTGGCGAGGTCGCCCTCGGCGTCATCCATGCCGACGACGCTCATCGCGCCGTGGATGTCGAAGAAGAAACCGTCGAACGGCCCCTCACGACGGATGCCGTCGACGATGGCTTCCTTCATCCGCAGATACGTCTCAGGATCAACGGCTCCACCGGGAAGCGACCGGCCGTGCGTGAGCGGGACCCAGGTCGCGGCGTCGAGGAGCTCCTTCCCCTCCTCGAGGAACGGGTAGTACGCCAACAGCCCTGAGCCGGTGCGGATCGTGAAGGCTTCATCACCGGAGACGTGCGGCGAGAAGGTGCTCGACTCGATGGAGATGCCGCCGATGCCGATGCGGGGTGCGGCGAGGCCGCCATCGGACACGGGCGGAAGGGCGCCCATCCAGATCTCACTGGCTTCGGGACGTTCGGACACGTGCTGCTCCTTGTTCTGCGTCGTCATGTTCAGTGTGCGCCGGCGAAGACCAGAGCGCGGCGTGCGGCCTCGATGGCGCCCAGGGCGACGGCGTCCGCACCGAGGGCGGCCGGGGTGATGTGCAGCGGCATCCCCGACACCGGGGCGTCGGTGCGCAGCGTCTCCTCGATCGCGGGCGTGAGCAGGTCCCACGCCTCGGCGACTCCCCCGCCGACGATCGCGCGGGGCAGGTCGAGGAGGGTCGCGGCGCTGGCGCACGCGAGGGCGAGCGCACGGCCGGCGGCGTGGAAGACGGCCACGGCATCCGCATCGCCGGCGCGAGCGAGATCGGCGACCTCGCGGGCTCCGAGCGCGGCGGCTCCGGTGCGCTCTGCGTACCGGAGCCCGATCGACGTGCCGGAGGCGAGAGTCTCCAGGTGACCGACCTGCCCGCACGTGCACACGAGGTCGCTGTAACCGGGTGTGTGCCCGATCTCGCCGGCGGCGCCGTGCGGACCGTGTCGCAGCTCGCCGTCGATGATGACCGCTCCCCCGACACCGGTTCCGAGCATGACGCCGAGCACGTCGTCCTCGCCCGACGTCGCGTGCGCGGCCTCGCCGAGCAGGAACGCGTTCACGTCGTTCTCCACACGTACGGGCACGGACAGTCGCACGCCGAGCTCGTCGGCCAGCGGGAAGCCCGCCCAGCCGGAGAACGTCGCCGATGCGGCGATCACCGTGCCCGTGGAGTTGTCGATGACTCCGGCCGCGCCGACGCCGACGGCGGCCACCGTCGCGCCGGCGCGTACAGCGAGGTCGCGCACGAGCTCGGCCGCGGCATCCGCCATCGCGTGGCCGCCCACGCTCGCCGGGGCGGGGACGCTGCCCCTGGCGAGCACTGTCCCGTCGTCGTCGACGACGAGTCCGGCGATCTTGGTGCCGCCGATGTCGATGCCGACGATCCTCGGAACGGGCACAGTGGTCCCCTGATCCTGCGCGTGCGTCATCAGCGTCCGCCGAGTCCTGCCATCGCGATGCCCTTGACCAGGTGCTTCTGCAGCACGATCACGAGCACCGTGGTGGGGATCATCGAGATGATCGCCGCCGCCATCTGCAGGTCCCAGCGCGTTCCGGTCAGACCCGAGAACGTGGCGAGGCCGATGGGCAGCGTGCCGTGCGCGTTGTAGTCGACGGTCACGATCAGCGGCCAGAGGTAGCTGTTCCAGAAGGAGAGGAACGTGAACACCGCGAGCACCGCCACAGCCGACTTGGCGAGCGGCAGGATGATCTGCGCGAACGAGCGGACGGGGCCAGCCCCGTCGACACGGGCGGCCTCTTCGAGCTCGTACGGGATGCCGCGGAAGAACTGCCGCATCAGGAACGTGCCGAACGCGGTGAACGCGAACGGGAAGATGAGCGCCTGGTAGGTGTCGACCCAGTTGAACCACTGCATCACCTGGAACATCGGGATGACGAGGACCTCGGCGGGCACCATCAGAGTGGCGAGGAACAGCACGAACACGGCGTCCCGGCCCTTCCAGCGCAGGCGGCCGAAGGCGTACCCGGCAGTCGTGGAGACGAAGAGCACGACGAGCGTGCCTGCGATTGCGACGAAGAAGGAGTTGCCGATGTAGGTGAGGAACGGACCGTAGGCGAACACGTCGAGGAAGTTGCTCCAGCGCACCTCGGACGCGAACAGCGACGGAGGCATCGTGAACATCTCGGAGTTCGGCTTGAGCGCCGAGAAGAAGGCGTACACCAGCGGCGAGACGAAGATCGCGGCCGCGGCGTAGACGAGCACGTGCGCGATGACCAGTCGCACGCGCTCGGCACCAGTGAGCGGAGCGCGGGTGCGTCCGGTGCGCTCGGTCTCGACGTCGTCCTCGTCGAGACCCACGGATGCCGTCGACATGTCAGTGCTCATAGTGCACCCACTTCTTCTGCGCCCCGAACTGCAGGGCCGTGATCACGATGATGAGGGCGAAGAGGATCCAGGCGCCCGCCGCGGCGAGACCCAGCTCCTGGAACTTGAACCCCTGGTTGTAGATGAACTGCACGAGGGGCTGGGTGGCGTTGCCGGGACCTCCGCCGGTGAGCAGCTGTGGCTGCACGAACACCTGCAGGGCGGTGATCATCGTCATGATCGTCGAGAAGAAGATCGACGGCGAGATCATCGGCACCACGATGCTGAGCTGCATGCGCAGGCCCTGGGCGCCGTCGATGCGGGCGGCCTCGATGACCGAGTCCGGCAACTGCTCCAGCGCCGCCGAGAAGATCAGCATGTTGTAGCCGACGCCCTGCCAGACGCTCATCACGACGACCATGATCATCGCCCACTGCGGGTCGGCGAGGAAGTTCGGCAGCGTGACGCCGAACCAGCTCTGCGAGGCGCCGTTGAAGAGTCCCTGGGGCTGGAGGAGCATCTTCCACACCAGCACGTTGGCGACCATGGGGGTCACCACCGGGATGAAGAAGAGCACACGCAGGGCGCCCCGGCCGCGGATGCGCGGGCCGAGCGCCATCGCGAGCACGAGCGAGAGCACCACATTCAACGGAACGTAGAGGATCGTGAACACGGCGGTGTTCCGCAGCGCCGGCCAGAAGTCCGGGCTCGAGGTGAACAGCCGGATGTAGTTGTCGATTCCGATGAAGGTCTTCTCGCCGAACGTCGGCCAGTCGAAGAAGCTCATCACGATGGAGAGCACGACGGGCACGACGGTGAAGACGGCGAGGCCCGCCAGGGCCGGGGTTGCGAACCCCAGCGCCTGACGGCCCTCTGCCTTGGCGAGAGACCTCCGACGTCGCACGTTGGTGGTCATCACTCGTCTTTCCTGATGCTGGTTACTTGCCGAACTGCGTCTGGGCGGAGTCGAGGACGTTCGCCATCGTCTCCTGGCCGTTGTAGACGCTCACGAGCTGGGGCTGCACGTACGTGCCGACCTTCGCCCAGTTGTCGCTGACGTACTGGCCCTGGACGTTCGCGAACGCGGCCGTGAACACCTCTTCGACCTGTGCACGGTACTTCTCGTCGATCGACTCGAAGTAGAGCGGCTGGCTCTCGGCGCGCGCCGGGTAGCTGCGGCCCGAGGAGGCGATGTAGTTCTGCGCGTCGGTGCTGAGCAGCGAGCCGAGAACCTTCAGTGCGGCTTCCTTGTTGGCGCAGGTCTTCGAGATGCCGAAGCCGGAGCCGAGGATGAGGCTCAGCGAGTCGCCGTTCTCGGCGGGAAGCGGCGCCATGCCGGCGGTGAACCCGGTCTCGTTGTTGAGGTAGCTGACCGCGTTCCAGGTGCCGTCGACGGCCATGGCCGCGTTGCCGCTGGAGTACTGGTTCTCGCCCCAGCCGCCGTCGGATGCCGAGGCGACGGGCAGAGCGACCTTCTGGTCGGTGACGAGGCCCGCGTACCAGGTGGCCGCGTCGACGAACTTCTTGTCGTTCAGCTTCAGCGTTCCGTCTTCGGTCACGGGCTGCTGGCCGGCCTTGGCGATGGGCAGTGCCTGCCACTGGAAGTCGCCCATGCCGACGGCGAAGCCGGACTTGCCGTCGCGGGTCGCCGCCTTGGCGGTCTTCTCGAAGTCGTCGAAGGTCCAGCCGACGGCCGGGTTCTCGACGCCGGCGGCGGCGAGCTGGTCGGCGTTGTAGTAGACGAGCATGGTCGCGACGTCGAAGGGCAGGCCGTACATCGTGCCCTTGTTCTTGAGGATCTCGGTGGCGCCAGGAGCGAAGTCGTCCTCCGACAGGCCGGCGGTCTTGAGGTCGGCGGCGGTGAGCTCGGCGAAGCCGTCGGTGTAGCTCGACAGCATGCCGCTGTTCATACCGGTGACGCAGGCCATGTTGCCCGACGCCATGTTGGTGGTCAGCTTCGTGAAGAAGTCGCCCCAGGGTGCCGTGCGCAGCTCGATCTTGAGATCGGGGTTCTGCTCCTGCGCGATCTTGATCTGAGCGTCGAGGGCCTTGGTGTCGTCGGCCGACCCCGCCCACATGTCGACGACGATCGTGTCGTCGGAGGCGGCGTCGCCACCGGAGGCCGCACATCCCGTCATGGCGACGGCGACACCGGCCACGGCGACGACGGCACCCACACGCATCTTCTTCATTGAATGACTCCTTGCGGATCGGGAAGGTTATTTCGCGGGTCGAATTAACCTAATAGGATTTCGTATGAAGTTACGCTGTCATACTTCAGACAGTGCCGCAAGCCGAACATCCGATGTTTATACGACCTTGATAATCCGTAGGACACGGACAGGGGCGTGCGCACACCGAGACGCCGACCAGCCAGACCCCGAAGGATCACCATGGCCGACACCGCAGAACACCCCATCGAGGACAGCAACACGCGCCGCATCCTCGACCTCGTCGCGCGCGGCGAGGCCCGCTCCCGGAGCGAACTGGCCGCGGTGCTCGGCATCGCCGCATCGACCGTCGGCCTGCGCGTGCAGACGCTGATCGACGCCGGCCTCCTCCAGGAGGCGGGAACCGGGGTATCCAACGGCGGGCGGCGACCGCGGGTGCTGCAGATCGCGGCCGACGGCATCGTGCTCTCCGCCGACCTCGGCGGCGGACACGCCAGGATCGGGCGGCATACGCTCAGCGGCGCACTGCTCGACACGCGGACGATCGCGATCGACCTCGCCGAGGGCCCTCAGGCGACCATGGACCGCATCGCCGTGGTGTTCGACGAGCTCGCCGCCGACGCGCGTCTGCTCGCCATCGGCATGAGCCTCCCCGGCCCCGTCGACATCGAGACCGGTTCGGTGGATCAGCCGTCACGGATGCCGGGATGGCCGGGATTCCGGGTCGGCGAGCACATGGCGGCCAGGTACCGGACCCGCGTGGTCGTGGACAACGACGCCAACCTCGCCGCGCTCGGCGAGCACCGCGAGCAGTTCGGCCACTCCAGCCACAGCATCACCGTGAAGGCCGGCACGGCCATCGGCAGCGGCATCATCGTCGACGGGCTCGTGCACCGCGGCGCCACGGGAGCCGCAGGCGACATCACGCACACGCGCATCGACGGCAGCGGCGAGATCCCGTGCTCCTGCGGCAACACCGGGTGCCTGGAGACCGTCGCCAGCGGCGCGAGCCTGGTGCGGCAGATGCGCGAGCGAGGCAACGACGACGTGCGCACCACCGAGGACGTGCTGAACCTCGCGCGAGACGCCGACCCGCTCGCGACGTCACTCGTTCGCACGGCCGGCACCCACCTCGGGCAGGCGCTCTCCGGAGTCGTGAACTTCTTCAACCCGCACGCGGTCTTCCTGACCGGCAGCATGAGCGCGTCCGAGCCCTTCATCGCCGCCGTGCGCAGCCGGGTCTACGAGGCCTGCCACCCGCTCGCCACGCAGCGCCTGCGCATCGAGTCCGCCGTCACCGGCGCCGACGCGATCCTGCACGGGGCGGCACGGTTGGCTCTGGAGGAGGGCGTGACAGCCGCGGCGTGAGCGCGGGCTACTCCCCCGTGAGCGCGGGCTACTCCCCCGTGAGCGTGAGCTCGATCACGGGGATGAGCACATCCGGCCTCCGCACGGGGAGATGTACGGTGAGCGTGCCTTCGGCCTCGCCAGCGGGCGTCATCAACTCGGCCTGCTGGTCGGGGTCGGAGACGCTCGTGCGCAGCCAGGATCCGTCGTTCAGCAGCCGTGCGTACGACACCCGTCCTGCGAGACCGGGCAGGTGCACATACCCCAGAGGCCAGGAGAACAGGCTGAGGTACAACCGGTCGCCGCGGAGGGTGTACACGCCCTCGCGCGGCGGCGTGAACGGCGCATGGCCGGCCCCCACCACCGCATCGCGGTGCAACCGCATCCACTCCGCGATCTCGGCCAGCGTCGCGGCGTCGCGCGCGGCGATGGCCCCGCGTCCGTCCGGCCCGACGTTGAGCAGCATGTTGCCGTCCATCGACACCGAGTCCACGAGCATCTGCGTCAGCAGCGTCGAGGACTTCTGATCGGTGTTGTCACGGTGGTAGCCCCACGATCCGTTCAGTGTCTGGCAGGCCTCCCAGACCAGCGGCTCCCCCTCCCTGACGAGCGGCGACGTCGGCTGGTACTGCTCGGGGGTGACGAAGTCGGCGGGGATGCCCAACCGATCGTTCACCAGCATGGCCGGCTGCAGCTCGCGGCAGAGGGCCAGCAGCGCCTCCGAGTCCCAGGCGTCCACCCCCTTGCCCGCCCAGCCCTGCTTCGTCTCCGGGTAGGTGAAGTCGAAGAACAGGTAGTCGATGTCGCCGTAATCGGTGAGGAGCTCGCGCACCTGACCGTGCAGGTACTCGCGGTAGACCGCCATGTCGCGGCCCTCGTTGAGCGTGTGCGCATCGGCGTCGTCGCGACGCGGGTGATTCCAGTCGACGGTGAAGTGCGGATGGTGCCAGTCGATGAGCGAGTGGTAGAGCCCGACCTTGAGCCCCTCGGCGTGCAGGGCGTCGACGAACTCGCGCACGAGATCGCGTCCTGTCACCGCGGTCGCGGTGAAGTCCGTGAGCGCCGAGTCCCACAGGCAGAAGCCGTCGTGGTGCTTCGTCGTCAGCACGACGTAACCCATGCCGGTCTCCTTCGCCGTGCGCGCGAGGGCGGCCGCGTCGAACAGGTCGGGATCGAAATGGTCGAAGTAGGGCCGGTACTCCTCGTCGGTGAGACGCTCGTAGTTCTGCACCCATTCGTGCCGCGCGGCGGCGCTGTAGAGGCCGAAGTGCACGAACATGCCGAACCGGGACCGCTCGAACCATTCCTGTCGCATACCCCCATCCTCGCACAGACATCGGATGTCTGATGCTCGAAGTGACGAAAAAACGGGCGCCCCCGAAGGGACGCCCGTTCTTCCGAATCGCAGAGGATCAGCGCGCGGCACTGCCGTCGACGTAGTCCTCATCCTGCTGCTTCCACGCGAAGAGGGCGCGCAGCTCCTTGCCGGTCTGCTCGATCGGGTGCGTCTCCTCCTTGGCACGAAGCGCGAGGAACTCCTGGCCGCCGTTGTCCTGGTCGTCGATGAAGCGCTTCGCGAAGGCGCCCGACTGGATGTCCGCGAGCACGGCCTTCATCGACTCCTTGACCTCGGGGGTCACGATGCGCGGGCCGGAGACGTAGTCGCCGTACTCGGCCGTGTCGGAGATCGACCAGCGCTGCTTGGCGATGCCGCCCTCCCACATGAGGTCGACGATGAGCTTGAGCTCGTGCAGCACCTCGAAGTAGGCGATCTGCGGCTGGTAGCCCGCCTCGGTCAGGGTCTCGAAGCCGGCCTGCACGAGGTGGCTCATGCCACCGC
>JAGIAK010000037.1 GCA_017744855.1 Microbacterium sp.
CGCATGAACACGTCGCCGGCGGTGTCCTCGTGCACTTCGGTCAGCTCGAGCCGGGTGGCCAAGGGCAGGAACAGCTCGACCACGTCGTTGCCGCCGATCACGATCACGGCGACGTGCGGGCGGTAGTCCGCGGGCAGCGCTGCGAGCTGCGCATCGAGGTCGGGCGACTCCGAGCCCACGACCGCGGCGGTCCGCAGCCGCACCGGCCGCCGCATCCGCCCAGCGAGCGCCTTGGCGAGTCGACCGCCGAGCGTCTGCTTGCGCGTCTCGGCGCCGAGCCCTGCGGCGAGGGAGTCGCCGAGCAGCAGCAGCTCGACGGGCCGGCCGTCGAGAGAGCGTCGCCACACCCTGTCGGCGTCGAGGGAATCCTCGCCGAGCGGCTTGCCGATGCGGCGACGCGCGATCGCCGCCTGTCTCGACAGCAGCAGGCGGATGCCGACGACGGATGCCGCGACACCGAGGCCGGTCGCGACGAGGAGGCGGGTGCGGCTCACCCCTCGATCACACTCCACCCCCGTGAACGACGAGTGAACGTCCCGGTCGCCCCGCGCACCGGGGTGCCCCTCACCCCGCGGTCACCCCGCGCACCGACGGTCACCCCGCGCACCGCGCCTCGGGGTCGCCCCGCACCTTGCGATCACTCCGTCGGGAGTTTTCGCATTCGTCGGGCGATTTCGGCACGACACGCCGGGAACCAGACGCTCGCTCCCGACAGAACGCGCGCGGGACCCGCCGGCACGGTCCCGCGCGCACGGGGGGTCAGGCCAGCGGCTTGAGCTCCAGATCCTCGGCGCCGGCGGCGACCGTCGCGAACGAGGTGTACCCGTCGGCGGCGGAGCGCTCCAGCAGCGCCTTGAGGTTCTTGGTGCGGCGCTCCAGTCGCACGCGGGCGCCGTCTCGCACGAGGCGGGCCTTGTGCGCGACGAGCTCGGCCACCGGCACGTCGGCGTCGTGGATGAGCACGACGGCCTGGGACGCGGCATCCGTCTGCGCCGTGACGAGGTCGACGAGCCGCTCGAAGCCGAGCGAGAAGCCCACCGCCGGCACCTGCTGACCGAGGAAGCGTCCGATCATGCCGTCGTAGCGTCCTCCCCCGCCGAGCGAGTAGTCGACGGAGGGGTGTGCGAGCTCGAAGATCGTTCCCGTGTAGTAGCCCATCCCCCGCACGAGGAACGGATCGAACACGAGGGGCACGTCGTCGCGGCCCGTGCCGGCCGCCACCGCGTCGCCGATGCCGACGAGGTGCGCGACGATGTCGTCCGGCGCGTCGTCTGGCAGCGCCTTGCGGATCTGCCGCTCGCCGAACGGGTTGTACTCCATCGTCTGCGGGCGACGCAGGAACGCCTCGAACGCGTCGACGGCGCCCGCGGTCGCACCGCGCTCGCGCAGTTCGGCGGCGACGCCGTCCGGACCGATCTTGTCGAGTTTGTCGATCGTGATGAGCACGCCGGGGCGCTCGTCGAGGGCGAAGCCGAACGACCCCAGCATCCAGTCGAGCACGCGGCGGTCGTTCACGCGCACGGTCGAACCCTCCAGGCCGAGCGCGTCGAGCGCGTCGAGGGAGGCGACCATGAGCTCGGCCTCGGCTCGCGAGGAGTCGTCGCCCATGATGTCGATGTCGCACTGCACGAACTGGCGGTACCGACCCTTCTGCGGACGCTCCGCGCGCCAGACCGGACCGATCTGGATCGACCGGAACACACCGGGCAGCTGACCGCGGTTGCTGGCGTAGAAGCGCGCGAGGGGCACGGTGAGGTCGTAGCGCAGGCCGAGGTCGGCGAGCGCGGCGGGGTCGGCGGCGGCCTCCCGCACGGCTTCCGCGTCGAGTCCGCGACGCAGCACGTTGTAGGCGAGCTTCTCGTTGTCGCCGCCGATGCCGGCATGCAGGCGGGAGTACTCCTCGAGCGCCGGGGTCTCGATCTCATCGAACCCGTGCGAGCGGTAGCGCTCGCGGATCACGGCCAGCACGCTCTCGCGGCGGGCCTTGTCGGCGGGGAGGATGTCGCGCATTCCGCGCGGCGGGTTCACAGTAGCCACGCCCCTATCCTTCCAGGTCGCGCGAGCATCCTTCACGGCATGCGTCGACGCGGCCGACCTCGTGCACACCCGGCGCGCCCTGCGACCTCCGAGCCAGGTACCTCTCCGGGCCAGCGCCTCTTCGGGCCAGAGCCACTCCGGGTCAGTCGGCCTCGGCCGCGCGTACGTCTGCCTCCAGCATCCGGAGCCGCTCGCGCAGCGCGCGCTCGGCATCCCATCCGTTCTCCCTGGCCGCGGCGACGAGTGCGAGCAGCGCGTCTCCGAGCTCGGCCTCCGACGCGGGCGGGCCTGAGGGGACGGATGCCGCGACGCCCACGCCGCCCGCCCGCCCGAGCAGCTTCTGTGCGAGGGCGAGCGATGGCATCCCGCGGGGAACGCCGTCGAGCACGCTCGTGCGCTCGCGCTTCTCGGCCGCCTTCGCCGCGTTCCAGTGCACGAGCACCTCTTCGGGCGTCGTAGCGACGGCGTCGCCGAAGACGTGCGGGTGCCGACGCACCATCTTCTCGGTCAGCGTCTCGGCGACGTCGTCGATGTCGAAGGGGTCGTCGGCGTCCTGCGCGGCGATGGCGGCGTGGAACAGCACCTGCCAGAGCAGGTCTCCCAGCTCCTCGCGAAGATCGGCGCGTGAGCCGTTCTCGACGGCGTCGATCACTTCATGCGACTCCTCGATGAGGTATGGGACGAGGTCGCGATGGGTGATGCCCTGCGACCACACGCAGCGCTCGCGCACGGCGCGCATGGTGTCGGCGGCGGCGCGCAGCGGATCCTGCGGCGATGTCGGCATGGGGACTCCCTCGGTCGTCATGAGGTCTCGGTCGTCATGAGGTCGTACCTTTCCTGAGGCCGCATCCGTCATGAGGCCGCCGCCGTCGTGCGGCGGTACCACCCGGCCCGCAGCGACACGACGACCGCCGACAGCAGGAGGGCGACGAGCGACCCCAGCAGCACCCCGAGGATGGCCTGGTCGCGGACGCCGGCGTCGGCGGCGAAGGCGAGGTTCGCGAGCAGCAACGAGACCGTGAACCCGATGCCGCCGAGCACGCCGGCGGCCAGCAGATCGGCGAACGGGAGCGCAGGAGGCGCGCCCTTCGGCCGGATGCGCATCGCGAGCCAGCCGAACAGCGAGATGCCGACGACCTTGCCGACGGGGAGCGCGACGAGGATGCCCCAGAAGGCCGGGGAGAGCGCAGACGGCGACACCGCGGGGATCACCACGAACGCGGCGACGAATGCGAACAGCGGGAGGATGCCGCCGTTCACTGCGGGCTCCAGCGCATGGCGGACCCGACCGGCCGGCACGGGCGCCATGACGAGACCGAGCAGCACGCCGGCGATGGTGGCGTGGATGCCGGAGACCGCGACGAGCGCCCAGGCGACGACGCCGACGACCGCCATGGCGACGGCGACCGATGGGTGCCCCTTCGCGTGCAGCAGTCGGCTCAGCGCCCAGAACACGGCGACGGCCAGCGCCGCGAGGATCAATGGCAGCCACTGCACGTCGTGCGCGAACAGCACGGCGATGAAGACGATGCCGATGATGTCGTCGAGGATGGCGAGGGCGAGCAGGAACACGCGCACGGTCGACGGGAGGCCGCGACCGAACATCGCGAGCACGCCGAGGGCGAAGGCGATGTCGGTCGCCGTCGGCACCGGCCAGCCGGAGGCGGTGCCGGCATCGCCGGCGATCAGCAGGTAGACGGCGATCGGCACCAGCACGCCGCCCGCCGCGGCGATCGCCGGCTGCACGGCCTTGCGCGGGGAGTCGAGCTCACCGTGGGTGAGCTCGTGCCGCAGCTCGATGGCGACGACGAGGAAGAAGACCGCGAGCAGGCCGTCGGACACCCAGTGCGCGATCGAGAGGTCGAGGCCGGTCAGCGGCACGGCGATGTGGAACTCCAGCACCGAGGCGATCGCGTCATGCGCGGGGAGGTTGGCCAGCAGGAGTCCGAGGCCCGCCGCGAGGAGCAGGAGGACCGCCGGGAACTGCTGACCGCGGAGGGGGTTCGCCGAGATGCGCATCCCCTCCATGCTAGGTGCCGCCGCCGACATCACGCGGCCTCCGCGGGGCGTCTCGTCGCTGCGCGTCATGAGTTCCGGAACGCCGTCCGGCTCGGGCTACTCTCGGAGGGTGACCCCCGCACAGTCCTTTCCCGAGCCCACGAACACCGAGGCGATCCGCGTGATCGGCCGCTTCGAAGCAGGTCGCGGCATCCCCGAGGCCATGAGGTCCGACGTCCGGATGCTCGGCGCCCTCCTCGGCCAGGTGCTCCGCGAGACCGGCGGCGACGGCCTGTTCGACGACGTCGAGCGCCTGCGCCTCGCCACCATCCAGGCCTACGACGAGGAGACCCCCGACGCGTTCGAGCGCGCCGCCGCGATCGCGGAGTCGTTCACGGTCGCCCGCGCAGACGAGGTCGCCAGGGCCTTCACCTGCTACTTCCACCTCGTGAACCTCGCCGAGGAGCACCAGCGCGTGCGCGTGCTGCGCGAGAGGGCTGGCCAGCCCGGCCGCGAGGATGCCGCAGACACTGTCGCGACCGCCTACGCGCGACTGCGCACCGAGGTCGGCGACGACGAGGCGCGCCGCCGCTTGGAGGGGCTGCGCTTCCACCCCGTCTTCACCGCTCACCCCACCGAGGCCCGCCGCCGCGCCGTCTCCGGCAGCATCCGCCGCCTGTCCGAGCTGCTCACCCAGCACGACGAGGCCAGCGAGGGGGGTTCAGAGCAGCGTCGGGCCCGCCGCCGCATGCTCGAGGAGATCGACACCCTGTGGCGCACGGCCCCGCTGCGCGCCCAGAAGCCCACCCCCACCGACGAGGTGCGCACGGTGATGGGCGTGTTCGACGAGACGCTGTTCACGACGGTGCCGCACGTGTACCGCCGCATCGACGACGCCCTGCGCGGTGACGACTCCGGCGCCAGCGCCCCCGTCGTCCCCGCCTTCGTGCGCATCGGCTCCTGGGTCGGCGGCGACCGCGACGGCAACCCGTTCGTCACGGCATCCGTCACCCGCGAGGCGTCGCAGATCGCGTCGGAGCACGTGCTGCGCGGCCTCGAGCGCGCCCTCGACCGCATCGGCCGCACGCTCACGCTCGATGCGGAGGGCACCCCGCCGAGCGCCGACGTCATCGCGCTGTGGGAGTCGTTCGTGGCCGCCGAGCCGCACGCCGCCGCCGAGCTCGCCACCCGCTCCCCCGACGAGCCGCACCGACGCGTCGTGCTCGCGCTCGCCCGCCGGGTCGCCGCCACCCGCCGCGGCGACGAGCGCCGCTACGGCGCACCGGAGGAGCTGCTGGCCGACCTCCGCGCCGTGCAGTCGTCGCTCGCCGACGCCGGAGCGCGACGCCACGCGTTCGGCGGCGTGCAGCACCTCATCTGGCAGGTGGAGACCTACGGCTTCCACCTCACCGAGCTCGAGGTGCGACAGCACTCCCAGGTGCACGCGAAGGCGCTCGCCGAGCTCGAGTCCGGCGAGCCGGTCAGTGCGCAGACCGAGGAGGTGCTGGAGGTGTTCCGCGCGATCGCCGACATCCAGCGCGACCGCGGGCTCCGCGCCGCAGGGCGGTACGTCGTGTCGTTCACGCAGTCGGCATCCGATCTCGCCGCCGTGCACCGTCTCGCCGCGCACGCCCTGGGCGCGCACGCACCGGTGCTCGACGTGGTGCCGCTGTTCGAGACCTTCGCCGACCTCCAGGCGGCCCCCGGCATCCTCGCCGAGGCCGTCACCTACCCGGAGTTCCGCTCGCGGCTCGCCGCCACCGGCAACCGGCTCGAGGTCATGCTCGGCTACTCCGACTCGTCGAAGGACGTCGGACCCGTCGCCGCGAACCTCGCCCTCTACGAGGCGCAGGAGAAGATCGCCCGCTGGGCGCAGGAGTCCGGCATCGAGCTCACGCTCTTCCACGGCCGCGGCGGTGCGCTCGGCCGTGGCGGCGGCCCCGCCAACTCGGCGATCCTCGCCCAGCCGCCGCACTCCGTCGACGGACGGTTCAAGCTCACCGAGCAGGGCGAGGTCATCTTCGCGCGCTACGGTGAGCCCGCCATCGCGATGCGCCACATCGACCAGGTCGCCGCGGCCACGCTGCTCGCCTCCTCCCCCACTGTCGAGGCACGCACGAGCGGTGCCGCCGCACGCTACGCCGACGTGGCGCGCATCATGGACGCCTCGTCGCGCGAGCGCTTCTTCTCGCTCGTCAAGGCGGAGGGCTTCGCGCCCTGGTTCGCCACCGTGACGCCCATGGAGGAGATCGGACTGCTCGCTCTGGGCTCGCGTCCGGCCCGACGCGGGCTGTCGGTCGAGTCGCTCGAAGACCTCCGCGCCATCCCGTGGGTGTTCGCGTGGACCCAGGCGCGCATCAACCTCGCCGGCTGGTTCGGCCTCGGCACCGCGCTCGACGCCGTCGGCGACGAGGCGCTGCTCACCGAGGCCTACCGTGAGTGGCCGCTGCTGCGCACCATGGTCGACAACGTCGCGATGAGCCTCGCCAAGACCGACGAGCGCATCGCCCGCCAGTACCTCGCCCTCGGCGACCGCGACGACCTCGCCGCGCTCGTGCTCGACGAGATGACCCTCACGAGGCAGTGGGTCATCCGTCTGACCGGCGGTGAGGGACTGCTCGAGAACAAGCCGGTGCTGCAGCGTGCCGTGCAGCTGCGCAGCCCGTACGTCGACGCTCTCTCGCTGCTCCAGCTGCGTGCGCTGCGCGCCCTCCGCGCGCCCGCCTCCGAGCAGCCGGCCGGCTCCGGCGCCGACGCGGAGCAGCAGCGTCTGCTCCTGCTCTCGGTCAGCGGAGTCGCCGCCGGACTGCAGAACACCGGATGACGTCACGGCGCGCCCGCCCGGCGGGCGCACCGATCCGAGAGCGCTAAAGTGAAAACTCTGCCTGATCCGGCGACGCATCACGCGACACGATCGCTTGCACCCATCCCCCTTCAGAAAGCACACGCGTGACCGACACCACCGCCGACTTCCATCCCCTCAGCGACATCGCACAGCCGATCTTCGACAAGGTCCGCTCGCTCAACCCGAACGAGCCGGAGTTCCACCAGGCCGTGCACGAGGTGCTGCACTCGATCGGCCCAGTGCTCGACCGTCGACCGGAGTACGTCGACAACGGCGTACTGGAGCGTCTCGTCGAGCCCGAGCGCCAGATCATCTTCCGCGTACCGTGGATCGATGACGCCGGACGTCTGCAGGTCAACCGCGGCTACCGCGTGCAGTACAACTCGGCTCTCGGCCCGTACAAGGGCGGACTCCGCTTCCACCCGTCGGTGAACATCTCGATCATCAAGTTCCTCGGCTTCGAGCAGATCTTCAAGAACGCCCTCACCGGTCAGGGCATCGGCGGCGGCAAGGGCGGCTCGAACTTCGACCCGCACGGCAAGAGCGAGGCCGAGGTCATGCGCTTCTGCCAGTCGTTCATGGGCGAGCTGTCCCGCCACATCGGCGAGCACACCGACGTCCCCGCCGGCGACATCGGCGTGGGCGGCCGCGAGATCGGCTACCTGTTCGGCATGTACCGCAAGATCACCAACCGCCACGAATCCGGCATCCTCACCGGCAAGGGCATCGGCTGGGGCGGCGCGCAGGTGCGCACCGAGGCCACCGGCTACGGCGCGGTCTTCTTCGTGCAGGAGATGCTCGCGGTGCACGGCGAGAGCCTCGAGGGCAAGCGCGTCGCGGTGTCGGGCTCCGGCAACGTCGCGATCTACGCGATCGAGAAGGCCACGCAGCTCGGCGCCAAGGCCGTCACGGCATCCGACTCCTCCGGCTACGTCGTCGACGACGCCGGCATCGACCTCGCTCTGCTGCGCCAGATCAAGGAGGTCGAGCGCGGTCGCATCGTCGAGTACGCCAACCGCCGTCCTGGCGCACGCTTCGTCGAGGGCGGCAACGTCTGGGAGACCCCGGTCGACATCGCCGTGCCCTCCGCCACCCAGAACGAGCTCGACGGGGCGTCCGCCCGCGCCCTCATCGCCAACGGCGTGCGCGCCGTCGCCGAGGGTGCGAACATGCCGAGCACCCCCGAGGCCGTCGAAGCGTTCCAGAACGCCGGCGTGCTCTTCGCACCGGGCAAGGCCGCGAACGCCGGCGGCGTGGCGACCTCCGCCCTGGAGATGAGCCAGAACGCCGCGCGCCAGCGCTGGGACTTCGCGAACAGCGAGCAGAAGCTGCGCGACATCATGGCCGACATCCACAGCGCCTCGTTCGAGGCCGCCGAGCGCTACGGCACCCCCGGTGACTACGTCGCCGGAGCCAACATCGCCGGCTTCGAGCGCGTCGCCGACGCGATGCTCGCACAGGGTGTCATCTGATCGCATCCGCTCCACGACGAAGGCCGCCCCTCGACTGAGAGGGGCGGCCTTCGTCGTGGAGGCGGGCGGGTCAGAGCTCCTCGACCGGCACCTTCACCACCTTGTTGTAGCCGGTGACCGCCTGGTTCTCGTCGAAGGCGACCACCTTCTTGCGGAAGCCCTTCGTGATCACCGCCAGGTAGATCAGGCCGAGCACCGTCCAGACGAGGCCACCGCGCAGGGCGTCCTCGTGCAGGTTGGCCCAGAGCAGGCCAGTGAGCACCATGCCGATCGCCGGCATCACGATGTACGAGAAGATCTGCCCTGGCGTCTTGCGCAGGCCCTTACGGATGGCGAACCACGCGATCACCGACACGTTCACGAAGGTGAACGCGATCAGCGCACCGAAGTTGATCCACGCGGCGATCAGCTCCAGGCTGAACGGGATGGCGAGGAGGCAGATCGCCCCGACGAGCACGATGTTGAACGTGGGCGTGTGCGTGCGCGGGTTGATGTAGCCGAAGACCTTCTGCGGGAGCACGTTGTTGCGGCCCATCACCAGCAGCATGCGCGAGACCGAGGCGTGCGAGGCGAGACCCGACGCGAGCGTGGCGCAGAACCCGGCGGCGGTCAGCACCGCCATGAGCACGTTGCCGCCGACGATGTTGCCGATGATCGGAAGCGTGGAGTCCTCGATGAACTGCTGGTCCCCGCCGGGCGCGAACTCGTTGTAGTCGGGGAAGCGCAGCTGCGTGAAGTACGCCGCGACAAGGAAGATCGCGCCGCCGAGGAGCACGGTGAGGAGGATCGCCCGCGGCATGATCTTGGGGTCCTTCGCCTCCTCCGCGTACATCGTGACGGCGTCGAACCCGATGAACGAGAAGCAGACGATGGTCGCCCCCATGAGCACGGCGCCCATGGTCACGCCGTCGTGCACGAACGGCATCGCGGAGGCGAGCGTGGCCGCGCCCTCGCCTCGGGCGAGCTGGGCGATCACCATCGCGACGAAGACGACCATCACGACGATCGAGAAGACGAGGAGGATCATGTTCGCGTTCGAGGTGCCGCGCATCGTGATGTAGATGATCGACGTGACGAGGATGCAGTAGATGACCACCCAGATCCAGCCGGGGATGTCGGGGAACAGCGCCTCGAGGTAGCTGCGGATGATCAGGCAGTTCACCATCGGCAGCAGGACGTAGTCGATCAGCGAGGTCCAGCCGACCATGAAGCCGAGGTTCGGGTGGATCGACTCGCGCACGTACGTGTACGCCGATCCGGCGCTGGGGATTGCCGCGGCGATCTTGCCGTAGCTGATCGCGGTGAACACCATGACCACGAGGGCCACGAGGTACGCCATCGGCACCACGTTCGCTGTGTCACGGGCCACCATGCCGAACGTGTCGAAGACGACGGTCGGCGTCATATAGCCGAGCCCCAGTCCGACGATCGCCCACAACCCCAGGTTCCGCTTGAGGGTCCCCCCACCCTGTGCCAGCGGCTTGGTCTTCGTCGCCATATGTTCGCTCCTTCGAGAACATGCGCGTCGGACTTTCCGGTGCCCGACGATGAACTTCATTATGTCGGTCGGGATTCGATAGGGCGAGAAGTTTTTTCCTACGAAATGCGTATGTCCAGTTCAGAAACTGTTCTGTTTTCGAAGCCGGAGGATCACCAGCCTTCGGTGAGCACCCTGTCCAGCATCGTGACGACGTGGTCGGCGCTCGCGTCGGTGAGGCACAGCGGCGGCTTGATCTTGAGCACGTTCGACCGCTCCGACGTCGTCAGCACGATCACCCCCAGCTCCCGCATCCGCTCGCAGATCGCCGCGGCCTCGGCGGCGGCAGGCTCCATGCTCTCCCGATCGCGTACCAGCTCCACGCCGAGATAGAGCCCCTCCCCGTGCACGGGGCCGACGAGCGGATGCCGGCCGGCGAGCCCGCGCAGCGCGCCGGCCAGCCTGGCACCCACGACGAGGGCGTTGTGCTGCAGGTCGTCCTCGACCATGGCGTCGAGCACGGCGATCCCCACCCGACAGCTGAGCGTGCTGCCGCCGGCCGAGGAGAAGAACTGCCCCTGCGTGGACAGGGCGTCGGCGATCGCCCTCGTGGTGATCACGCCGCCGATCGGGAACCCGTTGCCCATCGGCTTCGCGATCGTCACGATGTCCGGCACGACGCCGGAGCGCTCGAAGCCCCAGAAGGCCGACCCGGTGCGACCGAACCCCACCTGCACCTCGTCGGCGATGCACAGCCCTCCCGCTGCCCGCACCAGGTCGTACGCACCCGCCAGGTATCCGTCTGGCAGCAGCACTCCCCCGGCGTTGCCGAGGATCGACTCGCACAGGAACGCCGCGGGAGGACGGCCGTCCGCGATCAGCCCGTCGATGTCGGCTCCGAGGTCGGCGAGGTAGCGGCCGGCGGTGTCGTCGCCGCGGTAGGTGCCGCGGTAGCGGTTGGGTACGTCGGCGACGTGCACCCAGTCGGGACGGCTGCCGAGCGCGTCGGGGTTGTCGTAGGCGCTCGTGGTGACGGCGTCGCTCGCCATCGTCCACCCGTGGTACGCCTCGCGCAGGGCGATGACCGTGCGCCGCGATGTCGCCGCCTGTGCGAGCCGGATGGCGAGGTCGACCGCCTCCGAGCCGCTGTTCACCAGCAGCACGGTGTCGAGGCCGCTCCCCTGCGGCATCAGCGCCAGGAGCCGCTCGCTGTACTCGGCGAGCTCGCGGAACAGGAACCGCGAGTTCGTGCCCAGGGTGCGCAGCTGCCTGCTCGCCGCCTCGGCGACCCTCGGGTGGCTGTGGCCGAGGCCGGCGACGTTGTTCACCATGTCGATGTACGCGCGTCCCGTCGTATCGACCAGGTGATGCCGCCAGCCGCGCTCGATCTGCGGCGGGTGCTCGTAGTACCGCTCCTGCGCACCGGCGAACAGCGCCTCGCGCCGACGCCGCTCCTGCGCGGCCTCGTCGTGCTGCGCGAGCGACGGGAGTCCCAGCAGGGGTGCCGGATCGGCGCTGAGACGCCGCCAGGCCCCGACGCGGTCGGGGGCGACGAGCATCGCCCCCTGCATCGGCGATCCCGACGTGCCGGCATCCGCGCCGACCGCCGCCTCGGCGTCCGCGCGGTGCACCCCGATCACGAGCGTGCGCGGGGTGACGGCGGCGGCGAGCTCGCCGATGCGGTCGCCGGGTGACACCCGCCGCTGTCCGTCCGCCGGCGAGGTCGCGTCCGGAACGATCCCGCGGATGCCGACCACCCACCCGTCGTCGCGAACGATGCGCACCCCGCCGGCCGTCACGTGGACGACTCCCGCGCACGGTGCGGTGACCGTCGAGGAGGCGCCGGGGGCGACGTGCACCTCAGTCTCGGTCGGCCAGGTGCGCGCGGCATCCGCCGAGTCCGTGGCCGTGTGGGTCAGCCGGTACACCCCGTAGGGCAGCACCGCGGCATCCGCTCCGGCCGCGAAGGCATCGGCGGCGAGGGCGCGATCGGCGTCCTCCGTCATCCACCGTCCGTCGGAGAGTTCGGCGGACTCGACTCCGGGGTCGAGCACGGCGACGCGACCGACGCCGGGAAGGAGAGCCGACAGCGGCTCCGCGTCGGCGTCCGCGTCGCTCGTGAACGACGCGGCGGCGAGGCCCACTCGGTCCCGCACGAGTTCCACCGCCTCGACGAGCGGCACCGCCGTGGCGGCGTCGAAGATCGCCTGCTCCCCTGCGATGCGCTCGCTCGCGTACTCGTTGTCGCCGTCGATCTGCAGCTGGTGCCATCCGCTCGCGACGAGCAGCGCCGCCCGCAGCACGACGAGCGGCCACACGGCGTGCGCCTCCGCCGGGCTCAGGGGCGCACGATCGTGGAACGCCGCGATCGTGTCGAGCACCCGCAGCGGCCGCGCCGGTTCGTGGTGCAGCATCGACGACGCGCAGACCGCCAGCTCGGCGACGCGCCAGCCGAGGGCGAGATCGCCGAGGTCGAGCACGGTGTGCGGATGCAGGCGCGCGTCGTCTCCGCGGAGGCCGGTGACGTTGTCGTCGGTGAGGTCGCCGTGGATCGGCTGCACGGGGAGGTCGGCGGCGACCTCCTGCAGCAGGTCGCGGGCGGCGTCGGCCGCTGCCGTGACGCGGGAACGCAGCGGCTGGTCGGTGATCGACGGCGCGAGCAGCAGCGTCTGCTCGTGGGCGACCCGCATGTCCCACATGTGCGGGCGGTCGAGTCCCGGATGCTCGAGGTCGGCGAGGGCCGTGACGGATGCCGCGGCGAGCGCGCCGAACTCCTCGAGCACGACGGGGGCGAGGTAGCCGGCGTCGACCAGCGGCTCACCGGCGGCGAACTCGCTGCGGCGAGCGGCGAAGCCTCGCCACCGCTGGGTGAGCTCGCCGTCGATCCCGCGGAGCACGGCGGGCACGGAGACTCCGGCGGCCCGGTAGGCGTCGAGGGCCGCGTGCTGGGCGTCTCTGGCGTCGTCGCCGAACACGGGGTTGTCGATGCGCAGCACGCTGCGGGAGCCGTCCGGCTCGGTGAGCACGAAGTTGCGGTCCTGATTGCTGCCCAGCTCGACGGCCGTCGCGACGATCCCGTAGCGCTCGCGCGCGATCTGCGCAGCATCCGCCTCCGTCACCGCGGGGCGGACGAGCCCTGCACCCTCACTCACCGTCGACGATCTCGCGGTCGTCGGCGTGACGGGCCAGCGAGCTGCCGTAGCGCTCGGTGAGCTGCACCATGAGGTCGGGGGTGTCGCGGTCGACGCCGAACACGTGGCCGGGGAAGTCGAGTTCGGGCTGCGCGGCGGCGATCTCCGCTTCGCGGTCGGGCGAGAGCAGCTGCACGGGATCTCCCACCGCGACCCAGCCGATCGGCACGACAGTGCCCTCCGGCAGCACGGCGCGACGGTGCACGATGGCGTTGACGCGCACCTCGCAGCGATCGCCGACGAGTGCGCCGTTGAAGATGCGAGCTCCGGAGGCGAAGAACACCTCTTCGCCGACGGTCGCACCGGCGATGCTCGCGAGCGTGCCGATGAGCGTGTGCGCACCGATGTGCACGGCATTGGCGGCCGTGGCGCGGATCAACGCGTTCTCCATCACGATCACGTGCTCGCCGAGCGTGATCGGGCCGCCCTCCGCGGTGATCACGGCGCCGTGCAGCACCTGGCAGTTCGGACCGATCTCGACGTCGCCGGAGACGACGGCGGTCGGAGCGATGACGGCGGTGTCATGGATCCGGGGCCGAGCCCCGAGGTGCTCGTACAACATGCGGCCAGACTAGCCCCCGGTGGCTCGGCCCCACGAGCACAGCTTCGGATCGGCGAGGCGAGCACAGCGTCGCGATCCGAAATCGTGCGGAGTCACTCCCTCGTCGAGCTCCCGCGCCGCAGCATCCCGAAGATGACCGTTCCGACGAACAGGACGATCCCGACGATCGCCAGCCAGAACAGGCCCTTGACGACGAACCCGAGCACGGAGACTCCGGCCCAGAGGATCAACAGGATGATCAGCAGCGTCCACATGCCGATAGCCTCCGCCGCCGACTGACCTACGTACACCCGGTTGACGTCACGCCTCTCGGTCGCTACCTCCTGCACGGTTCCAGGTCGCTACTCCGCCTTCACCGGCTCTGGGAAGAGCGCCGTGAAAAGCTGACCGACCCACTCGAGCAGCTCGCGACCGGGCAACGGCTCCAGGCCGACGCCCACCGCGGCGGCGACCGTGGGCATGGGCACGACGAGCGCCTCTCCCCCGCCGACGAGCTTCGCCTTGGGGTAGAGCCGCTGCATCCGCACCTTGATCGAGTCCTCCAGGCGTGCCGGAGCGATCCGCAGGTTGGAGCCCATCGCCACGACATCGGTGAGTCCGACCCGCGCCGCGCGGCGACGCAGGCGCGCGATGGCGATGAGACCCTCCACCTCCTCGGGGGGTGCGCCGTAGCGGTCGGTGAGCTCCTCGATCACGAGGTCGATCGCCTCGTCCTTCGCCGTCGCCGCGGATGCCGCGGAGAGCTTCTGATACGCCTCCAGACGCAGCCGCTCGCTGTCGATGTAGTCCTCGGGGATGCGGGCGTCGAGCGGCAGCTCCAAGCGCAGCTCCTGACCGGTCTCGACCTCCTCGCCCCGGAACGTGGCCACCGCCTCGCCGATCATGCGCAGGTAGAGGTCGAAGCCGACACCCGCGATGTGACCGGCCTGCTCTGCTCCGAGCATGTTGCCCGCACCGCGGAGTTCGAGATCCTTCAGCGCGACCTGCATGCCCGAGCCGAGGTCGTTGTTTACGGCGATGGTCTGCAGCCGGTCGGCTGCCGTCTCGCTGAGCGGCTTGACGTCGTCGTAGAGGAAGTATGCGTATGCGCGTTCGCGGCCACGGCCCACGCGTCCGCGAAGCTGGTGCAGCTGGCTGAGCCCGTACTTGTCGGCGCGGTCGATGATGATCGTGTTGGCGTTGGAGATGTCGAGACCGGTCTCGATGATGGTGGTCGAGACGAGCACGTCGAACTTGCGCTCCCAGAAGTCGTCGACGACCTGCTCCAGCTGGTGCTCGCCCATCTGCCCGTGCGCCACGGCGATGCGCGCCTCAGGCACGAGCTCGGCGAGCTCGGCGGCCACGCGCTGGATCGACTGCACGCGGTTGTGCACGAAGAACACCTGGCCTTCGCGCAGGATCTCGCGGCGGATCGCGGCGGCGATCTGCTTGTCGCTGCGCGGTCCGACGAAGGAGAGGATCGGATGCCGGTCCTCCGGCGGCGTCGCGAGGGTCGACATCTCGCGGATGCCGGTCACGGCCATCTCCAGCGTGCGCGGGATCGGGGTGGCGCTCATGGCGAGGATGTCGACGTTGGTCTTCATCTTCTTGAGGGCGTCCTTGTGCTCGACGCCGAAGCGCTGCTCCTCGTCGATGATCATCAGCCCGAGATCCTTGAACATCACCTGATCGGTGAGGATGCGGTGGGTGCCGATGACCATGTCGACGGTGCCGTCGAGGAGACCGGCCAGCGTGAGCCTGGCCTCCTTGTCGGTCTGGAAGCGCGACAGCGGCCGCACCTTCACGGGGAACCCGGCGAAGCGCTCGGTGAAGGTTTCCAGATGCTGCTTGACCAGCAGCGTCGTCGGCACCAGCATCGCGACCTGCTTGCCGTCCTGGATCGCCTTGAACGCGGCGCGCACCGCGACCTCGGTCTTGCCGAATCCGACGTCGCCGGAGAGCAGGCGGTCCATGGGGATCGGGCGCTCCATGTCGGCCTTGATCTCGTCGATCGTCTGCAGCTGGTCGTGGGTCTCGGCGAACGGGAACGCCTCCTCCAGCTCGCGCTGCCACGGGGTGTCGGGACCGAAGGCGTGTCCCTTGGCGCTCATCCGCGCGGAGTACAGCTTGACGAGCTCGACGGCGATGTCGCGCACGGCCTTTCGGGCCTTGCCCTTGGCCTGAGCCCAGTCGCTGCCTCCCATCTTCGACAGGGTCGGCGCCTCGCCGCCGACGTACTTCGAGAGCAGATCGAGCTGGTCGGTGGGCACGAAGAGCTTGTCGCCCGGGTAGCCGCGCTTGGACGGCGCGTACTCCAGCACGAGGTAGTCGCGCACGGACTTGGTGGCGTTGCGCCCGCCCGTCGACACCTCGCGCTGCGTCATCTCCACGAAGCGGCCGATGCCGTGTGTGGCGTGCACGACGAAGTCCCCTGGCTTGAGCTGCAGCGGGTCGACGACGTTCTTGCGCCGTGACGCGAGCTTCTTGACCACACGCTGGTCGCCGCCGATGGTGCGCCCGTAGAACTCGTTGTCGGTGAGGACGGCGAGCTTGGCCTCCGGCACCTGGAATCCGGACTCGACCGAGCCCGTGACGAGGGTGGCGACCCCGGGTTCGGGGGCGTCGGTCAGGCGTTCGACGATGCGGGCGGCGACCCCGCGGTCCGACAGCACGTCGCGCGCACGGTCGACGAGACCGGCGCCGGCCGCGATCACTACCACCCGCCAGCCTTCGGCGACCCGTCCGTCGACGAAGGAGATCGCGCCGTCGACGTTGCCGTGGAACGACGGGATCACCGACGAGTCGATGGTCTCGGCATCCGCCCCGCCCATCGCGAACGGGCTGAGGCGCCACCAGACGCCGCCGCGGTCGCGCACGACATCGCGCAACTGCGCGATGGTGAGGAAGTCGCCGGCGCCGAGGTCGATGGGAGCGGAGGCTCCCGACGTGGCTGCGCTCCATGCGGCGTCGAGGAACTCGCGGTTGGTCTCGCCGAGCGTGATCGCGCGGGCCGAGGAGCGTTCAGGGTCGACGACGGCGGTGGCCGCGCCCTCCGGGAGGTACTCGACGAGCGACTTGAGCGGTCCGGCGACGGCGGGCAGCAGCGACTCCATGCCCTCGACGGGGATGCCCTCTGCCATCTTCTCGAGCATGCCGGCGATGGCGGGGAACGCGTCTTTCAGGGCGCGGGCGTTGTCACGCACATCCTGCGTGAGCAGCAGCTCGCGGCTGGGCGGGAGGTCGACGAGGTCGACGTCGCCGGGGAGCGAGCGCTGGTCGGCGACGGAGAAGGCGCGGATCTGGTCGATCTCGTCGCCGAAGAACTCCACCCGGTAGGGGTGCTCGGAGATCGGGGGGAAGACGTCGAGGATGCCGCCGCGCACCGCGAACTCGCCGCGGCGGGACACCATGTCGACGCGGGTGTACGCCCGCTCGACGAGCCCCGCTGCGACGTCGTCGAGCTCGGTGCCTCGGCTGCCGAGGCGGAGTTCGAGTGGGCGGATCTCGCCGAGGTTGCCCGCGATGGGCTGCAGCGCCGCGCGCACCGAGGCCACGACGACGAGGGGGCGCTCTCCCGACCACTCGGCGATGCGGCGGAGGGTCTGCAGGCGCTGACCGACGGTGTCGGGGCTCGGGCTCAGGCGCTCGTGCGGCAGCGTCTCCCAGGCCGGGAAGGTGAGCACGTCGGCGTCGGGGATGTACGCGCCGAGCGCCTGCGCCAGACTCTCGGCGCGACGGCCGGTGGGGACGACCGCGAGGAGCGCCGCGGGGTGGCCGCTCGCCGCGCGCTTCGCCAGGAGCCCGGCGAGCGCCGGGGCGTCGAGCCCGTCGACGAGGCCGAGATCGGCGTCGGTGTGCGCCCAACTGAGGGCGTCACGAAAAAGAGACGCCTCTTCCAAGGCGCGCAGAATCCCCGGAACAGTCACCGGACAAGCCTAGTCGGGGCCTCCGACATCGGGCCGGGAGGGACGCTAGCCTGTGGGCATGACGAACGGAGCAGACGGCATCCCTGCACGAGCCGACGACGCGCAGCCGTGGCCGCAGCAGGCGGAGGCACCGCAGATCCCACCCGTCACCGCCCCGCCGCAGGTGCCGCCCATCGCCCCGCCGCAGTACGACACGACCCAGCCGCAGTACAGCGCACCACAGCAGCCGTACGGCACGCCCCAGCCGCAGTACAGCGCACCACAGCAGCCGTACAGCGCACCCCAGCCGCAGTACGGCGCACCCCAGCCGCAGTACGGCGCACCCCAGCCGCAGTATGGTGCGCCCCAGCCGCAGTACGGTGCCGCTCCGATCCGCCCTCCCCGCCCCGTCGGTGCACCGGGTCTCGGCATCACGGCGCTCGGACTGGGCATCGCCTCCATCGTGCTGGCGGTGGTCTACTGCGTGCTCTTCTTCTCGTCCATGAGCAACGTCTTCTCCCTCGGCAACGGCGAGCTCTTCCACGGGGTGTCGACCCTGCTCGGCATCTCCGGCCTCGTGGTGGGGATCGTGGCGGTCGTGCAGCGGCGCGGACGCCGTCAGGCCACGATCGGCATCGTACTGTCGTGCATCGGCATCGTCTTCCCGCTGCTCACGCAGGTGGCGTATCTGCTGTTCCTCCTGGTCGCGATGGCCCCCATCGTGTTCTCCTGATCCGCCCCCGGAATAGGATTCCGGGATGGAACCCGTCACGCTGACCACCGAGCGACTCGTCTTGCGCCCGCCGACATCCGACGACGCCGACGCGATCGAGCGGGCGTGCCAGGACCCGGAGATCCCTCGCTGGACCACGGTGCCGAGCCCGTACACGCGGAAGGACGCCGAGGACTTCATCCGACTGATCGGCGAGTGGTGGGACGACGGCAGCGAGCACGTATGGAGCATGTTCCGCGACGGTGTGCTCGTCGGCTCGATCGGGCTGCACAACATCGAGACGCACCACACGGGCCACTCCGCGGAGCTCGGCTTCTGGGTCGCCGCCGATGCCCGCGGCCACGGCTACGTCACAGAGGCGGCGAAGGCCGTGATCGACTGGGGGTTCGCGGAACGAGGGCTCGTCCGCATCCGCTGGCAGGCCGTCGTGGGCAATCTCCCCTCGGCCCGTGCCGCCCGCGCGCTCGGGTTCCGCTACGAGGGCGAGCAGCGTCAGGCCCTGACCGGCCCACGGGGTCGCGACGACGGGTGGATCGCCGGTCTCCTCTCGACCGACGACCGCACCCCGGTCGAGTGGCCCGTGCTCTGACGCGGGTCACCGACGCGGGTCGCCGACGCACCAAGACCTAGCCGGATGTCGGATGCCGGTGACAGGATGAACGCATGCCGGAGATGCCCGAGGTGCAGGGTCTGACGACGTTCCTGGAGGGACGGGCCGTCGGGCGCACGATCACGCACGCCACGGTCTCCGCGATCTCCGCGCTGAAGACGTACGACCCGCCGATCCACGCGCTTCAGGGCGCCGAGATCACCGCGGCCGCGCGGTACGGCAAGTTCGTCGTGCTCTCCTGCGGCCCCGATCTGCACCTCGTCTTCCACCTCGCGAAGGCCGGCTGGCTGCGCTGGTACGACGCGCTGCCCACCACGCTGATCAAGCCGGGCAAGTCGCCGATCGCCCTGCGGCTGGCCCTCGACGACGGCAGCGGTTTCGATCTCACCGAGGCGGGCACGAAGAAGTCGCTCGCGGTGTACGTGGTGCGCGATCCGCACGATGTGCCCGGCATCGCGCGCCTCGGCCCCGACCCGCTCGACCCGTCGTTCACGCGCGAGGTGTTCGCCGGGCTCCTGGAGGGGCGACGGATGCAGATCAAGGGTCTGCTGCGCGATCAGGACGTGATCGCGGGCATCGGCAACGCCTACTCCGACGAGATCCTGCACGCGGCGCGCATGTCCCCGTACGCCAATGCAGGGAAGCTCGGCGACGACGAGATCGACCGCCTGTACGCGGCCATGCAGTCGACCCTGACCGAGGCCGTCGCCGAGGCGTCCGGCAAGCCGCCGGCCGATCTCAAGGACGCCAAGCGCCGGGGCATGCAGGTGCACGCCCGTCGCGGCGAGGCGTGCCCTGTCTGCGGCGACACCGTGCGCAGCGTGTTCTTCGCCGACCGCTCGATGGAGTACTGCCCCACCTGCCAGACCGGGGGCAAGCCCCTCGCCGATCGCCGCCTCTCCCGGCTGCTCAAGTAGTCACGGAGCCCGATCCATGTCTCGGAATGAAATGCACGCAGGTGCGTTGAGTACACTCAGAGCATCAACGTGCTCCGGGGTCGGTGTGAATCCGAACCGGCGGTGACAGTCCGCGAGCGTCTCGGTCCTTCCGGGATGCCGATCCGGTGGAAATCCGGAACCGACGGTGATGCGAGAGTCATCTCGCTAGTCCGGAAGGGAGGCAGCACGAGGCGCATCCGTGCGCGCGTTCTGCCGACCCCCTCCAGATCGATGAGGCCGGAGCCTCGAAGGAGGACGACGGATGGCAGTGACCGAGGCTGAGCGCCGCGCGATGTCCCGTGCGCTCGAACTCGCCGCGAACGGACCGCGGGGCGTGAACCCGCAGGTCGGCGCGGTCATCCTCTCCCCCGGCGGCGAGATCATCGCCCAGGGCTGGCACCGCGGCGCAGGCACCCCGCACGCCGAGGTCGACGCGCTGTCTGCGCTCGCCCCCGGAGCCGCGAAGGGCGCGACCGCCGTCGTCACCCTCGAGCCCTGCAATCACACCGGTCGTACCGGGCCCTGCGCCCTCGCGCTCATCGATGCCGGCGTCTCCCGCGTGGTCTACGCGCTCGACGACCCCGGCGCCGTCTCCGGCGGAGGGGCCGAGCGCCTGCGGGCCGCCGGCGTCGAGGTCGAGAGCGGCGAGCAGGCGGAGGCCGCGCGCGCCCTCATCGACGGCTGGCTCACCGCCCAGCACCTCGGCCGCCCGCACGTCACCATCAAGTGGGCGCAGAGCCTCGACGGTCGCGCCGCGGCATCCGACGGGTCCAGCCAGTGGATCACCGGACCGGCTGCCCGCGCCGATGTGCACCGCCGCCGCGCCGAGGCCGACGCGATCGTCGTCGGCACCGGCACCGTGCTCGCCGACGACCCCGCGCTCACCGCCCGCGACGGCGACGCGCTGTTCCCGCACCAGCCCGCGCCGGTCGTCATCGGTTCACGCGAGACACCCGCAGACGCCGCCGTGCACCGGCATCCGCACGCCCCACTCTTCTACGACACGCGCGACCTGCGCTCCGTGATCGCCGACCTGCACGCCCGCGGTGTGCAGCGCGTGTTCGTCGAGGGCGGCCCGACCCTCGCCAGCGCGTTCATCGCCGCCGGGCTCGTCGACCGTGTGCTCGCCTACGTCGCTCCCGTGCTGCTCGGCGGCGACCGTCTCGCCCTCACCGACATCGGCGCCCCGTCGATCGACCAGGCCCTGCGCCTGGAGATCGACGAGTGGCTGCCGCTCGGACCCGACCTGCTCGCGATCGCCCACCCCGCGACCGCGAGCGCAGCCCCGACCGAAGGAGCCGTCTGATGTTCACCGGAATCATCGAGGAGATCGGCGAGATCCTCGCCATCACCCCCGCCGGAGACGGCTGGCGGCTCACGGTGCGCGCGCCGAAAGCGGCCTCGGATGCCGTGCACGGCGAGTCCATCGCCGTGTCGGGCGTGTGCTTGACCGTCGTCGGATCGACCGCCGACACCTTCGACACCGACGTCATGAAGCAGACGCTCGACGTCGCGGCGATCGGCGGCGCCGCCGTCGGCACGCGGGTGAACATCGAGAAGGCGATGCCGGTGGGCGCCCGCCTCGGCGGTCACATCGTGCAGGGTCACGTCGACGGCACCGGCACCGTCGTCGAGGTCCGCCCCGGCGACCAGTGGAGCGTGCTGCGCGTCTCGCTGCCGGCCGACCTCGCCCCGCTCGTCGTCGACAAGGGCTCCATCGCCGTCGACGGCACCTCGCTCACGGTCAGCGCCGTCAGCCAGGCCGACGCGCCCGACGCATGGTTCGAGGTCTCGCTGATCCCGGAGACGCTCGCCGCCACCACGCTCGGCGCTCGCGCCGTCGGCGACCGTGTGAACCTGGAGACCGACATCCTCGCGCGGCACGTCGAGCGTCTGCTCGCGTTCCGCGCCGCACCGGAAGGAGGCTCGCGATGAGCCTGTCCACCATCCCCGAGGCGCTGGAGGCGCTGCGCGCCGGTCGACCGGTACTGGTCGCCGACGACGAGAACCGCGAGAACGAGGGCGACGTCATCCTGTCGGCCGAGCTCGCGACCCCCGAGTGGGTGGCCTGGACGGTGCGCTGGTCGTCTGGCTTCATCTGCGCCCCCATGCCCACCGACCTCGCCGACAGCCTCAACCTGCAGCCGATGGTCGCCGTCAGCGAGGACGCCCGCTCCACCGCCTACACGATTAGCGTCGACGCGGCAGAGGGCGTGACCACCGGCATCAGCGCGCACGACCGGGCGCACACGCTGAACGTGCTCGCGAACCCCGCATCGACCCCCGGCGATCTCATCCGCCCGGGTCACGTGCTCCCATTGCGCGCCGTCGACGGCGGCGTGCGCGAGCGCAGCGGACACACAGAGGCGGCCGTCGAGCTCATGAAGCTCGCGGGTCTTCGCCCGGTGGGTGCGATCGCCGAGGTGGTCGCCGAAGACGGCAGCATGATGCGGATGCCGGGGCTCCTCGAGCTCGGCGCCCGCGACGGCGTGCCCGTGATCACGATCGAGCAGCTCATCGCGCACCTCAACGAGATCGATCCGGAGGGCGCCGTCGCGACCCCCGGCCGCAGGGTGAGCCTGAGGGCCGACGCCACGGTGCCGACCTCGCACGGCACGTTCCGCTTCCTCGCATACAAGGACAGGGTCAGCGGCACCGACCACATCGCCGTCGTCTCGGGAGAGCCCGGCGAGACGGCGCTCGTGCGCGTGCATTCGGAGTGCCTGACCGGCGAGGCGTTCGGGTCGCTCAAGTGCGAGTGCGGTCCTCAGCTCGACGCGGCTCTCGACGCCATCGAGCAGGAGGGCGGCGTCGTCATCTACATGCGCGGTCATGAGGGGCGCGGCATCGGCCTCATCAACAAGCTCCGCGCGTACAGCCTGCAGGAGGAGGGGCTCGACACGGTCGACGCCAACCTCGCACTCGGGCTGCCGGCAGACGCCCGCGAGTACGCCGCGGCGGCCGGCATTCTGGCCGATCTCGGCGTGTCGAAGGTTCGACTGCTCACGAACAACACCGACAAGGTGAAGCAGCTGCGCGAGCTCGGCCTCGACGTCGTCGAGCAGGTGCCGCTGATCGTCGGCGTCGGCCCCAACAACCACCAGTACCTGGAGACCAAGCGTGACCGGATGGGTCACATCATCGGCGAGGCGGAGCTGGCAGAGGCTCTCGCCGAAGGAGAGGACGACGCATGAGCGGCGCAGGAGCACCCGAGACCGGAAACATCGACGCACGAGGACTGAGCGTGGTGATCGTCGCAGGCACCTGGCACCAGACGATCTCCGACGGACTGATCGCCGGGGCGCAGCGCGTGCTCGACGCGGCGCAGGCGACGCACCGGCTGGTGCGCGTGCCAGGGTCGTTCGAGCTCGCGATCGCCGCACAGGCTGCGTTCGCGGGCGGAGCGGATGCCGTGGTCGCCCTGGGCGTGATCATCCGCGGCGGCACCCCGCAC
>JAGIAK010000038.1 GCA_017744855.1 Microbacterium sp.
CCGAGAGGACCCTCATGGCACACTTCCCCCGCCGCGCCCGCTTCGGCGCCGGCCTCGCCCTCGCCGCCACCGCGGCCATCGCCCTCACCGGCTGCGCGACCGGAGGCGACACCCCAGCCGCCGGCGGCGACAAGGTCGACGCGGCGACCGCGACGTCCGTCTCCGACTTCGGCACCTTCGCCGACCTCGAGGCCGCGGCCAAGGCCGAGGGCGCGCTGAACGTCATCGCGCTGCCCCGCGACTGGGCGAACTACGGCGAGATCATCGACCTGTTCGCGAAGAAGTACCCGGAGATCACCGTCAACGAGTCCTCCCCCGACGTGTCCAGCGCCGAGGAGATCCAGGCCGCGAAGACCAACAAGGGCCTCGACACCGCACCTGACACGTTCGACCTCGGCATCGCGGTCGCCCTGCAGAACACCGACGTGTTCGCCCCCTACAAGGTGCAGACCTGGGACGACATCCCCGCCAACCTGAAGGAGTCCACCGGCCTCTACGTCGGCGACTACGGCGGGTACATGTCGGTCGGCTACGACTCCTCGAAGTTCCCGGAGCCGAAGGCGCTCGACGACCTGCTCGGCGCCGACTACAAGGGCGCCGTCGCGCTCAACGGCGACCCGACGCAGGCCGGTGCCGCGTTCGCGGCCGTCGGCCTCGCCACGGTGCAGTCGGACGGCACGCTCGACGACTTCCAGCCCGGCATCGACTTCTTCTCGGAGATGCAGAAGGCCGGCAACCTGCTCAAGGTCGACGCCACCACCGCGACGATCGCGAGCGGCGAGACCCCCGTCGTCTTCGACTGGGACTACCTGAACGCCTCGCACCAGAAGGACAACAAGAACTGGAAGGTCGTCGTCTTCCCCGGCACCGGCTACTCCAGCTACTACAACCAGGCCATCAACAAGGACGCACCGCACCCGGCGGCAGCCCGTCTGTGGCAGGAGTTCCTGTACAGCGACGAGGTGCAGAACCTGTGGCTCAAGGGCGGCGCCCGTCCCGCGCGCGTCGACGCCATGACCACGGCCGGCACGATCGACAAGGACCTCCTCGCGAAGCTCCCCGAGGCTCCGAAGGAGACTGTGCTTCCCACCGAGAAGCAGAGCGCAGACGCCGGCAAGCTCCTCGGCGAGAAGTGGGCAGCGGCCGTCCAGTGACCTCTGCTCTGATCACGGGGGCGGATGCCGCGGCATCCGCCCCCGCCTCCCCCGCCGGGTCTGCGCGTAACGCGCGGGCCCGGCGGTCCGCACCGGGCGCGGCCTGGCTGGGGCTCGTGCCGTTCGCCGCCTACGTGCTGCTGTTCCTCGCCGTGCCGACCGTGCTCGCCATCGCCTCCGGCCTCTTCACGGAGGACGGCTCCTTCACCTGGAGCAACATGGCCGCGCTCGGCGATCCGGTCGTGCTCACCACCTTCGCGAACTCCGCCGGTCTGTCGCTGCTGACCGCGGCCGTCGGAGCCCTGGTCGGCGCCCTCGTCTGCTACGCGATGCTGGGGCTGAACCCCGACGGTGCGATCCGCTCCATGGTCGATGCGGCCTCCGGCGTGCTCGCCCAGTTCGGCGGCGTCATGCTCGCCTTCGCGTTCATCTCCACCATCGGCATCCAGGGCGTCGTCACCGTGCTGCTGCGCGACTCGTTCGGTATCAACATCTTCGCCACCGGCACCTGGCTCTACGAACTCCCCGGCCTCGTGCTGCCCTACATTTACTTCCAGATCCCGCTCATGGTCATCACGTTCATGCCGGCCCTCGCGGCGCTGAAGCCGCAGTGGGCGGAGGCGAACCTCACGCTCGGCGGCACCCGCTCGAGCTTCTGGCTGCGCGTCGGCATCCCCGTTCTGGCCCCCTCGTTCCTCGCGAGCCTGCTGCTGCTGTTCGCGAACGCCTTCTCGTCGTACGCCACGGCTGCGGCCCTCGCCAGCCAGGGGTCGCAGATCGTGCCGCTGCAGATCCGCGCCGCGCTCACGAGCGAGACGGTGCTGGGGCGCGAGAACCTCGCCGGCGCGCTCGCGCTCGGCATGATCGTCGTGGTCGGAGTCGTCATGGCCCTCTACTCCTTCATCCAGCGCCGCGCTGCGAGGTGGCAGTCGTGAACCGTCTCGGCCCCTCGCTCGCCACCCGCTGGATCATCGGCATCCTGGTGGGCGCCTTCTTCGCGATCCCGCTGGTGTCGACGTTCCTGTTCACGCTGCGCGACCCGGACGGCGGACTCTCGTTCATGCACTGGACCGCGCTGTTCGACCCGGCGAAGGCCGCGGCGATCAAGCCGATCTGGACGGGCCTCGGCAACTCCCTCGTGCTCGCCGTCGTCACGGTGGCGATCGTGCTGCTTCTACTCGCGCCGACGATGATCCTCGTGAACCTGCGCTTCGCGAAGCTCCGACCCGTGTTCGAGTTCGCGGTGCTCCTGCCGATCTCGATCCCCGCGATCGTGCTGGTCGTCGGCCTCGCGCCGATCTATCTGCAGATCGGCCGCACCCTGGGGACGGGCACCTGGACCCTGGCGTTCGCCTACGGCATCACCGTGCTGCCTTTCGCCTACCGGTCCATCCAGGCGTCGATCGATGCCGCCGACCTCCGCACGCTGGCGGAGGCCGCCCGGTCGCTGGGCGCGAACTGGCCGACGGTCGTGCTCAAGGTCCTCGCACCCAACCTCCGCCAGGGACTCCTCGCCGCCTCGCTGATCTCCATCGCGGTGGTGCTCGGCGAGTTCACGATCGCGTCCCTGCTGAACAGGCAGGTGTTCCAGACGGCCATGGTCGTCGTGCAGAAGCAGGACCCCTACGCTCCCGCGATCTTCACACTGCTGGCACTGCTGTTCGTCTTCGCCCTGCTCCTCGTCATCGGCCGCGTCGCCCGCGGCACCGGAAAGGCCCGCTCGTGACCCTCCCCCGCACCGCAGACAACATGCTCCTCGCCGAGGCGGGAGAAGGCACCAGAGTGCAGCTGCAGTCCATCGTGAAGAGCTACGGCGGCACGACCGTGCTGCACGGCGTCGATCTCGACATCGCGCCGGGCGAGTTCGTGTCGCTGCTCGGGCCGTCCGGTTGCGGCAAGACGACCCTGCTGCGGGTGCTCGCCGGACTCGAGGGCTCCGATGGCGGCAGTGTGCTGCTCGGCGGCTCCGACGTGTCGCGGGTGCCGACGAACAAGCGCGACATCGGCATGGTGTTCCAGTCGTACTCGCTGTTCCCGCACCTGCGCGTCGTCGACAACACGGCGTTCGGGCTGCGTCGCCGGGGCGTCGGCAAGGCGGATGCCGCCACACGCGCGCTCGACGCGCTCGCCCTCGTCGGGCTCTCGGACTTCGCAGACCGCTTCCCGCATCAGCTCTCCGGCGGGCAGCAGCAGCGTGTGGCCCTTGCCCGCGCCCTGGTCACCGAGCCCAAGGTGCTGCTGCTCGACGAGCCGCTGTCGGCGCTCGACGCCAAGGTGCGCGTGCAGCTGCGCGACGAGATCCGCCGCATCCAGCTGCGTCTGGGCATCACGACCGTGTTCGTGACTCACGACCAGGAGGAGGCGCTGGCGGTGTCCGACCGGATCGCGGTGATGAACTCCGGCCGGATCGAGCAGATCGGCTCCCCCGAGCAGCTGTACACCACGCCGTCCACGGCCGGCGTCGCCGCGTTCGTCGGCCTGTCGAGCGTCGTGTCCGGCGTCGCCGAGGGCGACCACGTGACCGTCTGGGGCCAGCGGCTGCCGCTGCAGTCCCCCGCCGACGGCCCGGTCGACGTCTACCTGCGCCCGGAGAACGTCTTCTTCGCGTCGGAGGCGGATGCCGCGACCGACGCGCTCGTCGAGGAGAGCACCTTCCTCGGCAGCATGCGCCGCACGCTCGTGCGGACGGAGTCGGGCGAGCTGGTGCGCGTGCAGCACGCGCCAGGCATCCATCCGGCCTTCGGCGACCGGGTGCGGATCGCCCTGGCTCCGGAGCCGGTCGCCGTGCACCCCCGCGGGTGATATCCCGGTCTTCCGCGCGCACGCCTCCGGGCGCTACGTTGATCCCCGAGGGGCGTCGTTCCCTCGACCGAAAGAGAAAGGACGCCTCATGGCAGGCAAGTGGGAGCTGTACACCGACAAGGGCGGCGAGTACCGGTTCCGCCTCAAGGCGGGCAACGGCGAGGTCATCGCGCTCTCGAGCGAGGGCTACACGTCGAAGTCGGGTGCGCTGAACGGCATCGAGTCGATCCGTCGCAACGCCGACTCCGAGATCGTCGAGACCGACTGACGCCGAGACCCCCGCGTCTCACCGAGACCCCCTCCCCTCGCTGTCGAGAGGAGGGGGTCTCGTCGCGGAGAGGGGGTCTCGCCGTCACCGGCGGAGCGTGCGGGCGAAGGCGAGGTACTCGGATGCCGTGACATGCGGCAGATACGCGCGGGTCAACGCGAGCCCGATCGCCGGCAGCCGGCCAGGGTCGGGGTAGGCCATGTGCAGCGGGCGGAACTCCGGGTTGAACTTCGCCTTGAACGCGAGCAGCGACCGGAACCCGTACGCCGGCTCCAGCACCCGCCCGAGCCACGCCAGCAGCTCGGACATCGTGTCGTCCGCCGTCCCTCCCGTCTGCGCGAGCGGCGCACCGGACAGGCTCATCAGGGCGAGGCCCTCGCTCTGCATCCGCAGCGCCGCCGACGCGAGAAGGAACTCCATCACCCCCGGCATCGACCCGTCAGCCCTGCGCATGAAGTCGAGGGTCCAGCCGACGGGTTCGCCGTCCTCCCACACCGGGAGCCAACTGGTCACCGCCTGCAGCTCGCCGCCAGGGCCGATCGCGAGCATCAGCGCGACGTCGTGGTCTTTCAGCTCGTCCTCGCCGCCCAGGGTGAAACCCATCTCCGGCAGCGCCTTCTCGGCGATCCACTGCTCGCTGAGGGCGTCCAGCTGCACGGCGAGCGCCGTGGACAGGTCCTCCCAGCGCGTCCACTCCGCACGCAGTCCGTCACGTGCACCCCGACGGTAGGGCTGGCGGACCTTCGCCCACGCTTTCCCCTCAAGACCGAAGTCCTCCAGGCGCACCACTGTCTCCTCGCCGACGGGCAGGTCCGACCACCCGAGCTCCCTCGTCTGCGCCAACACCTCGTCGTGCACGCTGTACAGCACCGGCATCCACCCCTGCCGATCGCAGAAGTCCACGAAGCCGCGCACGGTCGCCGCCGGGGCCTCCCCCACCGGGTCGGCGACGACGATCGCGATCCCCGAGATCACCCGATACGCCAGCGCTCCGCTGCCGTCGTCGGTGAACCAGTGCTGGTTGCCCTCCCAGGTGCCGAGGAAGCCGAGAGTACCGCTGTGCGCGCGCAGCAGCTCCCGGTAGCGGTGGCTCTCGTCGGCGGAGACGTCGAGCACCGGAGCCCGCAGCAGGCGGATCATCCCGAACGCGACGACGCACCAGAAGACCGGTCCGATCAGGTGACGCACGAGTGCGGTCGCCACGCCGAAGTGCGCGGGCTGGTGGCCGTGCGTGAAGCCGGTCGGCAGCAGCCGCCGCAGCATGTCCAACAGGGCGTAGCCGAGGTTCCCGCCCGACAGCAGCACCACGGTCACGCCGACGATCACGAGAGCGAGCGCCGAGGCGAGCAGCAGGATGCCGAAGCGACGGACCGCTGCGCGCTCGGCGCGCACGGCGAACCGTCGCCTGGTGAGGACGAGCACCGCGCTCATCGCCAGCGGCACGAGCAGAGCGATGACGGCGAACCCGGGGAACTCCCTGTCGATGGCGACGATCTCGGCGGGATGGCGGATGTCGTCCGCGCCGAGGCTCACGCCGATCAGCAGTGCACTGCCCAGGTTCACCGCCAGAGCGAGCGCCCAGCCCGCACGGCGGCCGGAGCTCAGCCCGACTGCGGCGACGAGACTGAGCACCACCGGCACCAGGCTGGACAGCAGCGACCAGATCCCCAGGCTGAGCCCGGCGACACAGCGATCGGAGAGATCCGCGGCGCAGCGGGTGAGGATCGAGTCGACGTCGGTGCCGCGGAAGCCGGCGATGACGGGCGACAGCGGCCCGACGCCCACGCCGGTGAGCAGCACGATCAGCGGGCCCAGCCCCGTCACGGCGACGACAGCCGCGATCAGCGCGCGGGTCTCGCCGTAGGAGCTGCGGCGCCACAGCGCATGCCGGTCACGACGGGCCAGCAGCATGCCAGCGAACAGGCCGATCACCGCCGCGAACAGCCGGTACACGCTGTCGACGTCACCGCTGTAGAGCGTGAACATCAGCAGGAGCGAGAAGCCCAGCAGGCGGATCCGCCGTCGGAGCAGGGCGGGGGCGAACGCGCTGCCCGCCATCACCGCGCCCACCACGCCGATCGCGGGATCGAGCACCGGCTCGGCCGCACGCGCCCAGATCGCACCCTGCGACGCCGCGAGCGCCTGCGTGCCGATGCCGGCGAGGGCGCCAAGCACCCCGGTGACGACGACCAGCACCGCGCTGCGCAGGGTGCCCAGCATCCGTTCCGCGTAGGCGAGCAGCGTGAGCACCAGCAGCAGGGTGAGCACCAGCTCGATGAGCGAGTCGGGCACGAGGAGGGCGGTGAACGGCGTCCACCAGCGACCGGCGGCGAGCGCGGCCGGGCTCGTCGCGAGCCACACCGGGTGCATGCGCCACAGGGTGCCGAACACCGCCGAGGTGAGCAGGATGAGCGCGGCGAACCCCGTCGACAGCGGGTGGATGCGCAGGTGTCGCACGGCGCGCGCGATCACGGGGCCAGCCCCCATCGCGGGGCGAGTTGTCGCAGGGCCTCGTCGAGGCCTCCCGACAGGGCGGGGCCGACGTGTCCGGCGCCCGGGACGGAGTAGAACCGCGTCTCGAAGCCCGCCGCCGTCGCCGAGGCCGCCGCGCGCTCCGCGGCCGGGCTGTACACCTTGTCGTCCGCTCCCGCGGTGAACAGCGCGAAGTGGCCGGCGTACGCACCGGCATGCTGAGCGAGCACGTTCTCCGGCTTGTTCGCAGCGAAGGCGGCCTTGTCCCCGCCGAAGACATGCGTCAGCACCGGCGTCGGGTCCTCCATGCCCGGATACTCCTCCCCCGAGATGCTCACCAGCGAGTTCCAGATCTCCGGATGCTGCGCGCCGTAGAGGAACGAGCAGGCGCCGCCGTTCGAGTACCCGCTGATCGCCCATCCCGCTGGCCCCGGCAGCGCGCGCAGGTGCGTGCGGATCCACTGGGGGATGTCGACGTTGAAGTAGGTGTCCACCCCTCCGAAGGTCTTCGAATCCGCGCACCCGGGGTTCTGCCGCGACGAGCCGAGCTGGTCGGCGACGATCACGATCGGCGCGAGGCCCTCGTGCTGTGCGGCGAACGCGTCGGCGGCCGCCTGGACCGCCGTCGGCGACGGACTGCCGGGCAGCCCCATCATCTGCACGATGACGGGCAGCGCCGGGGGGTTCTTCACGAGCGCGGCAGGCGGAAGGTAGATCGCCGCATCGCGCGGCACGAAGCCCGCGGTTGACGGGATGCGCTGATCGCCGGACAGCTGCCGCACCTCGCCGTGTGCCGGCATGTCGGCGGGCGGGCGCCAGCTCTCGTACAGCGGCGGATCGACGGTGGGCGTGGAGCTCGGCAGCGGGGTGGGGAGCGCACCGGCGGCGGGAAGCGCCGACAGCTCGAGGAGGTCGCCGAGTGTGCGATCGAGGCCGAACGCGATGTTCACCCCCAGTGTCGTCGACAGCAGCGCGCCGACGATCGCCAGCACGGCGACGATCTTGCGCCAGACGCCGGAGTCCCACAGGTGCACGACCCCGAAGCCGACGGCGGCGAAGCCTGCAGCCGCCCACCACGGCACCGCGTCAGGCAGCGGCGTGCCGAACACGTCGAGCACGTCGATCGCGATGCACAGGGCGGCGCCGAGGATCCCTCCGATCGCCACAGCCACGATCGTGCGCCGCACCCGACGTCCCGTCACGCGGCGCAGCGGGAGCAGGACGAGGAGCAGGGCGGTGGCTCCCCAGACGATCCAGGGGACGGGTCCGCTCGCGATGTCGAGTCCCAGAAGCCAGGCGTACATGCTCCCTCATTCCCCCGACCGTGCGTCGCGCTATCCGATCGTAGGACCGGCTCGCCGCGAGCACCCTAGGTGCGGCCTATGCGTCCGCCTTGAGTCGCCCGAGGCTGCGCCCACACGCGCTGAGGCCCCCGCCTCGATGTCGGTGCGGGGGCCTCGGCGGCAGTGCTAGAGCACGCGGGAGAGGAAGTCCTTCGTGCGCTGGTGCTGAGGGTTGCCCAGCACCTCGCGCGGGTCGCCCTCTTCGACGATGTTGCCGCCGTCCATGAAGATCAGCCGCGAGCCGACCTCGCGGGCGAAGCCCATCTCGTGCGTGACCACGAGCATCGTCATCCCGTCGTCGGCGAGCGAGCGCATCACCTGCAGCACCTCGCCGACGAGTTCGGGATCCAGCGCCGAGGTCGGCTCGTCGAACAGCATCAGGTCGGGGTTCATGCACAGCGCCCTGGCGATGGCCACGCGCTGCTGCTGACCGCCCGAGAGGTGACCGGGGTAGGCGTCCGCCTTCTGCGCGAGGCCGACGCGGCCGAGCATCTCGTGGGCGATCCGCTCCGACTCGGCCTTGCTGCGCTTCTTCACCCGACGCTGCGCGATGGTGAGGTTGCCCAGCACGCTCATGTGCGGGAACAGGTTGAAGCTCTGGAACACCATCCCGATGCGGGTGCGCACCCGGTCGATGTCGACGTCGGGGTCGGTGACGTCGATCCCCTCGATGAAGACCTTCCCGCCCGTCGGCTCCTCGAGGAGGTTGACCGACCGCAGCAGCGTCGACTTGCCGGAGCCGGACGGCCCGATCACGCAGACGACCTCTCCGGCGGCGACGGTGAGGTCGATGCCCTTGAGCACCTCGTTGTCGCCGTAGGTCTTGACGAGCCCCCGCACGTCGATCGCGGGGGCGTGGACATCGATCAGTCCGGTGATCATCGCTGCTTCGCCATCCGTCGCTCGAGGTACGCGGTGAACCGCGTGAGGGGGATCGTCACGATCAGGTACAGGAGCGCCGCCATGATCAGCGGCGTGCCGTTCGAGTTCTGCGTGCTCGCGTCACGCGCGAACGTCGTGAGCTCCTTCGACCAGATGAACGTGCCGACGACGAAGAGCAGCGAGGTGTCCTTCAGCAGCAGTACGAACTCGTTCGTGAGCGGCGGGATGATGATGCGGAATCCCTGCGGCACGACGATCCAGAAGGTCGTCTTCATCGGCGACATGCCCAGCGACCGCGCGGCCTCCGTCTGCCCCTTCGGCACGGCCTGCAGGCCGGCCCTGATCGTCTCGGCCATGTACGCCGAGGCGACGAGGATCAGACCGACGAGGCCGAGCACGACCGGGCCGCCGAGCTTCTGCCCGGGGACTCCCGCCGCGATCGGCACGATGAACCCGATCGCGAAGATCGTGAGGATCGCGGGGAGCCCGCGGAACAGCTCGATCCACGCCGTCGCGATCCATCGGAACGGCCCGATGCTCGACATCTTCAGCAGTGCAAGGCATACGCCGAGCAGCAGACCGCCGATGAACGCGACCGCGGTGAACCACAGCGTGTTCACCAGGGCGGTCGTGATGATCGTCGGCAGCATCTTGGCCGCGATCTCGGGGTTGAAGAACAGCGGACCGAGCTTGGCCCAGTTCGCCGTGAACGCGATCCACACCACGATCGCGATCAGCACCACGTAGACGGTGTACCGGTACAGCTTCTGTTTCTGAGTGCGCCTCAACGCCATCGTAGGGGCCCTCCTCTATCGCCTGCTCGCCGCTTACTTGGCGGTGAAGTAGCTGTCGTAGATCGTCTGGTAGTCGCCGCTGTCGCGCAGGTCCTTCAGCGCGCCGTTGACCGCATCGACCAGCTTCTTCTTCTCGCCCTTCGCGAAGGCGAAGCCGTACGACTCGTCGGTGTTGTACGTCTCGACGATCTTGTACGAGCTGTCGGCCTTCTCGTGCTCGAGGTTCACCGGCTGGTCCTGCAGGATCGCGTCGATCTGCCCCGCCTGCATGGCCGGCCACAGCTCACCGTCGGACGGGTACTGCACGATCTGCGCGCCCTTGGCGTTGTCGTTGGCGTAGGTCTCGCCTGTGGTGCCCTGCTGCACGCCCACGTTCTTGCCGTCGAGGTCCTTGATGCTCTTGATGCCGGAGTCGGTGCGCACCAGGAGCGACTGCAGCGAGTCATAGTACGGGTCGGAGAAGTCGATGTTGGCCTTGCGCTTGTCGGTGATCGTCATCGCCGACGCGCCGACGTCGCAGGTGCCGGCGGCGAGGGTCGTGCCGGACTGCAGGGCGTCGAAGCCCACGTCCTGCACGGCGAGCTTGAGGTCGAGCTTCTTGGCGATCGCGCCGAGGAGGTCGATGTCGAAGCCGGTGTAGCCGGTGCCGTTGTCGCCGCCCTCGACCTCGAAGGGCGGGTACGGGATGTCGGAGCACACCGTGAGCGTGCCGGCCTCGACGAGGCCGTACGGGTTCGCCGCCGCGTCGCCAGAGCCCGAGCCGGAGCCCGAGTCAGAGGCGCCGGTCGCGCAACCGGCGAGCGCGAGGGTGGCCGCCGCCGCGAGGGCGATCCCGGCGATGATGGTGCGACGCTGCATATCAGCTCCTGTGTGACGAGGGCGGGGTGATGCCCACGGACGGGTAGGAGAACATCTAAGCACGCGGCCGGGCGGCGCTCCCAACCTCGGGCACGCTCAGCCGATCACATTTGTGTTGCAAGTGCGCCCGTCGCCCGCCGCGACGACGGATCAGAGCTCGAAGTCGACCGCCACACGCCCGGAGACGACCGAGCGCACATAGGCGACGACCTCCTCGTGCGCGGGGTGCACCTGGTACTGCTCGAGGTCGTCGATCGACGCGAAATCGGCGACGAGGGTGACATCCCAGTTCGCGTCGGGATAGGCGGCGTTCGCGCCAGCGGAGATCGACTGCAGCTGCGGCACGACGCCGTCGAGCGCGAGGAGCCGGCGGGCGACCTCCGCGGCCTGCTCGGCGCGGACGTCGGCGTCTTCGGCGGCGAGCTTCCAGCTCACGACATGACGGATCACTTCAGGGCCTCCTCGAGGGCATGGCGCAGCCGGTCGGGCGAGACCCGCCAGTGCGCGTGGAACTCGCCGTCGATCAGCACGACGGGGATCTTCTCCCACCACAGCTCGTACAGCGCAGGGTCTTCCGCGATGGACGCCTCGACGATCTCGATGCGCTCGGCCGCGGCATCCGGCATCTCGGCGATGACCGCGTCGACGACGTCGGAGGCGACGTCGCAGAGGTGGCAGTCCGGCTTGCCGATCAGCGTCAGCGTGGTCACGCCGACGGCACCTCGACCTCGCGGCCCTCGGCGATCCACCCGGCGGTACCGCCCTCGACGTTGGTCACGTCGTAGCCGCGGGCCTCGAGCGCCTCGACCACGCGTCCCGAGCGACCGCCCAGCTGGCAGATCACGTCGAAGGCCTCGGCCGGCAGCTCCTCCAGGCGGTTCCCGATCTCGGACATCGGGATGTTCACGGCGCCGGGCACGTGCCCTGCGGCGAACTCGTCGACCTCCCGCACATCGATGAGCGGGGTGTTCTCGCGCGCGGCGAGCTCGGCGACGGTGATCGACTTCATGACGTCCTCCTGCGGCGGTGTGGCGGAATTATGGGCAGAGACACAAAGCGCCCGTCCGAAGACAGGCGCTCGTGTCTGGCCGCTTACTTCTTGTTGCGGCGCTGGTGGCGAGTCTTGCGAAGCAGCTTGCGGTGCTTCTTCTTCGCCATGCGCTTGCGGCGCTTCTTGATGACAGAACCCACGGAAACCTCACTAAGTCAGGGGCTGGGCGTCGCACATGGCGGACACCCGGGTACGGGCACGGAAAATGCCTCGGAACAGTCTAGCAAACCTGCGGAGCGCTATCCGACGTCCGAGATCGGGCGCTGCAGAGCCTCGGCGACGGCCGACTCTGGCACGCGGAAGCTGCGGCCGAACCGGATAGCCGGGAGCTCCCCGGAGTGCACCAGACGGTAGACCGTCATCTTCGACACACGCATGAGCTCGGCGACCTCGGCCACCGTCAGGAACCGGACGTCAGGAACCTCGGGCATCCCCCGTACCCCTTTCTCGATGTGCACACTCTATGTGCTGGCTGGGACACGTGTAAACCCGTGTGGCTGTTGTGATCAGTGGGATGCGCCCACCGTGGCGAACGCCCGCACCGGGAAGGTGCCGAAGCCCCGCACCGCGGGCGGCGCCGCCGTGAACCTCGCGCCGCGGGCAGGCACGGCCGCGAGGTTCGTCAGGTGCTCGACCACGTGCACGCCGGCGGCGAGGAGGATGCTGTGCGCCGGGCGCTCTCCCCCGCTCTCGGTGTCGTCGATGTTGAGCGCGTCGATGCCGACCAGACGCACACCCTCGTCGACGAGGAACCGTGCACCCTCCTCGGTGAGGAACGGCGATCCGATGCCGTACTCCGGCGCACCGAAGAACCTGCTCCATCCGGTGTCGAGCAGCACCGCGCTGCCGGCGAGGTCGCGATCGGCGAGGGTGGCCGCGCCGATGCCGCGGCGTTCCGCGCTCCACGAGTCGTGCAGGTGGAACACCTCGGCCGGCAGCCCCACGAGCGTGGACAGGTCGAGCGCGGCGAGGTCGCCGCCGTCGGCGTAGCGGTGGTACGGCGCGTCCAGATAGGTGCCGGTGTTGCCGATCATGGTGATGACGTCCATGGCGAACTCGGTGCCGGGCGCATAGCGCGCCCGCGAGTCCTCCCTCGTGAGGTGCGGCGTGAACGTCGGCGCCGGCAAGCCGGGGTAGGTGATCAGTCCGGCCTCGATCGGGTGGCTGAGGTCGATCACCCGCGCCTCCTCCGCCGCCTCCTTCTGCACGCCCCTGCTGCCGCGGTGCGGCTCCTCGACCACACGAAGACCGGTGAGACGCACCTCGTCGACGAGTGCGAGCCCGAGGTGCCGCACGAGCAGCGCGCCGATCTCGCCCTCGCTGAGATCGGGGCGAGGGAGGTCGAGCCGGAAGCCCTCTCCCTGCATGCCGCCGCCGTTCGCGAAGGTGAGGGCGAAGTCGAAGTGGGCGCGGTGCTCAGCGGATGCCGTCATCCCCCCATCATGGCGAACCGTGGGGGCACGAGGGCCGTCAGCTCGGCTTCTTCGCCCTCGCGAGGCGTTCGGCGGCATCCTTGGCGACCTGCCGCTCGACCTTGCGGGCCGCACGCAGCGCCTTCTCCGCCTCGCGCACCGTCCGCTGCGCCTCCTTGAGCCGGCGGTCTCCCGCGAGCTCGACGGCATCCAGTGCGATCCAGTCCTGCGGCAGGGCACGGTCCTCGCCGCGCGCGAGGCCGTCGACGTAGGAGGCGACGCCGTCGAGGATGCGCTCCACGCCGAACCGGAACGGATCGGCGGTGGACGCGAACACCCCCGCGTCGATCGCGCGACGCAGCGAGGGGAACTCCTCGCCCTCGATCACGCGGTCGTAGAGGGCGGCCTCGCGTTCGCCGATCTCCGCGGCGGAGAGGCCGGTGCCGCGCGCCTGCTCCGTGTACCCGGCCTGCACGATGCCGCACCAGCGGGCCTGCCCGGTGACGGCCAGCGCAACGGCCAGGCGCTCCTCCGCGTTCATCGGGGTCTCCTCGACGGCGCCGAGCGCGGCGTCGAGCCATGCCGAGCTGTTCGGCGTGATCGGCGAGCCGGTGATCGGCAGCGACAGCATCCACGGGTGTCGCAGATAGAGCAGCACCTGCTCCTCGAAGAGTGCGCGCAAGCGGTCGCGCCATCCGTCGAGCTCGCGGTGCGACTCTGGCGGGATGCCCATCGCCTGCTCCTGCATGAGCAGCAGCAGGTCCTCCTTGGCGCTCACGTAGCGGTAGAGCGACATCGGGGTGAAGCCCAGCTTCGCCGCGACGGCAGCCATCGACACCGCGCCGATGCCGTCGGCGTCGGCAAGCTCGACGGCCGTGTCGACGATCCGCTCGACGCTCATCTCACGCTTGGGTCCGCGCTGCGGGTTCGCCGCGACGCCCCAGGCGAGGGCGATGCCCCGGGGGAGCTCGGTCGCTTCGGTCTCGCTCATGGGGTTCATCCTACTTCTGTTTATTTAATAAACAGTGTGTTAGCGTCATACACAGTTGTGTTGCTCATACACAGTTTCAGCCATACACAGAGAGGAGACCGCGATGGATGCAGCCATCGAGGTCAGCGCACTGCGCAAGTCCTTCGGCGGACGGACGGTCGTCGACGGGCTCGGCTTCCGCGTCGAGAGGGGCGAGGTGTTCGCCCTTCTCGGTCCTAACGGCGCCGGCAAGACCACGACCATCAACATCCTGACCACGCTCGTCCCCGCCGACGGCGGCACCGCTGTCGTCGCAGGGTTCGACACGAGGACCGACGGCGGTGAGGTGCAGCGCCGGATCAGCCTCACCGGCCAGTCGGCGGCCGTCGACGACGCGCTCACCGCGACCGAGAACGTCGTCATGTTCGCCCGGCTCGCGGGACTCCGCGCAGCGCAGGCCCGGCGTCGCGCGGCCGACCTCATCGCGCAGTTCGATCTCGTCGACGCCGCCTCGCGCCCTGTGCGCACGTTCTCCGGCGGCATGCGGCGCCGTCTCGACCTCGCGCTCAGCTTCGTCGTCGTCCCCGAGGTGCTCTTCCTCGACGAGCCGACGACCGGACTCGACACGCGCAGCCGCCGCGACCTCTGGGACATCATCCGCTCCCTCGCGGCCGCGGGCACCACCGTGTTCCTCACCACCCAGTACCTGGAAGAAGCCGATCAGCTGGCCGACCGCATCGCGGTGCTGCACGACGGGCGCATCGCCGCCCTGGGGTCGGCATCCGAGCTCAAGGCCCGGATCGGCGGGGACACCGTCGAGTTGCGCACCGGCGACGGCGAGCTGCTCCGCGAGCTCGCCACCGACGGCTCCGTCTCCGACCTCCGCCGCGCACTCGACCTGCTCGATCGGGAGGGCGCCGAGGGCGTCGTCACCCTGCGCCGCCCCACCCTCGACGACGTGTTCCTCGCCGTCACCTCCCCCACGTCCACGCCGCTCGCCCTCGAGGAGATCGCATGAGCACCATCGCCGCCCACCCGTCCCCCCTCGTGCGCCCACGGCTCCGCGGCACCACCGCCGAGCGCGTGTTCATCGGCCGGAGTCTGCGTCATTCGCTGCGCGACGGGGAGTCCCTCGTCATGGCGATCATGCTCCCCGTGATGCTCATGCTCATGTTCACGTGGGTGTTCGGCGGCGCGATCGATCCGTCCGGCGCCTACGTCGACTACGTGGTGCCGGGCATCATCCTCACCTGCGCGGGGTTCGGGGCGTCGTCGACCGCGGTGTACGTGGCCGGCGACATGCGCTCAGGCATCATCGACAGGTTCCGGACGATGCCGCTGCGGGCCAGCGCCGTGCTCACCGGCCACGTCGTCGCGAGCGTGCTGCGCAACCTCGTCTCCACGGCGGTCGTGATCGGCGTGGGGGTGCTGGTGGGCTTCCGCCCCACGGCGACCCTGCTGGAATGGGTCGCCCTCGCCGCGCTCATCGCGCTGTACATCCTCGCGCTCACCTACCTCTTCGCAGCCATCGGCCTCGCCGCCGGCAGCCCGGAGGGCGCGAACGGGTACGGATTCGTGCTGCTCTTCCTCCCCTACCTCTCCAGTGCCTTCGTCCCGGTCGCGAGCATGCCGACCTGGCTGCAGCCGATCGCGGCGAACCAGCCGATCACCCCGATCGTCGAGACGATCCGCGGTCTGCTCCTCGGCACTCCGCTGCACACCGAGCCGTGGTGGGCGATCGGCTGGTGCCTGGCGATCCTCGCCGTCGCCGTGGTCTGGGGGTCGTGGCTATTCCGCCGGAGGGCGGGACGGCGGTGACGGCCTCCCCCGTGCCGCGGCTCATCACAGCAAGCGCATAGGAGTCGTCCCAGATCCGCTCAGACTCGAGTGCCAGTCTGATCGCACGACCCGCCGGCGGCACCGCCTCCGGGCCCACGCGGATAGGGGTCCGCGGCTTCGCCCCTGACGACACGCCCCCCTGTCGTCGGGGGCGAGGTGTGTCGGGGCACGGTTCGCCGAAACCCGCTGGCACCCGCGACCCGGGCTCTCAGGAGCTCAGACGCTTGAGCGCAGAAGTGACGACGTGCTTGGCGGACGCGGCGGCGCGACCGACGACCTCGGCCGCATGGGCCGCCCCGTCGGGAAGCGGCAGTGCGGGGTAGTCGATGTCGGGGGCGCCATCACCGTAGGCGTCGACGAGGAAGGGCACCAGCCAGTCGTCGACCGCTTCGAGGGGCGCGACCTCGATGCTGTAGAAGCGGCGCTGCCCGTCCTCGCGGACGCTCACCAGCTCGGCGTCCCGCAGCACCTTCAGGTGCTTGGAGACCGTGGGCTGGCTGATGCCGAGATCGGCGACGATCTGGCTCACGCTCGTGCCCGCATCACCCTCGGCGGCGCGGCGCAGGAGGAGCTGGAGGATGTCGCGCCTCGTACCGTCTGCGATCACGTCGAAGATGTCCGTCATGTGATCAGGCTAGTCGCCCCCGGCACGGAGTACCATGACGAGGGCTCGGCCGCCAGCGCCGTGCCCTCGCTCACAGCCGCACCGGAATCGAAGGGGGACGCGATGTCGGGCATCGTTTCGGCGTCGTCGCCCCGACGCCGCCTGCAAGGCATAGCGGCCAGGGGCAAGCACATCGTCACGTCGTCGCCATCGCGGTTCGCGATCGTCGTGTTCGCCCTGCTCATCCTCGTCTTCACCGTCCTGTTCTCGCTGCCGATCGCGTCGGCGTCCGGCGAGGTCACTCCCCTCGCCGACGCCCTGTTCACCGCCGTCTCCACCATCTGCGTCACAGGCCTCGCCACGGTGGACATGGCCTCGCACTGGTCCCCCTTCGGACACGTGCTCACCTTCATCGGCGTCAACATCGGCGCACTCGGAGTGCTGACCCTCGCCTCGCTGATGGGCATGCTCATCTCCAAGCGCCTGGGGCTGCGGGCCAAGCTGATGGCGGCCGGCGACACCAACCCGCTGCGCGCGCACGGCGGCGTCGTCAACGAGAGCCAGACCGTGCGCCTCGGCGAGGTCGGGCAGCTGCTGATGACCGTCGCCATCTCCGCCCTCGTGATCGAGGGCGCGCTCGCGGTGCTCCTCTACCCGGCGCTGGTGATGGCGAACGTCGACCCGATCGCCGCGCTCTGGGAGGCGCCGTACTACGCCGCGATGTCGTTCACGAACACGGGCTTCGCGCCGAACGCCGGCGGCGTCGCCGTGTTCGCCGACGACTACCTCGTGCTCATCCTGCTGATGGTCGGCGTGTTCCTCGGCAGCATCGGCTTCCCCGTCATCTACACGCTCGCCAAGCACACCTGGCACGTGAAGAAGTGGTCGCTGCACTCCAAGCTCACCATCGTCACCACGGTGCTGCTGTTCTTCGCCGGCGCCGCGGTGTTCCTGATCCTGGAGTACAACAACCCGAAGACCTTCGGATCGATGGATGCCGTCGACACCACAGTGCAGGCCTTCTTCCTGTCGGCGATGACCCGTTCCGGCGGCTTCAACACCATCGACATGTCCGACCTCAACGGCTCCTCCCTGCTCGTCGGGTCCATGCTGATGTTCGTCGGCGGAGGCTCGGCGTCCACCGCCGGCGGCATCAAGGTGACCACGCTCGCCGTGCTCGCCATCGCCGTGTGGTCGGAGGCGCGCGGACGCCAGTCGGTCGAGGCGTTCGGCCGCCGCATCCCCAGCGACGTGCAGCGCGTCGCCCTCAGCGTCGTCGCCTGGGGTGCGACGATCGTTGCCCTGTCGACCATCGTGATCGCGCAGATCACCAAGGACGACATCAGCCACGTGCTCTTCGACGTGATCTCGGCGTTCGCCACCGTCGGCCTGTCGTCCGGACTCACCGAGACCCTGCCCGACTCGGGCTCCTTCGTGCTCGCCGCCACCATCTTCATGGGGCGCGTCGGCACGGTGACGCTCGCCGCGGCCGTCGCGGCGACGTCGCGCACCCAGTACTACTCGTTGCCCGTCGAGCGGCCGATCGTCGGCTGATGCCGTCCGCGGTCGGATCGTAGGATGTTCACGGACGCCGCCGGTCGTCCATTAAGGAAAAGCGCACATGGTTGAAGTCCTCCGGGGCGACGCTCCCGTCCTCGTCATCGGCCTCGGCCGGTTCGGCGCAGCCTGCGCCGGCGAGCTCGACCGCCTCGACCGCGAGGTGCTCGCGATCGACGAGAATCTCGAGCTCGTGCAGAAGTGGTCCGACCGCGTCACGCACACCGTGCAGGCCGACGCGAAGAACATCGACGCGCTGAGCCAGATCGGCGCGCAGGACTTCCAGGTCGCCGTCGTGGCCGTCGGCTCGTCCATCGAGGCGTCGGTGCTCATCACCGCCAACCTCGTCGATCTCAAGGTGCCGCAGATCTGGGCGAAGGCCGTGTCGCAGTCGCACGGCAAGATCCTCGCCCGCGTCGGCGCCAACCACGTCATCTACCCCGAGCGCGAGGCCGGGGAGCGCGTCGCGCACCTGGTGTCCGGCCGCATGCTCGACTTCATCCGCTTCGACGACGACTTCGTGCTGGCCAAGATGTACCCGCCCAAGTTCATCCGCGGCATCGGCCTCAACGAGTCCGGCGTGCGGTCGAAGTACAAGGTGACCGTGGTGGGCGTGAAGAGCCCTGGCAAGCCGTTCCGGTACGCCGAGGCGAACACGATCGTCACCAACCACGACCTCATCATCGTGTCCGGCACCAACAGCGACATCGAGCGGTTCGCGGCGCTCGACCGCTGACCGGCATCCGCTCATCCCGCGCCCGGCCGGACCGGGCGCCCGGGCGCACACCCGAGATCAGGAAGACCGGCCGAGATCAGGAACGCTCGCGCGCGCCGTCCTGATCTGGCGCCGTCCGCCCGATCTCGGCTGGGCGATATCCCCCGCACGGCGGATGCCGCGGCCTCCGCCCCCGTGATGGGATGGTGGCATGACCGACCCCACAGCGGCACCACCCGTCCTCGCCCTCCGCGGGCTGCGCAAGCAGTTCGGGCCGAAGCTGGCCGTGAACGACCTCTCGCTCGACGTGCCGGCCGGCACCATGCTGGGACTGCTCGGCCCGAACGGTGCAGGCAAGACGACCACGCTGTCGATGACGACAGGCCTGCTGCGCCCGGATGCCGGAACCGCATGGGTGCTCGGCATCGACGTCTGGGCGGATCCCGCCGTGGCGAAGGCGCACATGGGCGTGCTGCCCGACGGCATCCGCATGCTCGACCGGCTCACCGGCACCGAGCTGCTGCGCTACAGCGGGCTGCTGCGGGGCATGTCGGAGGCCGACGTGGTGTCGCGATCGGGCGAGCTGCTCGACGCGCTCGGACTCGCCGAGGCCAAGGACACCCTCGTCGTCGACTACTCCGCCGGCATGCGCAAGAAGATCGGGCTCGCGTGCGCGCTCATCCACGCGCCGCGCCTGCTGATCCTCGACGAGCCCCTGGAGGCCGTCGACCCCGTCTCCGGTGAGACGATCCGCCAGATCCTGCGCGCCTTCGTCGGCGGCGGCGGAACGGTGGTGCTGTCGAGCCACGTCATGGAGCTCGTCGAGTCGATGTGCGACCGGGTGGCGATCGTCGCCGAGGGGCGGCTGCTCGCGAACGGCACCCTCGACGAGGTGCGCGCCGGCATGACGCTGCAGCAGCGGTTCTTGTCGCTGGTGGGCGCACACGAGCTCGGAGCGGAGACGCTGGCATGGTTGCGCTCCTCGTAGGGCTGAGGTGGCGTCAGCTCGGCCACCAGCTCGCCCGCAACCCGTGGATGATCGTCACGCTGATCATCACGGGCCTCATGGCCCTCGGCTTCCTCGCCGCGCTCGCGATCGGCCTGGTCGCCCTCCGCGTCGCCGCGCCGGACATCGCGGTGACGGCGATGGTGCTCACGGGCGCGGTCATCGTCGTCGGCTGGTGGATCGGGTCGCTGCTTGTTGGCGGCGACGACGCCCTCGCCCCTGAACGCTTCGCGCTGCTGCCGGTCACGGCGAAGGCGCTGCTGCCGGGGATGGTCGTCGCCGGCGCCACCACGATCGGCGGTATCGGCACGGGGCTGGCGCTGCTGCTCATGCTCGTCGGCTGGTCGGTGAACGGGTTCGCTCTCGTCGCGGCGCTGCTCACGATCCCGCTCGCCCTGGCCACGTGCGTGCTCGGCGCGCGCGTGATCAGCGGAGTGCTGGCGGGGTGGCTGGCGCGCCGCCGCACCCGCGACCTCGTGATGACGGTGGGCGTGCTGCTCGCGGCGTGCTCCGGACTGTTCATCAACCTCGCGCTGAGCGCCTTCCGTCAGATGGGCGACGTCGGCGAGGTGTTCGCCGGAGCCGCGGACGTGATCGCGTGGACCCCGCTCGCCGCCGTGTTCGGCGTGCCTGCCTCGCTCATCGAGGGCGACCTCGGTGCGGCGGGTCTCCGCCTGCTGATCGCCCTCGCCACGGTCGTGGTGTTCTGGTACGCGTCGCGGGCGCTGCTGGCGGCGCGCCTCGTCGCACCGATCCGGTCGAGCGGCGGAGGGCGGGTGCGCTCGGGCGGAGTGATCGATCGGATGCTGCCCGCCACCCCGATCGGGGCGATCGGCGCCCGGTCGCTGCGGTATTTCCGTCGCGACCCGCGCCAGGTGATCAACATCGTGATGATGCTGTTCCTGCCCGCGATCCTCGTCGGCGTGATCTTCATGAACGGCCTGCAGGACGAGGCCGTCGGCTTCGCGCCGGCGGTGACGCTGGTGCCGGCGCTCAACGCCCTGCTCGCCGGCACGATCATGCAGATGGCGCTTGCCTACGACAACGACGCACTCGCCCTGCACATCCTCACCGGGGTGACCGGCAGATCCGACCGGCTCGGACGGCTCCTGGGCTTCGGCGTCATCGCCGTGCCGCTCACCCTCGTCCTGTGCGTGGCGAGCTGCGTGCTGGCCGGCAGGGTGGATCTGCTGCCGGCGAGCCTCGGCGCCGCACTCGGGCTCGGCGCGGTGTCGGCAGGCGCCGGCGCCTGGGCCGGGAGCTTCCTGCCCGGACGTGCCCCGGCACCCGAAGCCAACCCGTTCGGGCGCGGCTCGTCTGGCGGCGTGCAGTCGCTGATCGCCATGGCCGTGATGTCGCCCATCACGCTCGTGCTCGGCGCTCCCGCGCTCGGGTTCGCGATCGCCGCGATCTGGAACCCGGCGCTCGGCTGGGTGAGCCTCGCGTGCGGCCTGCTGATCGGCGGCGCGACGATCTGGGGCGGCGCAGTGCTCGGCGGCCGCATCCTCGACCGCCGCTGGCCGCAGGTGCTCGCGGAGGTGTCGAGCGAGGCCTGACCCGGCATCCGCCCCGGCTCTGCCCCGGCCCGGCATCCGCTGGCCCAGCCGGCATCCGCTCCGGCCCTGCCACGGCCCGGCCCAGGCCCGAACCGGCTCCGGCTCTGCCCCGGCATCCGCTCCGGCCCAGGCCCGAAATCAGGAAGACCGCCCCAGATCAGGATGCTGCGCCGCAGATGTCCTGTTCTGGAGCGGTCTTCCTGATGTGAAGCGGCCCGAGCGCGCGTCGTGAAGCGGCCCGAGGGCGACCCGGACGCGGCGACTCAAGCCCCGGCGGCGAGTTCCTTCGCCCTGGCCAGGGCAGCAGCCGCGGCATCCGCGAACGTGCGGTCGAGGTGTGCATCCTGCAGCACGGCGATCGCGCGCTCGGTGGTGCCCTTGGGGCTGGTGACCCGGCGGCGGAGCTCGGCCGGGTCCTCGCCCGAGGCCTCGAGCAGCGCGGTCGCGCCGATGAACGTCTGCTCGGCCATGAGGCGGGCGTCGGACTCGCCGAACCCCAGTCCGATCGCGGCGCGGGTGAACTCCTCGATCAGCAGGAACACGTAGGCGGGACCCGAGCCGGAGATCGTGGAGAGAGCGTCGATCTGCGACTCCGGCACCTCGATGACCGCGCCGACGGTCTCGAACAGGCGGCGAACCTCGGCGAGATCCTCTGCCGTCGCCGACGCACCGGCGGCGAGACCGGTGACGGCGCGACCGACGGTGGCCGGGGTGTTCGGCATGGAGCGGATGACGCGGGCGCCGGTGCCGAGCACGTCGGAGAACGTCTGCAGGGTCACCCCGGCGGCGAGACTGACGACGATCGTCTCCGGACGCAGACGCGGAGCGATCTCGCGGAGCAGATCAGGGACCATCGCCGGCTTGACTCCGACGAGCACGATGCCGGCGGATGACGCGGCCTCGAGGTTGCCGTCCGGCTGCGCGGCGAGAGCGATGCTCGTGACACCCGGGAGTCCGGCGAGCGCGGCGGCGCTCTCGGCCGAGCGGTTGGTCGCGATGATGCCGCCGTCGACGCCGATGCCGCTGGCGATCACCCCGCGGAGGATCGCCCCTCCCATCGATCCGGCACCGAGGAACGCGAGAGCGGGGAGAGAGTCAGCCATGCCGTCATCCTACGACCGGCATCCGATGAGGTTCCCGTGCAGGCCGCGCGGCCACGGGACGCGCGCGGGCGGCCGTCCTACACTCGAACCATGAGTGCATCCGGAGGCAACAGGGCAATCATCGCGGCGTTCCTGGCGAACATGGGCATCGCGCTCGCGAAGTTCATCGCCTGGGCCCTCTCCGGGTCGGCGTCGATGCTCGCCGAGGCGATCCACTCGGTCGCCGATTCCGGCAACCAGGTGCTGCTGATGTTCGGCGGGCGGCGTTCGCAGCGCGCGGCCGATCGCGAGCATCCGTTCGGTTACGGACGCGAGCGCTACGTGTCGGCGTTCGTCGTGTCGATCATCCTCTTCTCCGTCGGCGGCCTGTTCGCGATCTACGAGGGCGTCGGCAAGCTGCGGGAGCCCCACGAGCTCGACCGCACCTGGTGGTGGCTGCCGCTCGTCGTGCTGCTGATCTCCATCGGCCTGGAGTCGTTCTCGCTGCGCACCGCGGTCAAGGAGAGCAACCTCGTGCGCGAGAAGGGCCAGTCCTGGATCTCCTTCGTGCGCCGCTCCAAGGCGCCGGAGCTGCCCGTCGTGCTGCTCGAGGACACCGGGGCGCTCACGGGCCTCACCTTCGCCCTGCTGGGT
>JAGIAK010000039.1 GCA_017744855.1 Microbacterium sp.
GGCATCGACATCCACCCCGGCGCGCATCCCGCCATCCTCGGCGGACTCGACGGCCTGCCAGCGGTGGTGCGGGTGCGGGCCAATCAGGCCAATGCGGCGGAGTGGATCACGCAGGCGCAGGCCGAGCTCGACAGCATTCCCGTCGGGTCTGCGCGGGCGACGTTCGTCGAGCAGGAGATCGCGTACCTGCGAGAAGTGCAGAAGGGCGACGTGAAGCTGTACCTCTACGACCGCGACAACTCCCGCATCGTCGAGATCGTCGGCAAGCTCGACGCTCCCCCGGAGCGTGTGATCACGTACGTGCCCGGCACGTTCACCAACCTGGGTGACTTCTACGGCGGCGAGGTGCAGAAAGTATCGGCCTATCTGGAGGACAACGCGCCAGGCACCGTCGCGTTCGTGTACAAGGACGGCTTGTTCCCCGGCGAGAATCCGGATGTCGGCGGCATCAACTACTTCCGCATCGGTGAGGCCAACGACCATGACCGTGCGATCGACGCCGGTCGGCAACTCGCCCGTTTCGAGACCGGTATGCGCGTGGACCCGTTCTTCGCCGGAACGGAACAGGACGCCTTCGGCCACAGTTGGGGACTCGCGAACGTCACCAGCTCCGAAGTCGCCGGCGCCGAGTTCGACAAGGTCATCTCCCTCTCGGGTGCAGGTATGCCCGCCGAGTGGACGCCCGATCCCGATACGAGCTACGCCGACATCTCCTACGACGATCTCCTGCAGGTCGGGCAGCGCCTCGGTGTCGTCTGGGGCGGCAACAACCCTCGCTCCCACCCGGCATTCGAGCACGGCGACTACTACACCGGCCCCGACAACGACTACCTGTCAGCCAGCCCCTCCGCGCCCAGCGCCTACCCGCTTCCCAACATCCCGCTGAAGCCCCTCATCGACAACCACATGCTCATCGCGGACGTCAATGATGACAATGACAAGGCTCTGCGAGCGATGCTCGACGAGGTACGAAGGTGATCCGTTCGCAGCACGTCATCAAAGCAGCCTGGATATTCACTCTAGGAATGCTGCTCGTCGGTTGCCTCCCGCCCACAGCTCAGAAAGGAGACGAGCAGAAATTGAACTGGGAGCAGGCAAAAGCAAGAGCCCAAGCCGGGGAAATGCAGATCGTCTCGATGGTGCCATCCGAGTTCATCTCTACGGTCGAGCAGAAGCCAACGGGACTGCTCTTCTCTTGCGCAGAAGGGCAGTATCGGTGGAAGGGCGCCACCACCGTGATACTGACGCACGATGCCGACATTGAATCAATTGTGAAGTCCATCGAGCAGCGCTATCGCGACGCCGACGAGTTTGACATCGATACCTGGCGAAACGTCTCGGGATGGTACGACTTTCAACTCAAGTCTCGCGAAACCGCGGCGAACTACATCGTGGGCCAAGACAACGAGAACACGATTCGCATCGATTCGGGATCCGTCTGTTTCACGCTCCCCGAAGGCGTCTACCCCGGCGGCAAGTTCTAATGAAGTCAACGATGCCGGGCCCTGGAAGACATGAGAAAGGCAGTCACAGAATGAACGGCAAGCGCCGATCCCTATTTCTCTTGGCCGTCTCGATCTGGCTTCTCGCAGCCTGCACGCCACATGAGGAGACCGAAAGTGTGAATGAGTTGACGTGGCAGGAAGCCAAGGCGGAGGCACAGGAGATGGCGACCGAGATCGCGGCGCAGATACCTCGGAACATCGTCCTGAACACTGACCAACGGGAAACCGGGGTTCTGATGAACTGCGACAACGAAAGGCAGTCCTGGACAGGAGCAACGACGGTGGCGCTGACCCCGGGCACCATGGCGGAGTCGGTGGTCAGGGATCTCCAGTCTCACTTTGAGAACGACGAACGGTTCAGTCATCGGACAAGACGTGATATCGCAGGTGCCTACGAACTCCAGTTGATGTCGCGAACCTCGGAAGCAAGTTACATCGTGGCTGAGGACGCCCCCGGGACAATTCGAATCTCGGCGTGGTCTCCGTGCTTCAGGCTGCCGGAGGGGGTCTATCCCGGCGGAAAGTTCTAATGCGATCCACTGCGACTCTGTGCATTGCGGCCGCGATGCTGCTGTCCGGTTGCGCGCCCGCGGCGCCAGATTCGACTCGCAATCTCACATGGGAAGATGCAAAGTCTGATGCGCAGGCGATGGAACGAGAACTTGCTGCGTTGATTCCCCCCGACGTGGTCGTCAGCATCCGGCAGAAGCCGACAGGGACGCTGTTCTCCTGTGATGGCGTCGGATATCGCTGGCTAGGGTCTACCACTGTCACCGTGATATCCGGCACGACGATCGAGTCAATCGTTCGCGATATCGAGGCGCAGTACCAACACAGCCGCTTCACTACATCCACTCGCATGACTCTCGCGGGGTTCTTCGAACTCGATCTGAGATCACCTGCGACGACAGAGTCCTATTTGATCGGCGAGAACGTCGAAGGTTCGATCTGGATCGACTCGAGTTCTGCGTGTTTTACGCTTCCCGAAGGCGTCTACCCCGGCGGCGACTTTTGACCGTGGGCGTAACCGGCTCCGAGAACATGCGCCTGACATGGCAACAGGCGAGTGCTCACGCCCATGCCACGGCAGCACAGATCGTCGCATCGCTGCCCACGGAGGCCATCCTCTCCGTCACGCATCACGCCGGCGAGCTCTGCCGCGGCGACCACGAGTCCTACGCCTGGCGCGCGCTCACCACGGTGACGCTCACGCCGGGGACGGATGCCGAGGCGCTCGTGACCATGTGGGAACGCACCTCCCGCGCGCGCGATGACGTCGACGTCACCGCGCGGCGCGACGAGGCAGGCGCCTGGGAGGTCCGCGCCAGATCGACCACCGACGCGTCCGGATGCATCATCGGCGAAGGGGCGCCGGGCACGATCTGGATAGACTCCTGGTCTCCCCCCTTCCGGCGGCCGGACGGCCTCGACCCTGCAGGAGAGATCAGATGGCGAGAACAGATCACGGCCTCGTCCGACCCGCCCTCGGCATCCTCCTTCTCGCCTCACTCACCGTCACGGTGACCGGCTGCGGGGTGTTCTTCGGATTCGACGACGGCGCCCCCGAGGCTGAGCGTCTGGCGGCGATCGTCGAGGAGCTGCCCGGCGTCGAATCGGTCACGGCCGATGGCACCGCCCAGAACTTCGAATACGCAGCGAACGCACACGTCTCCGTGCGGATGGGAGCGGATGCCGGCGCCGCCGAGCTCGAAGGCGTGCTCCTCGCGTGGCAGAAGGCCGTCACGGACGGTGGGAAGGACCGCATCCGCAACCAGATCGCCGTCGAGCTCGGGTCTTCGGACTGCGCCGCCGAAGCCGTGTCGAAGATCGACGAAGACCAGCTGAAAGGCACGGCCCTGTTCCTGCCCGCTCTGTGCGCGGCGGTCGACGGCGCCGTCGTCTCCATCAGCGACACGTGGGACCGCCGTGAGGTGTTCATCGGGCACACATCCCTCCCGCTCGATGTCGAGCAGCTGCACGCGCTGCCCGGCGCAGCGACCGAGCACCTCGACTACTGGAGGGTCGACGAACAGGTCTACCGCTGGGGCGACGACTGACGGCCCCGTGAGTCGACGCACACCCTGGTGCGCGGCCGACCGATCGCGCACAGAATGGATGTACCGGCACTGACCGCGCATCAAGGGAGAAGCACGAGATGAGACCGCTGCGCTACGCCATCAACGTCACGCTCGACGGATGCTGCCACCACGAGGCCGGCATCGCTCCGGATGAGGAGTCGATGCGCTTCTGGACCGCGGAGATCGACCGGTCGGATGCCGAGATCTACGGCCGGGTGACCTACGAGATGATGGAGTCCGCCTGGCGCCTGCCGGTCACCGGCGTGTGGCCGGACTGGATGCGCGAGTGGGAGATCCCATTCGCGGAGGCCCTCGACCCGAAGAAGAAGTACGTGGTGTCGAGCACGCTCGAGGACGTCACCTGGAACGCCGAGCTGCTGACCGGCGACCTGCGTCAGGCCGTGCACCGGCTCAAGCTGGAACCCGGCACCGGGCTGTCGGTCGGCGGCGTGACACTCCCCCTCGCTCTCGCCGATATGGGCCTCATCGACGAGTACCTGTTCGTCGTGCATCCGGTCGTCGCCGGGCACGGACCCACGCTGCTCTCGGGCCTGCGCGAGCGCCTGGAACTCGAGCTCATCGAACGCCAGGACTTCCGCTCGGGGCTGACCGCCCTGCGCTACCGCCCGCGCGTCTGACCACCGCCGCGGTTCACCGCGGCGCGTGCGCCTCCAGGAACTCGTACACGTCGGTCGTGTCCACGCCGGGGAACGAACCGGTGGGAAGTGTCGCCAGCAGCGTGCGCGGCGTCTTAACGTTCGGCCAGGAGTTCTCCCGCCAGCGCCCCTCCAACTCGGCGGGCGCCCGCCTGCAGCACACCTCGACGGAGTGCTTCGAGACTCCGCGGTGCGGGGTGTCCCGTCCGACGAACCACTTCGTGTCGTCGAAGCGCACACCCACGCTCACCGAGTGCAGCCCCTCGCTCGACGCCTCCACGCGGGCCGTGCACCAGTAGGTGCCGTTGCCCGTGTCGGTGTACTGGTAGTACGGGTTGAAGCGGTCGTCCTCGTCGAACACCACACGGCTGGTCCAGCGGCGGCAGCACATCTGCCCCTCGATGGCGCCGAGCCGGTCGGTGGGGAAGTTCACGTCGTCGTTCTCGTACGCCTTGGTGATCGTGCCCGACTCGTGCACCTTGAGGAAGTGCACGGGGATGTCGAGGTGCCTGGTCGCGAGGTTCGTGAACCGATGCGCGGCCGTCTCGTACGACACCGAGTACGCATCGCGCAGATCCTCGATCGAGATGGCCCGTCGCGCCTTCGCCTCGACCAGCATCGGCACCACGTGCGCCTCGGGGATGAGCAGCGCCCCGGTGAGATAGTTGGTCTCCACCCGCTGCCGCAGGAACTCGGCATAGCTGCGCGGCTCCGAGTGCCCCAGCATCCTGCTCGACAGCGCCTGCAGCACCGCCGTGCGGGCATCGCCCTTCGCCTGCACCTGGCTCGACAGGTAGAGCCTGCCGTGCGCGAGGTCGGCCACGCTGCGCGTGGTCTGCGGCAGGTCGGGGGCGTAGTGCAGGGTGAACCCCAGGTACGCGGCGATCTCGGATGCCGTGCGCTGGGTGAGCGGTCCGCCGGAGTGCCCGACCGCCGCGAGGATCTCGGATGCCTTCGCCTCGAGGTCCGCGAAGTGGTTGTCCTGACGGCGCATGAGATGGCGCAGCTCGACGTTCGCGCGCCTGGCCTCCTCGGGCGTGGCCGCGCGCTCGTCCTTGAGCCGGTCGATCTCGCCGTGCAGCGCGAGCAGGGCCTTGAGAGCATCCGTCGGCACGCTCTTCGCGATGCGGAACGGCTCGATGCCCAACGCCTGGAACGTCTGCCCCTTCATCGCGCGCTCCAGGGCGATCTCCAGGGCGCTGCGCTCGTCGAGCGGCTCACCCTCCAGCAGCGCATCGATCGTCACCCCGAGCGCGCGGGCGATCGCCTGCAGTTGGGTGAGCTTCGGTTCGCGCTTGCCGGTCTCGATCATCGACATCTGGCTCGGCGCGCGATCGACCGCCACGGCGAGGTCGTCGAGGGTCATCCCGCGCGCTGTGCGCAGCTGTCGGATGCGGCGGCCGATCGTGAGGGCGTCGGCGTCTTCTTCGGTCATCGGTCCTCCGTCTGTGCGTTTCGACTCGCTTCGCTCGCTCAACGACCGGTGTGGCGCTCCGCCCCGGTCGTTGAGCGAGGGAGCGCAGCGACCGAGTCGAAAACGGCTGCGTCGACGCATTCTGTCACAGAAACAGAAGTTTCCTCAATCTTCACACCCCGATTGGTCGGTCCACACACCGAACTTCACTCAGAGTGGATGCCAAGCCACCCGGCCCACCGCTTTGATCCCGCAGACGAAAGGACCCAGATCATGAGCACTCCGACCATCACCACCCAGCAGGGTCCCGCCGTCGCGATCACCGGCCCGATCCGCGACCGCTACGAGGAGATCCTCACTCCTGACGCGCTCGCCTTCCTCACCGAGCTGCACCACCGTTTCGCCGGACGCCGCCACGACCGGCTCGCCGACCGCATGCGCCGCCGCTTCGAGATCGGCAACGGCCACGACCCGCGGTTCCGCGAGGAGACCGCGCACATCCGCGACGACGCCGACTGGCGCGTGGCGGGTGCCGGCCCCGGCCTCGAGGACCGCCGCGTGGAGATCACGGGCCCCACCGACCCGAAGATGACCGTGAACGCGCTGAACTCGGGCGCGAAGGTCTGGCTCGCCGACCAGGAGGACGCCACCAGCCCCACCTGGAAGAACGTCATCGAGGGCCAGCTCTCCCTGCGCGACGCCATCCGCGGTGAGCTCTCGTACACCTCCCCCGAGGGCAAGGAGTACCGCGTCACCGCCGAGCGCACGCCCACGATCGTGATGCGCCCCCGCGGCTGGCACCTGCCAGAGAAGCACATCGACTTCACCGACCGCTCGGGCCGCACGCTGTCGGCATCCGGATCGCTCGTCGACTTCGGCCTCTACTTCTTCCACAACGCCCAGGCCCTCATCGAGGCCGGCCGTGGCCCGTACTTCTACATCGCCAAGCTCGAGTCGAGTGAGGAGGCGAAGCTGTGGGACGACGTGTTCTCGTTCGCCGAGGAGTACATCGGCATCGCGCACGGCACGATCCGCGCCACCGTGCTCATCGAGACCCTGCCCGCGGCGTTCGAGATGGACGAGATCCTCTACGAGCTGCGCGACCACTGCGCCGGCCTCAACGCCGGGCGCTGGGACTACATCTTCTCGATCATCAAGAACTACCGCGGCCGCGGCGCCCGCTTCGTGCTCCCCGACCGCAGCGAGGTCACGATGACGGTGCCGTTCATGCGGGCCTACACCGAGCTGCTCGTGAAGACCTGCCACCGCCGCGGGGCATTCGCGATCGGCGGCATGAGCGCCTTCATCCCCAACCGCCGCGATCCCGAGATCACGGCGCGGGCGATCGAGAAGGTCTCCGCCGACAAGAAGCGCGAGGCCGGAGACGGATTCGACGGCACCTGGGTGGCGCACCCCGACCTCATCCCCACCGCCCAGGCCGAGTTCGACGCCGTGCTCGGCGACCGCCCGAACCAGGTCGACCGCCAGCGCGACGACGTGCACGTGACGGCATCCGACCTGCTCGACCTGCGTATCGGACGTCCGATCACCGCGCAGGGCGTGCGCGACAACGTGTCGGTCGCCATCCGCTACCTGGAGGCCTGGCTGCGCGGACTCGGCGCCGTGTCGATCGACAACCTCATGGAGGATGCCGCGACCGCCGAGATCAGCCGCTCGCAGGTGTGGCAGTGGATCCACCAGGACCGCACGACCGAAGACGGCATGGCCATCACCGCCGAGTACGTCGAGGGGCTCATCCGCGAGGTGCTCGGCGAGGCCACGAGATCGGAGGGTGACCGCTTCGACGACGCCGCCGCGATCTTCCGCGAGGTGGCCCTGCACGAGGAGTTCCCCGCCTTCCTCACGCTGGGCGCCTACTCGCGCTACCTCATCGAGAACAACTGACCACCCGCTCACGAACAGGACACCGACATGACTCAGTACCAGGACGACATCGACGCCATCCAGGCCCTGAAGCACGCCAACGGCGAGCGCTGGCACGCCATCGATCCCGAGGCGGCCGCGCGGATGCGGGCGCAGAACCGGTTCCGCACCGGTCTCGAGATCGCGCAGTACACGGCCGACATCATGCGCCGCGACATGGACGAGTACGACGCCGACTCCTCGGTCTACACCCAGTCGCTCGGCGTCTGGCACGGCTTCATCGGACAGCAGAAGCTCATCTCCATCAAGAAGCACCTCAAGACGACGAACAAGCGCTACCTCTACCTGTCCGGCTGGATGGTCGCCGCGCTCCGCTCCGAGTTCGGCCCGCTCCCCGACCAGTCGATGCACGAGAAGACCGCGGTGCCCGCGCTCATCGAGGAGCTCTACACGTTCCTCCGCCAGGCGGACGCCCGCGAGCTCGACCTGCTGTTCACCCAGCTCGACGCGGCCCGCGCGGCGGGAGACGAGACCGCGGCCGAGTTCATCCAGTCGCAGATCGACGGCTACGAGACCCATGTCGTGCCGATCATCGCCGACATCGACGCCGGATTCGGCAACCCCGAGGCCACGTACCTCCTCGCCAAGAAGATGATCGAAGCGGGCGCCTGCGCCATCCAGATCGAGAACCAGGTGTCCGACGAGAAGCAGTGCGGCCACCAGGACGGCAAGGTCACGGTGCCGCACGAGGACTTCCTCGCGAAGATCAACGCGGTCCGGTACGCGTTCCTCGAGCTGGGCATCGACAACGGCATCATCGTCGCCCGCACCGACTCGCTGGGTGCGGGGCTCACTCAGAAGCTCGCCGTCACCCACGAGCCGGGAGACCTCGGCGATCAGTACAACTCCTTCCTCGACGTCGAGGAGATCTCCGAGGCCGAGCTGGGCAACGGCGACGTGGTCATCAAGCGCGACGGCAAACTGCTCCGCCCCAAGCGCCTCGCAAGCAACCTGTACCAGTTCCGTCCCGGCACCGGCGAGGAGCGCGTCGTGCTCGACTGCATCACGTCGCTGCGCAACGGCGCCGACCTGCTCTGGATCGAGACCGAGAAGCCGCACGTCGAGCAGATCGCCGGCATGGTCGACGCGATCCGCGAGGAGATCCCGAACGCGAAGCTCGTCTACAACAACAGCCCGTCGTTCAACTGGACGCTGAACTTCCGTCAGCAGGTGTTCGACGCCCTCGCCGAGCAGGGCGAGGACGTCTCGGCATACGATCGCGACAAGCTGATGAGCGTCGAGTACGACGGCACCGAGCTCGCCCGCCTCGCCGACGAGAAGATCCGCACGTTCCAGCGCGACGGCTCCGCCCGCGCCGGCATCTTCCACCATCTCATCACCCTGCCGACGTACCACACGGCCGCGCTGTCGACAGATGACCTCGCCAAGGGGTACTTCGGAGACGAGGGGATGCTGGCGTACGTCGCCGGTGTGCAGCGTCGCGAGATCCGCGGGGGCATCGCCACGGTCAAGCACCAGAACATGGCGGGTTCCGACCTCGGCGACAACCACAAGGAGTACTTCGCCGGAGACGCCGCCCTCAAGGCCGGCGGTCAGCACAACACGATGAACCAGTTCAGCTGACGCGGCCCCGGCCGACATCGCCGGACGCCGCAGACGGATGCCCCCTCGCCGAGACACGGCGAGGGGGCATCCGTCGTCTCAGCCCGCGCCACCGCGTCGCGCCGGGACTAGCCTGGACGCATGACCGACGTCTGGGGCGGAATCGTCCGCGAGTTCCTGCACGCCTACCCTCGGGGGCGACGCCTGATGGCGGTGGCCGGAGAGGATGCCGAGCGCTCGCGCTCCACGGCCGACGCGGTCGGGGAGGCGCTGCGCACGGCGGGGCATGAGGTCGAGCGCGTGCATGTCGACGCCGTCGATCCCGACGCCCTGCGCGAAGACGTTGTCGCTCCGTTCCGCGCGGGATCGGCATCCGACCGGGTGCTGATCGTCTCGGGCCCCGGGCCGTTGTTGAGCGAGAAGGCCCGCGGCATGTGGAACTTCACGCTCTGGCAGATGTCCGGCGACGAGCCTCCGCACACCGTCGCGAACGCCCTGGTCGACGTCACCGACCCCACGCGGCCGTTCCGCCGTTTCGCCGACTACTGCGCGGCGCCCGCGACATACGGCTCCTAAACGCGGTCATCGTCGTCCCGACGCCCCACCTGGCCGTCCACGCCCCACCTGAGAGGCGTCGCGCAGGTGGGGCGTCGGCGCGCAGGTGGGGCGTCGGCGGGAGGAGGGAGCGACGTCAGCGGAAGGACGCCGCCACCGAGTTGCGGTGGTAGTCGAAGACGATGCTCGTGCGGGTGGAGGCCACGCTCGACTGCGCCGACAGGTGCTCCAGCACGAACTCGCGCATCTCCGAGGAGTCGGCCACGGCGATGTGCAGCAGGAAGTCGTCATCGCCGCCGAGGAAGAAGACCTGGATCACCTGCGGCAGCATCCGCACTCGATCCGCGAACTCCACGATGCTCTCCCGTCGACCACTGGGGCGCAGCGTGACGCCGATGACCGCCTGCAGCCCTGCGCCCAGCATCCGCTCGTCGACGCTGGCGTGGAATCCGGTGATGACGCCGCGGTCGAGAAGCGACCGCAGTCGCGTGTGCGCAGTCGACGGGGCGACCCCCAGCTTGAACGCGAGCTCGGCGTTCGTCATGCGACCGTCGGCGGCGAGCAGACGCACGATCTGCGCATCGATCGCGTCGAGCGCCGGCGCTCGCAGAGTATTCGGCTCGGGGGCCTCGGATGACGTCTCCATCCGAACGATTATTCAGGAATCTGTGTTCTGGCGAATAGTCTTCATGGAATCTTTTTGGATGCCGATGTTTCTGCGATTCTGTTAGACGCCGAAAAGGCCACCAGCCGCCGAGAAGGCCCGAAGAAGAGGGATGCCGTCAATGAGGATCGCCGTACCCGCAGAGGTCAAGAACAACGAGAACCGCGTCGCCCTGACGCCTGCCGGCGCCGACCGTCTGGTCAGCGAGGGCCACCGTGTGATCGTGCAGTCCGGTGCAGGAATCGGTTCCAGCATCTCCGACGACGCCTACCGTGCCGCAGGCGCGGAGATCGTCGACAGCGCCGAGGAGACCTGGGCCCAGGCCGACCTGCTCATCAAGGTCAAGGAGCCGATCGCGCAGGAGTACGGCTTCCTGCGCGACGACCTCACCCTCTTCACCTACCTGCACCTCGCCGCAGACAAGCCGCTGACGCTCGCGCTCGTCGAGGCCGGCACCACCGCCGTGGCCTACGAGACCGTGCAGCTCGCCGACCGCAGCCTGCCCCTGCTCGTGCCGATGAGTGAGATCGCCGGCCGCCTGTCCGTCACCATGGGCTCGTACTCGCTGCTGCGCTCCAACGGCGGTCGCGGGGTGCTGCTGGGCGGCATCGCCGGCGCTCCGCGCGCGAAGACCGTGGTCATCGGCGGCGGTGTCGCGGGTGAGCACGCGGCGGCCAACGCCCTCGGCCTCGGCTCGCGGGTCACGGTGGTCGACATCTCCCTCCCCCGGCTGCGCGAACTCGAGCACCGCTACGGCGGCGCCCTGGAGACCCGCGTCTCCAGCCGGTACGCGATCGCCGAGGAGCTCGCCGACGCCGACCTCGTGATCGGCTCGGCGCTGATCCCCGGAGCAGCGGCGCCCAAGCTCGTCACCGACGACATGGTCGCCGGCATGAAGCCTGGCTCGGTGCTGGTCGACATCGCCATCGACCAGGGCGGATGCTTCGAGGGCTCGCACCCGACGACGCACGACGACCCGACGTTCGCGGTGCACGACTCCATCTACTACTGCGTCGCCAACATGCCGGGTGCGGTGCCCGAGACGGCGACCCGCGCGCTGACCAACGCGACCCTCCCCTACGTGTCCGCGATCGCGGGCAAGGGCTGGGAAGCGGCGGCCGCCGCCGACCCCGCGCTCGCGAAGGGTCTGAACGTGCAGGGCGGGCGCATCACACTGCCGGCCGTCGCCGAGGCCCACGGCCTCTCCGCCTGAACGAAAGAACCCCGGTTCTTGTCGGCATCCCACCACTCATCCGCACCCCGCACCCGAGTACGCTCGATATCGTGACCGAACGCGCACCACTCTCCCGCAAGCTGTCCGCCATCGCCGAGTCCGCGACCCTCAAGGTCGACGCCAAGGCGAAGGCCCTGAAGGCCGAGGGCAAGCCCGTCATCTCGTATGCCGCTGGCGAGCCCGACTTCGCGACACCGCAGTTCATCGTCGACGCGGCGGCCGAGGCCCTCGCCGACCCCGCGAGCTACCGCTACACCCCCGCGCCCGGCCTCCCGGCGCTGCGCGAGGCCATTGCGGCGAAGACGCTGCGCGACTCGGGCCTCGAGGTGTCGCCGAGCCAGGTCATCGTGACCAACGGCGGCAAGCAGTCGGTGTACCAGGCGTTCCAGGCGGTGGTGAACCCCGGCGACGAGGTGCTGCTGCCCGCGCCGTACTGGACCACGTACCCCGAGGCGATCCGTCTCGCCGACGGCACACCCGTCGAGGTGTTCGCCGGTGCCGACCAGGACTACAAGGTCACGGTCGAGCAGCTGGAGGCCGCCCGCACCGAGCGCACCACCGTGCTCGTGTTCGTCTCGCCGTCGAACCCCACCGGCTCGGTGTACACGGCCGAGGAGACGAAGGCCATCGGCGAGTGGGCCCTCGAGCACGGCATCTGGATCATCTCCGACGAGATCTACCAGAACCTCACCTACGAGGGCGTCAAGGCCACCTCGATCGTCGCGGCCGTGCCCGAGGTCGCGAACCAGACGATCCTCGTCAACGGCGTCGCGAAGACCTACGCGATGACCGGCTGGCGGGTGGGCTGGATGGTCGGCCCCGCCGACGCCATCAAGATCGCCGGCAACCTGCAGTCGCACCTCACCAGCAACGTGAACAACGTCGCGCAGAAGGCGGCGATCGCCGCGCTGAACGGCCCGCAGACCGAGGCCGAGCAGATGCGCGAGGCGTTCGACCGCCGCCGCAGGCTCGTCGTCTCGGAGCTGTCGAAGATCGACGGCCTCGTGGTGCCGAACCCGCTCGGCGCGTTCTACGTGTACCCCGACGTGCAGGGCCTGCTCGGCCGCACCTGGGGCGGTGTCACCCCGGCGACGTCGCTGGAGCTCGCCGACCTCATCCTCGACCAGGCCGAGGTGGCCGTGGTGCCGGGCGAGGCCTTCGGCCCCTCCGGCTACATCCGCATGTCGTACGCCCTCGGCGACGACCAGCTGCTCGAGGGAGTGCAGCGCCTGCAGCGCCTGTTCTCCTGAGGCTCCCGCGCTCCCGCCGACGCCCCACCTGCCCGTCCACGCCCCACCGCATGGACGTCAGCCAGGTGGGGCGTCGTCGCGCAGGTGGGGCGTCGCGAGCGCGAGGTCAGTCTTCGGGGTGGTAGCCGATCAGCCAGCGGATGCCGTAGCGGTCGACGAGCGTGCCGTCGTAGTCGCCCCACGGACGCTTCTCCAGCGGCGTGATCACCCGTCCTCCCGCGGCGAGCGCGTCGAACCAGCGCGTGAGCGTCGCGGCGTCGGCGGTACCCAGCAGCGACAGGAACATCCCGCTCATCTGCACGGCGTCGTCGTCGGCACCGGCATCCGCTCCGGCGATCTCCACGGCACCCGAGAGCTGACCGTGCGCGATCGCGTCGCCTGGCCCGTCGTGCCGCCCGGCCGTCGCATAGTCGAACATCTGCAGCTCGCCGCCGAAGATGTCACGGTAGTGCGTCAGCGCGTCGGCCGCGGTACCGGGGAACAGCAGGTAGGGGATCAGTCCGCTCATCGTGCGAGTGTACGCCGCGCCGGCGCCCGCGCACGACCGGTCCCCGGGCGGACGCCGCTACAGCTCGACGCCGACGAGTACCGGCTCGGGCTGCAGCACGAGACCGAACTCCGCATGCACGCGGCTCTGGATGAACCGCGCCAGCTCCGAGACCTCCGCCGCGGTGGCACCGCCGCGGTTGGTGAGCGCGAGCGCGTGCTTGGTCGACACCGACGCCCGCGAGCGCGGCAGCTTGAACCCCTTGCGGATGCCGGCCTGCTCGATGAGCCACGCCGCGCTGACCTTGACGTCGGACGCCACGGCCTTGAGCGGCGGCACGAGCCCGTCGTACGAGGCGAGTGGGATCACGGTCACGGCGTCGAGATCGGGCGCGACGGGCCAGCGCGGGCACTCGGGCGGCAGCGCACGTGCGACGCTCTCCGGCACGATCGCGTTCTGGAAGAACGAGCCGACGCCGTGCGTGTCGGGATCGTTCTCGTCGAGCAGCATGCCCTTCGACGCACGGGTCGCGAGGATCCTCTCGCGCACCCAGCTCAGCGGTACGGGGGCGTCACCCTCGAGGCCGAGAGCGCGCCGCAGCTGCTCGCCGCGCACGACCCGCTCCTGCGCGACGAACAGGTCGACGGTGATGGAGAGGATGACGGCGCGACGCAGCGGCTCGCTGCCGTAGTGGTGCTTGAACACCGAGGTGCGGAACCCGAGTCCGAGCTCCGATGCCGGCACCGTGAGCACCTCGTCGGTGCGCTCGTCGATGAGCTCGACCTCGACGAGCGTCTCCTGCACCTCCTGGCCGTAGGCGCCGATGTTCTGCACGGGCGCCGCGCCGACGGTGCCGGGGATCCCGCTCATCGCCTCCAGGCCCGCGTAGCCGTGCGCGACGGCGTAGGCGACGAGGTCGTCCCAGCCGTGCCCTGCCTGCGCGCGCAGACGGATGCGGCCGGCGTGCGGCGACGGCAGCTCTTCGATGCCGTTGGTGAGCACGCGGATGACAGTGCCCTCGAACGGCTCGTCGCCGACGAAGAGGTTCGACCCTCCGCCGAGCACGAACCAGTCGTCCCCGCGGTTCCACACGTCACGCAGGGCGTCGATCAGCTCGGCGGTCGTCCTCGCCTCCAGCATCCGCTCCGGGGCGGCCCCGGTGTGCAGCGTGGTGAGGCCCGACAGCGGCAGCGGCTCGATCTCGCGCATCAGATCGCGACGCGCAGCTGCGCCTTGACCAGCACGGTCGCCTCGCCGAAGGTGACCTTCAGATCGATGCGCGCGGCGGTCTCGTCGATCGCGCCGACCGTCGCCAGGACATGCACGTCGGCGCCGTCTTGAGGATCGACGACGACGGGCTTGGTGAAGCGCACGCCGTAGTCGAGGACACGGGCGGTCGGATCGAGGGCGGCGACAACGACCGACGATGCGATGCCCATCGTGAGCATCCCGTGCGCGAGCACACCGGGCAGGCCGACGGCCGCGGCGACGTCGTCGCGGTAGTGGATGGGGTTGAAGTCCCCCGAGGCTCCGGCGTAGCGCACCAGCGCCTCGCGGGTGAGGTGCACGGTGCGCTCGGCGACGACATCTCCGACGGCGAACGGCATCACGCTGCTCCTTCTTCCGACCCCACCAGCAGCACGCTGGTGGCGGTCACGACATGGGCGCCCGCGGCATCCGTGATCTCGGCCTCGCTCGTGATCATGGCGTTGCCGCCCATCATGCGGATGCCGGTGACCTTCATTCGCGCGGTGAGCTCGTCACCGGCGACGATGGGCCGCGAGTAGGAGAAGCGCTGCTCGCCGTGGATGGTACGGGCGAGCTCGATCCCGGTGTCTGGCGCCCCGAGCAGCTGCTGCAGCGAACGGTCCTGGATGACCATCGCGAACGTGGGCGGAGCGACGACGTCGGCGAAACCGGCGGCACGGGCCGCCTCGACATCGGTGTGCTGCGGGGCGTCGGCGAAGACGGCGCGGGCGAACTCGCGCACCTTCTCCCGCCCGACGAGATAGGGGGCTGTCGGCGGGAAGTCGCGGCCGACGAGGTCTTGGTTCACTGCCACCCCTCGATCCTACCGGGGGCGCCTGACGCGCCGCCGCGGGGCGCCGTCTCAACTCTTCTTGCGCCCCTTGACCGCCTTCATGGCCATCTGCACGGCGATGACGACGAGGTATGCGGCGAACAGGAGGTTCGCCGCCATCGGGTCGATGAGGGTCGCCAGCCATGCCCCGAGCGCTGTGGTCGTGCACGCCGAGACGCCGACGATCCCCGCGGCGACCAGGTCGACGTTGCGGTTGCGGAGGTTGCCGATCGTGCCGGACAGCGCGGTGGGGATCATCATCAGCAGCGAGGTGCCCTTGGCGACGAGGTCGCTGGTGCCGAAGGCAACCATCAACACGGGCACGACGATCACGCCACCTCCGACGCCGATGAGACCGGCGAGGATGCCGGTGGCGATGCCGACGCCCACGAGCGCGGCTCCGCTGATCCAGGTGAGCTCGAACACGGCGTCACGGGAGGGGATCACCACGAACAGCATCACGATGACGACGACGAGGAAGCCGACGAACCCCCAGCGCAGCGCTGTCTGCGAGATCTTCGGCAGCAGCCTGGTGCCGATCTGCGCCCCGACCACGGATCCGGCGGCGAGGATGAGCGCGGGGATCCAGGCCACCGAGCCGTGCGCCGCATAGGAGATGACGCCGACCGTCGCCGTCGGCACGATGGCCGCGAGCGAGGTGCCGGCGGCGAGGCGCTGGTTGAAGTGCAGCAGCAGGACGAGCAGCGGCACGATGACGGTGCCGCCCCCGACGCCGAAGAGGCCCGAGAGCAGACCGGCGGTGAGGCCGATCACGATGAAGGAGGCGTAGGCGCGAGGCCCTCTGGTCAGGGTCTGTACATCGCTCACGTTCTCAGCCTACTCTCGCGGCCGAGACCCCCTTGCCGCGCCGAGCCCCCCTCGTGCGCACGCGTGCACGAGGGGGTCTCGGCGGCCGACGGGGGTCTCGGCGACCACCGACCGCGAGCCGAGATCAGATCTCGGAGTCGGCCTTGACCGGCACCGCGATCGACTCGGTGAGCGCCTGCTCGTAGCGACGCTGACGGCGGCGCAGCCACAGTCCGCCGACGATCAGAAGCGCGAGCACCCCGTACGCGATGGCCGCGAAGGGCTGGGCGACCAGGGTCGTGAGGTCGCCCTGGCTGAGCTGCAGGGCTCGACGCAGCTGCGCTTCACCCATCGGCCCGAGGATCATGCCGACCACGAGGGGCGCCACCGGGAACCCGAAGCGGCGCATGAAGTACCCGAGCACGCCGATGACCAGCAGGATCAGGATGTCGACGACCGAGTAGTTCAGCGCGTATGCCCCGAACGCGGCGAACAGCAGGATGCCGGCGTAGAGGTACGGCCGCGGGATCTGCAGCAGCTTCACCCACATGCCCACCAGGGGGAGGTTCAGCACGATGAGGATGACGTTGCCGATGTAGAGGCTGGCGATCAGCGCCCAGACGAGGTTCGACTGGCTCTGGAACAGCATCGGACCGGGCTGGATGCCGTACGACTGGAACGCCGTGAGGATGATCGCCGCCGTCGCCGTGGTCGGGAGTCCGAGGGTCAGCAGCGGGACGAGCACTCCGGCCGCAGCCGCGTTGTTCGCCGACTCGGGGCCGGCCACGCCCTCGATCGCCCCGCGCCCGAACTGATCCTTGTGCCTGGACAGCTTGCGCTCCGTCGCGTACGAGAGGAACGTCGCGACGTCGGCCCCTCCCGCGGGGATCGTGCCGATCGGGAAGCCGATCGCCGTGCCGCGCAGCCAGGGCTTCCACGACCGGCGCCAGTCCTCCCGCGTCATCCAGCTGCGCCATCCGCGCGCCACCGGGATCACGTCGACCGCGCCATGCCGCAGTCGGGCCGCGATGTACAGGGTCTCCCCCACCGCGAACAGGCCGACGGCGACGAGCACCACGTCGATGCCGTCGGCGAGCGGGAGCAGCCCCATCGTGTAGCGCTGCTGTCCGGAGAGCTGATCGGTGCCGACGAGTCCGAGGAACAGGCCGACGCCGAGCGACAGGAGGCCACGAGGAACAGACGAGCCCATCAGCGCGCCCACGGTGATGAAGGCGATCACGATGAGCGCGACGTAGTCGGCGGGGCCGAGGTTCACGGCGAACTGGGCGAGCACGGGGGCGAGGAGCGTGAGCCCCACCGTCGCCAGGGTGCCGGCGACGAACGACCCGATCGCCGCGGTCGCGAGCGCCGCGGCGCCGCGTCCGAGCTTGGCCATCTTGTTGCCCTCGATCGCCGTGACGATCGAGGCGGACTCCCCCGGTGTGTTCAGCAGGATGCTGGTGGTGGAGCCGCCGTACATGCCGCCGTAGTAGATGCCGGCGAACGTGATCAGCGCGGCGGCAGGCTCGAGCGTGTAGGTGAGCGGGAGCAGCAGGGCGACGGTCATGGCGGGACCGATGCCGGGGAGCACGCCGACCGCGGTGCCGATGAAGACGCCGAAGAAGGCGAAGACGAGGTACTGCGGCTGCAGAGCGGTCGCGAATCCCTCCAGGAGCAGAGTCCAGCTGTCCATCAGAACATCCTCCCCAGCCAACCGAGCGCCGGTCCCCACGGGAGCGAGAGCCCGAGGAGTCCCGCGAACACGATCTGCACGACCACGGCGAGGACCGCCCCGACGAGCAACGCCATCCACCATTTGCGCGCACCGAGCGACCAGGCGACGCCGCCGAAGAGCACGGCGGCGGCCGGCGCCCAGCCGATGACCTCGATCAGCACCAGATGAGCGACCAGGAAGCCGACGATCTTCGCCAGGGTCGCCCAGTCGGTCGGCAGGCTCTGGTCGACGTCCTCGCCGTCGTCCGGCACACCGCGCTCCCCGCGCAGCACGCCGACGAGCACGGCGACGGCCGAGCCGAGCAGCAGCACGGCGACGAAGATCGGGAACACCGTCGGGCCGACGGTCGAGCCTACCGGCACGTGGATCGCGAACACGCCGACCAGGGCGAAGACGCCGAGCGCGACCATCAGAGCGGCGAACACGAGCTCGCCGAGAGCGGGGCCCACGAGACGAGCGGACCGGCGTTCGCCGGCCCGCACGTCTCCGGGCTCTGTGAACCCGGTCGTCATGTCAGCCGACCAGGCCGATGTTCTTCAGCGTGGCGGTGACGTCGGAGATGTTGCCGGTGAGGAAGTCGTCGAACTCCGCACCGGTGAGGAACGCGTCGGTCCAGCCCCGCGTCTCCAGCTCCTTCGTCCATGCCGAAGAGTCGTGCAGCTCGGTGACGATGCGCACCAGCTCCTCGCGCTCGCCGTCGGAGATGCCTCCCGGTGCGATCACGCCGCGCCAGTTGGTGAGCACGACGTCATAGCCGGCATCGGTGACGGTGGGCACCTTGGGGAGCTGCGAGACCGGCTTCTCGGACGAGACGGCGAGCGCCTTCATCGTGCCGGCCTCGATGTGCTGCAGGAACTCGCCGACGCCCGAGATACCGGCGGCGACCTTGCCGCCGAGGATCAGCGAGGTCGCCTCGCCTCCTCCGGAGTTCGGGGTGTAGTTCAGCTTCTCCGCGATCTCCGTGCCGTCCAGTCCTGCCGCCTCCAGCATCAGGCCGGCGAGGATGTGGTCGGCGCCTCCGGCCGAGCCACCGGTGATCGTGACCGCCTGTCCCTTGTCGACCACGTCCTCGACCAGGTCTTCGAGCGTGTCGTACTTCGAGTCGGCCGGGACGACGACGACCAGCGGCTCATCGGTGAGGCGGGCAATGGGGGTCATGTCCTCGATGCGCACGGCCGAGGCGTTCGTCTCTACCGCGCCGACCATCACCAGCCCCATCACCATGAGGGTGTTCGCGTCCTTCTCGTTCGCGAGCTGGGCCAGTCCGACGGTGCCGCCGGCGCCGCCGACGTTGGTGACGGGCGCGGAGTCGACGATCTTCTCCTGGGTGACGAGCTGCGACAGCGCGCGGCCGGTCTGGTCCCAGCCTCCACCGGGATCCGCGGGGACGACGATCTTCAGGTCGCTGATCGTCGCGGGTTCGTCGGCTCCGGTGCCGTCGGCCGCCGGGCCTGAGCCGCCGGCGCACGACGTCAACGTCAGTGCGGCGGCCGCGGCCAGGGCCACCAGGGTGCCGATCCGGGTGCGGGACTTCTTCATGCGCTCCTCCTTGAGCGTTCGGGTGCAGTCCGTCCACCTTCGGAGAGCGGATGCCGCCGCTCAAGCTTCGGAAACCATTGGTCGCGGTTCCGAAACTATTGGTCGCGATCGCCCCGCACCCCTACTCACGCGTGCTGCCCGCAGCGGGGAGAATGGTCTGGTGGCCTCGAAGATGACGCTCCGGATGCAGCTGCTCGCGCTGCAGGCGCTGATCGTGTTCCTGGTGACCCTGGGCACGGGAGTCGCCGCCGGGGCGTTCCAGGAGCAGGCCCTGAGGGAGTCGTACAAGGACAGGATGCAGGCGGTCGCCCAGTCCGTCGCCCAACTGCCGACGGTGCTCGACGCCTTCGACGATGCGGATCCGTCCGCGACGATCCAGCCGGTCGCCGAGGTGATCCGCAAGGCGTCGGATCTCGCCTACGTCGTGGTGGCCAACGCCGAGGGCATCCGCTACTCGCACCCCAACCCCGACCTCATCGGCGAGCCCGTATCGACCGATCCCTCCATCCCCCTCTCCGGGAAGATCTACGTGGGCACGCAGACCGGCACGCTGGGGCCGTCGTGGCGCGTGAAGGTGCCGATCCGCGACGCGGAGGGCGTGGTCATCGGCACCGCGTCCGTCGGCATCCTTGAGTCCGAGCTCACCGCCGACTTCCTGGGCAACCTCGCCTGGCTGATCTCGGCGATGCTGGCGGCCGCCGTGCTGGGCGTGTTCGGCGCGGCATGGGTGACCACGGTCATCCGTCGACGCATCTACCTGCTGGAGCCGCACCAGATCGCCGCCCTCGTGAAGAACCAGGAGACCACGCTGCACCGGCTCAGCGAGGGTGTGGTGACCGTGAACGGCGCCGGTCGGATCACCCTCGCGAACGACGCCGCCGCCCGCTTCCTCGGCACCCCTGCCGAAGAGCTCGACGGAGCGGACGCCGCAGCCGCCCTCGGCCCTGAGCTGTACACCGTGTTACGCGAGGGCGAGTCCGCCGGACGCCCGGTGATCGTAGGCTCGCATGTGCTGGTCGCCCGCAGCACCGGCGGCGAGATCGACGGCGCTGACGTCGAGGCGACGCTCCTGCTGCGCGACCACACCGAGCTGCACGACGTCGTACGCCGCGTGGAGGCGGCCGACGCGATCATCGCCTTCCGTCAGCGGTTCGGCCTGCCCAAGGGCCTCAGCGCCGAGACGCTCGACCGCGTCGCCGCCGCGCTGACGGCGAGGCCGGAGTCGACGGCGGCGGAGATCGGCGACGACGTGCTCATCTCGCGGGTCAGCGCTCGACGCTACCTGGAGCACCTGGCGAGCTCGGGGCGTGCGGTGCGGACTCTGGACTACTCCACCAAGGGAAGACCGAGCACGCGGTACCGCGCCACCGAGTCATTCTGACCCTGGGACTCAGTGCCGATCTGTGCGACACTGGATCGCACAGGACGCCGCTGTCCGCCGACCCGGATCGAAGGAGATCGCATGGTTCGCAGCACCTATCCCGATGTGGAGATCCCCGAGGTCCCCATCTACGACTTCCTCTTCGGCGACCTCGACGAGTCCCGCCTCGACGCCGTCGCGCTCGTCGACGGAATGAGCGGCGCCACCACGACCTACCGGCAGCTGATCGGCCAGATCGACCTCTTCGCCGGAGCGCTCGCCGCGCGCGGTGTGGGCGTGGGGACGACGGTCGGCGTGCTGTGCCCGAACGTGCCCGCGTTCGCGACGGTGTTCCACGGCATCCTCCGCGCCGGGGCGACCGCCACCACCATCAATTCGCTCTACACGGCCGAGGAGATCGCCAACCAGCTCACGGATGCCGACGCCACCTGGCTCGTGACCGTCTCCCCTCTGCTGCCCGGCGCGCAGGCCGCTGCGGAGAAGCTCGGCATCCCCGCCGACCATCTCATCGTGCTCGACGGCGCCGAAGGCCACCCGTCTCTCCCCGCGCTGCTGAGCGAGGGTCATTCCGCCCCCGAGGTCTCCTTCGACCCGGCGACCCACCTCGCGGTGCTGCCGTACTCCTCCGGCACCACCGGACGCCCCAAGGGCGTCATGCTCACTCACCGCAACCTCGTCGCCAACGTCACGCAGTGCCGCTCGACGATCTCGCTGGGCGACGATGACCGCGTGCTCGCGGTGCTGCCGTTCTTCCACATCTACGGCATGACCGTGCTGCTCAACTTCGCGCTGCGCCAGCGCGCCGCTCTCGTCACGATGCCAAAGTTCGACCTCGTCGAGTTCCTCCGCGTCGTGGCGGAGCACCGCACCAGCTGGGTCTTCATCGCCCCGCCGATCGCCGTCGCCCTCGCCAAGCACCCGCTCGTCGACCAGTACGACATGTCGTCGGTCAAGGTGATCTTCTCCGGAGCCGCACCGCTCGACGGCGCCCTCGCCACGGCCGTCGCCGCACGCCTCGGCTGCACGGTGTGCCAGGGGTACGGCATGACCGAGACCAGCCCGGTGACCCACGCGATCCCCTACGATCGCGACGACATCGACCGTTCCTCCGTTGGCATGCTGCTCGCCAACACCGAGGCGCGGCTCCTCGCGGAGGACGGCGCGGACGTGGAGGCGCCGGCCGAGGGTGCCAGCGAGCCGGGCGAGCTGCTCATCCGCGGCCCCCAGGTGATGCAGGGGTACCTCAACCGCCCTGACGCCACGGCCGACATGCTCGACGCCGACGGCTGGCTGCACACCGGCGACGTCGCCATCACGGATGCCGCTTCACTGGCAACGGCCCAGGGTTACGG
>JAGIAK010000003.1 GCA_017744855.1 Microbacterium sp.
CTTCCGCGATCATTTCGGCGCTGTGCTCCTCACCGCGCTGCTCCAGTTCGCAGCATCCCTCCCGCTGGCGATCTATGCGGCCGTCGCCAGCACGCGCCTCAACCACCTCGGCGTGCGTGCGCCGGGGCCGACCATCGGACTCGCGGGAGGCCTGCTCGCCTCGGGATCGATGGCGTTCTCCGCGCTCCTCACCTGGGCCCTGACCCGGCCCGAGATCCTCGCGCATCCGCCTCTCATCCGCCTTCTCCACGATCTGGCTTTCATCACAGGAGGGCCGGGCTTCATCGTGCCGAGCGGTCTGCTCATCGCGGGCATCGCCGTGCCAGGACTGCTCGCCCGGCTGCTGCCGCCGTGGCACGCGTGGGCGGGGCTCGTGATCGCGGGGCTCGCGATGATCGCCACGCTCACCGTCGCCGTGCCGGAGCTCTCGTTCCTCCTGCCGATCGTGCGCTTCCCCTCGCTCGTCTGGCTCGTGCTCGCCGCCTTCCTGCTGCCTCACCACCACGCGCGTCGCGCCGAGGGAGCACGGTCATGAACGGGCCGGTCCTCGAGAAGCTCGTGCGGTTCCAGCGACCCGAGAAGGCGCTTCCCTATGCCGGCGACATCGACGAGCGCACGGCCGCCGCGCTGTTCGGGACAGAGGTGGAGGAGTACCGCGCCGCGCTCGCCGCGCTCGACGAGCAGCGGGCGGATGCCGCGTCACGCCTCGTGAAACGTCAGTCGGTGCAGGATGCTCTGGCGGCCCTGCCGTTCACGCGTGGCGACCGCATCGTGGCGATCGGGGAGAGCACCACCGCTGACCGGCTCTCCTGGTTCGAGCTCCTGCGCACGCTGGCGGAGGATGAGCGGCCCGACTTGGAGCTGCAGTTCGAGAACCTGGCGATCTCCGGGGCGTCGACCACACAGGTGCTCGCCGCCCTCCCCGCCATCCGACGTCGACCGGCCGAATGGGTGTTCTGCATGCTCGGCAGCAACGACGCGCAGAGGGTGGGTGGCTCCACCGGTCTCCACCTCGTCAGCCGCGAGGAGACCCTGCGCAACCTCTCGGCGCTCCGTGCGCTCGCCGCGCCCGACGTGCGGACCCGCTGGGTCTGGATCACGCCGACCCCTGTCGACGAGGCCGCGAGCGGGGCGTTCCCCTTCTTCCGCGCGGCGGGGATCAGCTGGGCGAACGACGACATCGCGGCGCTCGCCGCCGCGCTGGGCGCGCTGCCGGACGCCGTCGTCGAGAGCGCGCCGGCGGTGGCCGCGGCGCAGGCGGGAGGCGACGCCGCGTTCATCGACGACGGGGTGCATCCCAGCCTCCGCACGCACGAAGAACTCGCCGTTCGCGTGCTCGCCGCACTGGCCGTCGCTCCCTGACGCCACGGGCGACGCCGCGGTGCGCGAGCGACGCCGCGGTGCGCGAGCGACGCCGCGAACGAGAAGAGGACCCCCGCCGCGGCGAGGGTCCTCTTCTCGTGTCGTGAGAGCCGACGGCGATCAGACGATGGCGCGGAGCCGCTCGTCGAGCTCGGCGAGCGCCTCGGCGGAGAGCACGTCGGCCGCCATCCCTGCGACGGTCTCCAGGGAGAGTCCGCGGGCCATACCGATCATCGGGTGCGCGGCGATGCCGGGCGCGGCGTCGTCGAGCACGGCGCGGGAGCGGTCGTCGTCGAGCAGTGCGCCGACGAGGGAACCCGCGGAGAACAGCGTGTCGGGAGCGGTCTCGGCAGAGGCCTCGGGAGCGAACGACGCGGTGCCAGCGGGGATGTGCGCGGCTCCGGTCCTGGCTACCTCGCCGAGCCAGGCCAGGCTGGGCTTCGGACGGCGCTCGAAGGTCTCGCGGTCGACGGCGATGAGCCCGAACGTCGGGCCCCAGTGGCCCCACTCGTAATTGTCCAGCGCCGACCAGTGGAGATAGCCGCGGACGTCGATCCCGTCCTCGACGGCGGCGGCGAGGTGCCGAAGCGCCTCGGTGGTGTACGCGATGCGGCGCTCGTCGTCGCCCGTCGCGATGCCGTTCTCGGTGACCAGCAGCGGCACGCCGGCGACCTCGTGCGCGTGGCGCAGCGCGATGCCGAGGGCGTCGGGCCGGTAGGCCCAGCCGGTGATGGTGTTGTCGGGATGCGGCGGATGCGGCACGGGACCCTGCGCGTTCACCGGCTGCGTGGTGTACGACTGCACGCCCACGAAGTCGTCGCCGCGCGAGGCCTCGAGGTACTGGTCCTCCCATGCCCAGTTGACCTTCTGGAACACCTCCTCGTTGCCCGGCGTCGGCGTGAAGGCCTGCTGCGCGACCGTCCAGCCGACCTTGGCGCTCGTGCGCTCGCGCAGCACCTCGACCGCGATCCGGTGCGCCTCCACGAGGCGGGCGCCCAACTGCACATCGGGCGTGAGGGGCCCGTCATGTGCGAGCGTGAGCCCCTGACCGAGGTCGTCGCGCGAGATGTCGCCGCCCAGGAACATCTGCATGAGCGCCACCATGTTGGGCTCGTTGATGGTGCACACCCAGGAGACGCCGTCGAGGATGCTCGACACGCGCTCGATGTAGAGGCGCCAGCGCTCCAGCGCGTCGTCTCCCGTCCACCCGCCGGCCTCGGCGAACCAGTGCGGAGAGGTGAAGTGGTGCAGCGTCACGACCGGCTCGAGCCCGAGGTTGCGCGCGGTGTCGATCATGCGGCGGTAGTGGGCCAGCTCCGCGTTCGACCACCGCCCCTTCTCCGGCTCGATGCGCGCCCACTCGATCCCGAACCGGTAGGCGTTCAAGCCGGCGTCGGCGAGCAGCCGCATGTCCTCGGGGTAGCGGTGGTAGCTGTCGTCGGCGTCGCCGGAGTACTCGGTCATGATGCCGGAGCCCTCCAGGCGCCAGATGTCGCTGGAGGTGTTGTTGCCCTCCACCTGGTGGGCGGAGGTGGAAGCTCCCCAGAGGAAGCCGTCGGGAACCCGTGTCATGTCATCTTCTCCTTCAGTCGTGTGCGTCGTGTCAGTCGTGTGAGGTGGTGTGCGGTCGTGCGTCGTGGTCAGTCGATCGTGACGAGGAGCTCGTCGCCGAGCGCGTCGATGCCCGCGCCGATGCGCACCGCGTAGCGGCCCGGCTCGGCGACCCAGGCGTGCTCCTCGACCGACCAGTGCTGGAAGGCGCGCGGGGCGATGTCGATGGCGATCGGCGTGCGGATGCCGGCATCCGCACGCACGAGGGCGAAGCCCGCGAGCCAGAGCGCCGGACGCTCGACGTCGGACGGGTCGACGCGCGAGACGAAGGCCTGCACGACCTGCTTGCCTGCGCGGTCGCCGACGTTCGTCACCGTCGCCGACACCCGCGTCGCCTCGCCGTTGCGCGAGATCGTCGCGTCGCCGATCTCCCAGCGGGTGTAGCCCAGACCGGAACCGAACGCGGCGACGGGGGCGGGGCCGCCCTCCCGCTTCGCCCAGGCGCGGTAGCCGATGTGCAGCCCCTCGTCGTAGGTCAGCACGCCGTCGACCGGGGTCGTGTTCCACACGGGCACGTCGTCCTGTGAGGCCGCCCACGTCGTCGTCAGTCTTCCGCCCGGCTCGACGGCCCCGGTGATCACGTCGGCGAGGGCGTTCCCGAACTCCTGTCCGGGGAACCAGCTGAGCAGCACGGCCGACACCTCGTCGATCCAGGGCATGAGCACGGGCGCACCGGAGTTCACGACGACGATCGTGCGGTCGTTGACCGCGGCGATCCGCCGCACCAGGTCGTCCTGCCCATCGGGGAGCGACAGCGAGGGCCGGTCGAAGCCCTCCGACTCGATGGCCTCGCCTGTCCCGACCACGACGATCGCGACGTCGGCCTCCCGCGCGGCATCCACCGCCTGCTGCAGCTCGACCTCGGGGTCGCCGAACGTGGGCTCGGTGCCGAGGGTGATCACCGCGAAGGGGAACCCACCGGGGAGGAACGGCACGAGGTCGAGCTCGATCCGCACCTGCTGGCCGGCCTCGAGATCGAGCTCGACCGAGCGGACGGGCGGATGCATGACGCCCGAGACGATGTCGGCGGTCGCCATCGCGATCTCGCCGTCGAGCACGGTCTCACCGTCGATGCGCAGCACGACGGAGCCCAGCCCCGAGACGCCGATCCGCTGCGGCCCCGACTCGTCGGCGGTGTAGACGGTGCGGAACTCGATCCGCGACGACCCCGCCAGCTCCGGCGAGAAGATCCAGCCGAACAGGCCGGAGGGGAAGGTCTCGCTCGCGAAGGCCTCGCCGGACGCGTCGATGTACCGGACCAGGGCGCCGTCGCCGCCGTCCGGAGACGTCAGCGCGGTGCGGCGGAACGGCCGCAGCTCCGAGGTCGGGGGCAGTGCGGGGGCGTAGACCGCGCCGGGGTACGCGGCGGAGATGCCCTCCCACGGGGCGTGCTCGACCGCGGGGAACACCGTCGCCGAGCCGCCGCCCTGGCCGCGGCCGTGTCTGGCGTGCTGGCCGATGACGGCCACCGTCGGCGAACCCGTGAGCGGGAGCGCGCCGTCGTTGCGGATGAGCACCATGCCGTCGGCCGCCGCCTCGCGCAGCAGTGCAGCCGTGTCGGCATCCGACCACGCCGGCACCTCCTTCGCCGCGGGGGCTCCATCGAGAGCGCCGATCCGCGAGGCGAGGCGCAGCAGGCGCTCGACCTTCTCGTCGACGGCGGACTCCGGCACCTCTCCGTCGCGCACGGCGGCGATCAGCGCCTGGCCCCACGGTCCGTCGGGGCCGGGCATCACCATGTCCTGACCCGCGTTGGCGCTGGCGACGGTGTCCTTGACGCCGTTCCAGTCCGACACCACGACGCCGTCGAAGCCCCACTCGCTCTTCAGCGGCGTGCGGAGCAGATCGTTCGAGGCCGCGTGGGCGCCGTTGACCTTGTTGTACGACGACATGATCATCCATGCGCCGGCCTCGACCGCGCGCTCGAACGGAGCGAGGTACAGCTCGCGCAGCGTGCGCTCGTCGACGCGCACGTCGACGCTGTCACGGTCGGTCTCGCTGTCGTTCGCGACGAAGTGCTTGGGGGTCGCCGCGACGCCCTCCGCCTGCAGCGCCTCGATGTAGGCCGCGGCCATCTCTCCGGTCAGCCAGGGGTCCTCGCTGTAGGCCTCGAAGTGGCGCCCGCCCGCGGGCGAGCGGTGCAGGTTGATGGTCGGGCCGAGCACGACGCCGACGCCCTTGCGCCTCGCCTCCGCGGCGATGAGCGCACCGAGGCGGCGCACCCTGTCGAGGTCCCAGCTCGCGGCGATCGCCGTCGCCGACGGCAGGCTCGCCGACGGATCGCGGTCGTCCATCGCGGGGCCGCGCACCCCGGTGGGGCCGTCGGAGACCAGGATCGTGCGCAGCCCGACGGCGGGCTCGGCGGCGAACGTCCACGTGGACGCGCCGGTGAGCAGCGTCACCTTCTGTTCGAGCGTGAGCCGCGTGACGAGTTCGGTGAGGTCCTGGGACACGGTGTTCCTTCTTTCGTGGGGGCTTTCGGGGCGTTCGTGGGGTCAGCGCCAGTCGACGGACGGTGCGGGGAAGTAGGTGAGGCCGTCACGCCGCCAGACGGGGGACTGGGCGGCGAGACGGGTGCGCAGGCCCTCCCAGTCGCGGGCGGGACCGGCGTTCCAGGCGCGCTCGGCGAGCACGGGGAGCCGCGGCAGCAGGAGGAAGGTCAGGTCGTCGAAGCTCTGCACCGTCTCGCACCAGATGGCCGCCTCGAACCCGATGACGTCGAGGTCGGTCTCGGCGTCGAGACCGGGGATCGGAGCCGTCGCGAACCGTTCGACGGTCGCGGCCGGGTACCCGGGCATGCCGACCCGCGCGCGTCGAGCCTCCGCCTCCGGATCGGGCGACGACTCCGCGTACGGGGTGTCGAGGTAGGCGAGGTCGGTGCGCGACATGATCACCCGCGCGCGCTGCGCGATGAGGCGCCGCGGGTCGTCCGCGGCCTCGGCGAAGGTCGTGGCGAAGAGCTCGATCAGCTGCGGCGGGAGCATCTGGAGCAGCGGATGCTCGGGATCGGACGGCAGCGCGTTCTCGCCGATCCACAGTTGCACGAGCGGACCGTCGGCATCGCTGCCCGGATCAGCCCGGGAGGTCTCCTGCCAGCCGACGGGTTCCTTGCCGTGGGCTCGCACGATCTCCCTTGCCCGCTTCACGAACGCCGTGTGGAGCTCCGGAGGCATCCCGAACGCCTCGTCGCCGCCGATGTGCAGGAACGGGCCGGGCGTGAGGGCGGCGATCGCCCCGATCACGTCGTCCACGAACGCCCAGACCTCGTCCTTCTCGGGGTCGAGATACTGCGGAGTGAAACCGTCGGCGGCCATCCGCGCCACGGCCTCCATCGGGTCGGCGTACACGGGCTGCGCGACACCGCTGCGGCACAGCTCGGGGTAGGCGGAGATCGCGGTGCCGCTGTGCCCGGGCATGTCGATCTCCGGGATCACGGTGATGTGCCGCTCCGCCGCGTAGGCGATGATCGATCGGTACTCGTCGGTCGTGAAGAACCTCGAGCCATCGGGGGTGAGCGCCGGGCGCGTGGGGATCTCGACGCGCCACCCCTGGTCGTCGGTCAGGTGGAGGTGCAGCACGTTCATCCGGTAGCGGGCGAGCAGGTCGATCACCGTCCGCACCTCCTCGACGGCGAACGCGTGCCTGACCACGTCGAACGACAGACCGCGCCAGGCGAGCTCGGGCCCATCGGCGAGGGCGAGAGTGGGGATGCTGATTCCCTCGGCGCCGGGCTCGGCTTGCTCGGCGAGCGCCGTCAGCACGGTGACGGCGTGGTGCAGGCCGGCGGGGGCTGAGCCGATGAGCCGGATGCGCTGCTCGTCGACGTCGATCGCGAACCGTTCCCCATCGAGCGGAGCGCCGGAGGGGGAGACGCCCCGTGCCGCGGGCACTCCGGTCAGTGCGGCATCCGCACCATCCAGCGCGAGCCGGACGCCCGCTCCGCTGCCCGGTGGCAGGTCGGCGGCCACCTCTGGGGCGGCGAGGCGGATGCCGGTGCCGGCCGCTATGCGTTCCACGAGGAGGCGGCCGAGCGGGAGGAGCGCCGGGTCGTCGACCGTGACGGCGGTGCCGGCGCGGAGGAGGAACGCGCCGCCGCGTCCGTGCGCGGACAGAGGAGCGGGCAGGAGGAGATCTGCGGCCATGGGGCGGTCCTTTCGGGCGTTCAGCGGACGCTGCGGATCGGGAGGACGGCGAGGGCGCCGAGGAGGCCGATGGCGCCGACGACGAGGAACAGCGGTCCGTATCCGATCGACATCACGAGGAAGCCGGCGGCCGCGGGTGCGAGGGTCCCCGGAAGCGTGGCCGCCAGGTTCAGCACGCCGAGATCCTTGCCGTAGGCCTCAGGGTCGGGGAGCACCGACGCCATCAGCGCCTGGTCGACCGCCACGAACGCGCCGAAGCCGATGGTCACGACGACCGCCTGCACGATCAGCCCGAGGGTGGTCGGCACGAAGAAGGGGAGGCTGGCGCCGACGGCGATGATCACGCCGGCCACCAGCACGAGGGGCTTGCGCCGACCGATGCGATCCGACAGCGGGCCCGAGACCGCCGTCGCGACAAGGAGTCCAGGCAGGGCGATGAGGCCGAGCAGCGGCACCAGGGCGGTGGCCTCCTTGAGCGTCATCCCGATGTAGTCCTGGGCGATGTAGAGGCTGTAGGTCGAGGTCATGTAGTAGCCGCCGAACAGCAGGATCCGGCCGGTGAATCCCCAGAAGAAGTCGGGGTGCCGCACCGGGTTCACCCAGAACGCCGAGAAGAACGCGCCGATCGAGAACGGGCGTCGCGGCGCGCCGCGGTTGTCGGCGCCGGGCACCAGGGCGACGAAGAGCAGGATGAGCACGACGACCAGGCCTGTGATCGCGGCATAGCCGACGGGGATGCTCTCGGCGAAGAGCGATCCGAGGATCGGGCCGAGCACCGCGCCGAACAGGGCGCCGAGGCCGACGAAGGTGGAGTACCGCCCGCGGAACCGCTCGGGGACGCGGTCGGGCAGCAGGGCGGAGAACGGTCCCTGCCAGGCGTTGAAGCCGAACTGCACGAGCATCACGCATGCGATGAGAGCCGCGAGGTTCGGGGAGAGCCCGGCGGTGAGGAGGGCGACCGCTCCGATGGCCGCCCCGATCAGCATCCACGGATGACGCGCGCCCCACCGGCTGCGGGTCCGGTCGGAGAGCACGCCGAAGATCGGCTGCGCCAGCATCGCCGCGATCGCGGAGAGGGAGTTGATGAGCGCGAGGTTCTCCACCTTGGTGCTCGCGTCGAACTGCTGCACCTGGATCGCCATGAAGAACGCGACGGCTCCGTAGGCGATCGGCGCCGCCGACGCGGCGAACGGAGCGAAGCTGAACAGGCGGCGCAGCTCGCGCGGCACCTTGCGGTCTGCGTGATCGGGTGAGGTCTGCAGGGAGGGGGTATCGATGGACATCGTCGTCTCCTCGAGAGGGGGGTCGGGTCTCGCGATTGACCATCGCGGGTGTGACCACCATAGTGGTAACTATTGAGGTCTGCAAGACTGGAGAAGATGAGTCCGATGGAGAGCACTGCGCCGGCACGGGGGAGCTACCGCACGGGACGCGAGCGCGTCGAGCGGATCCTCGATGCCGCCCACGGCGCCTTCATCTCCGGCGGATACCGGGCCTCATCGTTGCGTGACATCGCCAGGGCGGCAGGCATCTCCCACCCGGGGCTGCTGCGCTACTTCTCCTCCAAGGCCGAGATCCTCACGGCGCTCATCGAGCGCCTCGACGCGGAGAGCGCGGCCAGGTGGGACCTGTTCGCGAGCGAGGGCAGCGGCGAGATCACCCCGTCGATGATCGCCAAGGGCGGGCAGGAGGTCCCCGGCTGGGTCGAGCTCTTCACCGCGCTCCTCGGCGAGGCGACGAGCCCGTCGCACCCCGGACATCCGTTGATGCTCGCCCGGCGACAGGAGGGCGCCGCCCTCGGGATCGCAGGACTCGCGCGTCGCGGCGTCCCGTCGGCGGATGCCGAGCGTGCGCTGCGGTTGGTCGTCGCGGGCTGGGAGGGGCTGCAGATCCTCGCGCTCTACTTCCCCGCCGAGATCGACATCGTCGCCCACCTGGAGCGGCGCGAGGACCACCTGAACGAGGGCGCTCCCGTGCCGGAGCCCGATGCCGTCGCGCCGCCGGATCCGCACCCCGCTGGGGACCCGCCCTCGGCGTCCACCGCGGCCGCGGCGAGGCTTTACGCGCAGCACGGCTACTACGAGACCTCGATGCAGGCGGTGGCCGACGAGGCCGGGATCACCCGCGCCGCGCTGATCCACATCGCCCCGACCAAGGAGGCCCTGCTGCACGCGGTGCTCCTCGAGCTCTTCGGGGCCTCGACCGACGGCGACGAGATCCTCGGCCTCGTGCACCGGCCGCGCTGGGTCACGGCCGCCGAGGTCGTGCTGCTGTGCGAGGCGACCGTGCCCTCGCATCCGGCGCATCCCTTCTTCCGCGCGCGGCTCGCCGCGGCGAGGTCCTCGGTCGCGGAGATCCTCGTGGGCGAGGGTGCGGAGGCGCCGCACGACGACGCCGACTGGATCGTCGCCTCGTGCCTCGGCATCCTCATCGCCTGGCTGTACGAGCCAGAGCGCGTCGACCCGGCCGAGATGCTCGCCGGGGCTCTGGCGTGGACGCGCCCGGCAGCCGACGCGGCGCATGACCGCCGGGACAAGCCCGGCGGCCGGTAGCGGCTCTCGTCGTCGCCGCGCGCGTCAGGGGCGTGGCGAGAGCCGCGCGGAGAGCACGACGGCGGCCAGGGCGATCACCGTCGTCAGGAGCAGCACGGCCGCGAACGGGTCCATCAGCCGAGCCGCTCCGGTGAAGAGCAGCCCGGTGACGGCGAGGGTCAGTGCGCTGCCGAAGGAGTCGGTCACCGTCATGGCCGCGCTGTTGAACCCCTGGTTCTCCGGCGTCGACCAGGCGAGGGTCAGCGCGCTGCTACGCGGGCTCAGCAGTCCCATGCCCGATCCCGCCACGATCCAGGCGATCACGACGAGCACGGGGCCGACGGCGAACACCACCGCCGCCAGCGAGAGCGCCGTCCCGGCGAACACGAGGCCCGCGCCGACGCGCATCGCGGTGATGCTCGACAGCCGCGTACCCCAGCGGCCCTGCAGGCCGGCGGTGGCCGACCAGGCCAGTGCGCCTCCCGTCAGGGCGAGCCCGGCGAGCAGCGGCGACAGGCCGTCGCGCTCGGTGAGCAGATAGGGAACGTAGACCTGCGCGCCGAAGAACGCGCCGGCCGCGAGACCGCGGACCAGCAGCACCGAGGGCAGTCCCCGCACGGCGCGCAGGGCGCCGCGGGGCAGCAGGGGGCGCACGGAGACCAGCGCCACGGCGATCGCGACGGCGGCGAGCGCCGCGCCGACGTCGGGCAGTTCGCCGAGGACGTTGAGGGCGAGGATCGAGAGCGCGGCGAGGACGGACCAGCCGATCCTGCCCAGAGCCCACGGGGCGGGTGAGTGCGGAGCGTCGCGGTCGAGTCCGCGCAGTGCCGGGATCACCATGATCAGCGCCGGCACCACGAGCATGGCCACACCGAGGAACACCCAGTTCCAGCTCCAGATCTCGGTGACGGCCCCGGCGACGGTCGGGCCGATCAGCGACGGCACCACCCAGGCCGCGGCGAAGCCGGCGAACATGGCGGGATGCAGGTCGCCGGGGTAGACGCGTGCCACCACGACGTACAGCGCGACGATCAGCGCGCCGCTGCCCAAGCCCTGCGCGAACCGCCCGGCGACGAGCACCTCCATGGTCGGGGCGAGTCCGGCGATGAGCAGACCTGCGACGAACACGGCGACGGCGGTGTAGAGCGGCGGCACGGGCCCCCGCCGATCGGACCAGTTGCCGGCGATCACCATGCCGATGACGCCCGTCGCCAGCGGTCCCGCGAACGCGAGGGCGTAGAGCCGGTCGCCGTGGAGGTCGAGGCTCACCGCGGGCATCGCGGTGGTCACGGCGAGGGACTCGAACGCTCCGAGGAAGACCAGGGCGCACGCGCCGATGGTGATCCACAGGAAGCGGCCGCTCAGGATGTGCGGGGCGCGGGAGGCCGGTGCGATCGTCGGCGTGGAGCCGGTCGACGTCTCGGTGTCAGAGGTCATGGACACGACCGTAGAACCTCAACTTCACTTGAGGTCAAGAGGCGATCCGTCTCGTCTCCGGATCATCCCCACGAGGTACGCGGGATCACCCCTCAGGCCGACGACGCCACCCGGTCCCGCGCGGGAGGCTGGAGGCATGAACACGCGCCCCGTCGTCCGAGCCCTTGCGCTCGGTGCACTCCTCGTCCCCGCCGCCCTCCTCGCCACGGGGTGCTCCTCGCTGGTCGACCGGGTGCTCTACAAGGAGAACCACTTCTCGTTCGACGACAGGGCCGCCCTCGAGAAGGGCCTGGAGCAGGACGTGCCGTGGGTGCCGGCCGATGCGACGCACATCACGGGCACCGTGTCGACGGATGCCACGAACGGCGCCGTGCTGCTGCGCAGCGACGCCGACCTCGACCCGGAGATGTGCGCCGAGACGACGCGCCTGTCGGCTCCGGTCTACGCCCTGGACGGCGCTCCCGACGTCTTCGAGAGGGACACCGTCTACGCCTGCGGCGAGTGGGCCGTCGTGGCCACCGACGACGGCTGGCTGGGGTGGACGCCGAACCACCCCGACGAGGCCGCCGTCTCTCCGGCCGGCTGATCGCTGCGCGGCATCCGCCCCGGGCCCCCGGGTCTATGCTGACCGTACGTCGTCGACAGGGGAGGGTCGCATGTTCGGTTCGAAGAAGAAGCTCGAAGACCTGATGGAGCAGCTCAGGCCCGACCTGACGCGGGAGGCGCTCGGCGTCGGACCCGAGTTCCCCGGCGTCGCCCCGAACCCCGTCCTGAGCAGCGCAGCGCGGCGGCGCAACGCCGAGCTGCGTACCGGCGAGCTGGCGATCGGGCGGCTGGTCGACTGGCGGGAGGTCAGCAGCGATGGCGGTGTCCGCGTCGTGCTGATGCTCGACGTGGACACGGTGGGCGGCGTCTCGTTCCGCGGGATCGCCGACGAGAGCCTCACCGTCACCGAACTCGTCCGGCTCGCGCCGGGCCAGCTGTTCCCGGTGCGTCATCGTCCAGCGGTCAGGGACCACTACGTCGCCGTCGCCAGAGACGTCGGAGCCGAGCAGACCCAGGCCCTCGTGGCCGAGATCGCCCGTCGCGCGACAGCCTGACCGGCCGTTCCGCGGGAGAGCGGGCTATCGGGCCCCGTGATCCCCGGCGCCCGCGATCTGCGCGATGGCGTGATCGAGGATGCCGTCGAGCACGGCGAGCCCGTCGCGCACGCCGCCGCTGGAGCCGGGCAGGTTCATCACGAGCGTGCGCCCAGCCACCCCGGCGAAGGCCCGGCTCAGCACGGCCGTCGGCGTCACCGCGGTTCCCCGTCGCCGCACTTCCTCGGCGATGCCGGGCAGCTCCGCGTCGAGCAGCGCCCGCGTGGCCTCGGGGGTGCGGTCGTCGGGGGAGACGCCTGTGCCCCCGGTGGTGAGCAGCACGGACGGGTGTTCGGCGAGCAGTCGTGCCAGAGTCTCGCCGACCTCGGCATCCGGGGTCACCTCGAGGGTCACCTCGAAGCCGCGCTCGCGCAGCCAGGCCGAGATCACGGGGCCCGTGCGGTCCTCGTACACGCCGGCGGCCGCACGCGTGGAGACCACGAGCACGGTCGCGGAGCGGGTCACGGCCGTGACCAGTCGCCGCTCTTGCCGCCCGACTTGGCGAGCACGAGCACGTCGGTGATGACGGCGTTCTTGTCGACCGCCTTGATCATGTCGTAGAGCGTGAGCGCCGAGATGCTGGCCGCGGTGAGCGCCTCCATCTCGACCCCCGTCACCCCGTTGGTGACGGCGGTCGCGACGATGCGCACCCTGTCGTGCTGCGGTTCGAGGTCGACGGAGAGCTTCGTCAGCGGCAGCGGGTGGCACAGCGGGATCAGCGTCGACGTCTGCTTGGCCCCCATGATGCCGGCGAGTCGGGCGGTGCCCAGCGCCTCGCCCTTGGGCAGCGAGCCGTCGGCGATCTTCGCGACCACCTCCGGCGTCGTCACGAGCACGGCCTGGGCCGATGCCTCGCGTCTGGTCACCTTCTTGTCGGTGACGTCGACCATGTGCGCGGACCCGTCAGCGCGCAGATGCGACAGCTCAGTCATCGATCCTCCATACCTCGATCTCCGCTCCCGCGGGAAGGGCGCCGACGCCGATCGGCACATGGGCGAGCACGGTCGCCCGTGCGTAGTCGTGCAGCAGGTGCGAGCCGGGGGCGCCGACCTCGACGGTGCCGTCGTCGTGCAGCACACCGCGCCTGACCTGGTGCTTCGCGACCGGCGACTCGATCCCGACGGCGAGCGGAACGTGCAGCGCCGAGCGGTGTGCGCGCAGTCCCGCCGCGCGGCGCAGCAGCGGCCGCAGGAACATCTCGAACGACAGCAGCGCCGACACCGGGTTGCCGGGGAACGCGACCACGGGCAGCGTGGGCAGTCCATCGCGATCGATGGCGCCGAGCCCCTGGGGGCCTCCCGGCTGCATCGCGACGTGGCCGAAGCGCACCCCGCGCGGCTCGAGTGCGTCGCGTACGACCTCGAACGCCCCGGCGCTGACGCCACCGGTCGTGATCAGCAGGTCGACGTCGGGGTGGGCGGCGATCGTGGCGTCGAGCGCGGCGGCGTCGTCCGGCGCGAACGCGCACGCGACCTCGGCACCGCAGTCGACGAGGGATGCCGCCAGCGACGCGGTGTTCGCGTCGTGGATCTGACCGGAAGCGAGCGCCTCTCCCGGCGGCCGCAGCTCGTGCCCCGTGGAGATCAGCAGCACGCGCAGCCGCGGCCGCACGGCGGCCTCGGTGATGCCGACAGCGGCGAGGGTCGCGAGCTGCGCGGGGCCGAGGCGGGTGCCGGCCGGCAGCAGCAGTGCGCCGGCGGCGACGTCGCTCCCCGCATCTCGCACGAACGTCTTCGGGGCGACCGGGGCGGAGAACGCCACGGCGGCGTCTGGATCGGCATCCGCACCCGCTGCGCCGATGCCGACGAACCGCGGGGGATCGACGATCTCGATGGGCACGACGGCGTCGGCGCCGACGGGCACCGCTGCGCCGGTCATCACCGGGGTCGCCGTGCCGGGGACGTGCTCCCCTGCCGCGTCTCCCGCGGCGCGGACACGGCCGATCGGGAGGCGGACGGGCATCGATGCGGTCGCGTCGGCGATGTCGGAGGCGCGAACGGCGTACCCGTCCATCTGCGAGTTCGTGAACGGGGGCACCTGGAGGGGGCTGTGCACGTCGGCGGCGAGCACGCGTCCGAGCGCCGGTCCTCCGGGATGCAGTGCCACGGTCTCCATGCGCTCGACGTCGCAGAGGGACTGGAGCGCAGGCTCGACCTGGTCGGCGACGTGCGCCGCGTGTTGGGCGGGGGTGGTGGTCACGGCGTCACCCTCCCGCGAACGGGGGCAGGATGTCGACGCGTTCGCCCACCGGCAGGGAGAGGTCCCGGCGCACGACGCCGTCGACGAGGAACGAGCCGGAGCGCAGCACGCGCGACATGGGGTCGCCGTAGGCGGCGAGCAGCGCGTCCTTCAGGCTGCCGAGGGTCTGCCCGGCGCCGAGGTCGAGCCGCTCCTCCTCGCGTCCCGCGGCCTCGGAGGCCGCGGCGAAGTACCGCACCGTCACGATCGCCATGCCGATCATCCTAGTCCCGGCCCGCGCCACAGCATCGCTCTCCGGAAGATCGCATCCGCATCATGGAATCAGGAGACCCCCGATGTCGACGCCTGGACGTAGACTTGCGGCCATGCTCCCGCTCATCGAACCGGGGCCGGCGCTGGAGCCGGACCGCATCGCGCGTTACAGCCGTCAGCTCATGCTACCCGGCTTCGGCGAGCCGGCGCAGCGTCGTCTGGCGGCGGCGCGGGTGCTCGTGATCGGTGCCGGCGGACTCGGCAGCGCCCTCGTGCCCGTGCTCGCGGGGGCGGGCATCGGCACCATCGGGGTCGCCGACGACGACCTCGTCGAGGTCTCCAACCTGCACAGGCAGCTCAGCCACGGCGTCGCCGACATCGGGCGGGCCAAGGTCGACTCGCTGCGCGACACCGTGGCGGCGATCGATCCCGCGTGCACGGTGATCGCTCACCGGGAGCGCGTGATCGCGGCGAACCTTCCCGCCCTGCTCGACGGCTACGATCTGCTCGTCGACGGCAGCGACAACTTCGCCACCCGCTACCTCGCCAACGACGCGGCGGAGCTTGCCGGAAAGCCCCTGGTGTGGGGCTCGATCCTTCGCTTCCACGGACAGGTCGGCGTCGCATGGGCCGGCCGCGGCCCGACCTTCCGCGACCTGTTCCCCGCGCCGCCGCCCGCCGACGAGACGCTGTCGTGCGAGCTCGGCGGGGTGCTGCCGAGCCTGTGCACGGCGATCGGCTCGCTCATGGCGACCGAGGTCGTCAAGCTCGTGTGCGGCATCGGCGAACCGCTGATCGGCCGGGTGCTGTTCTACGACGCGCTGACCGCGCGCACCAGGGAGATCGGCTACGAGGCCGACGAGAGCCGCCCGGCGCTCACCGGGCTCGACGACTACGAGGCGCTGTGCGGTACGGCGCCCGATCCCACGCAGTCGATCTCCGCGGCGGAGCTGCTGCGTCGTCGCCGGGCGGGGGAGCGGATGCTACTGCTCGACGTGCGCGAGCCGCACGAGGCCGCCGCACGCCGCATCCCCGATTCTGTGCTGTTTCCGGTCGGGCGCATCGACGCGGGCGAGGTCCCTGACGCGCTGCAGGAGTCGGATGCCGTGGGTGCCCCGGACGCGGCGCCGACCGTCGTCGTCTACTGCGAGCAGGACCCCCGTTCCCGGCGCGCGGCCGCAGCGCTGCGCGACCGCGGTGTGGATGCAGTCCACGTCGTCGGCGGCATCCGCGCCTTCGTCGCCCTCGGCGGCGACGTCGAGGGCGAGGCCGCAGTCGGGAGCGTGCCCGCAGCAGCCGCTGCCTCCGTGGTGCCCGCGTCGCCCGCGGAGAACGCGTCGATCCCCGCGCTTGTCGAGAAGGAGCCCGCATGAGCCTCGCCCTGATCACCGACGAGCCGATCGACGAGGCCGCCGTGCGGGCGGCTGTCGGCGGCGATGCCGACGGCGCCGTCGTGATGTTCTGCGGGGTCGTGCGCGACCACGACGGCGGCCGCGCGGTGCGCGCTCTCGACTACCGCGGCCATCCCGACGCCGAACGCTTCCTGCGCGACATCGTCGACCGCGTGTCTGCCGACACCGGCCTGCGCATCGCCGCCGCCCACCGCGTGGGCGACCTCCGCATCGGCGACATAGCCCTGTTCGCCGCGGCATCCGCCGGTCACCGCGCCGAGGCCTTCGCCGCCTGTGAGCGCCTGGTCGAGGAGATCAAGGCCGGCGTGCCGATCTGGAAACGCCAGCACTACGACGACGGCGTCTCGGAGTGGGTAGGGCTCTGAGCCCGTCCGGCCGGCGCTCAGCCCCCGATGTAGCTCATCTCGACGCGCTGCCTCGCGGCGCGCAGCTCGGGCGTGAGCTCGGACCGGATCTCTGAGTACCGGTCGTCACGCGCCCCCCAGATGCCCGCCAGCGCCTGCGACAGCTCCTCGTCTGACACGCCCCCGCGCAGCAGCGCCCGCAGGTCGTGCCCCTCGGTCGCGAACAGACAGGTGAAGAGCCGACCCTCGGTGGAGATCCGCGCTCGGTTGCACGTGCCGCAGAACGTGTTCGTCACCGAGGAGATCAGCCCGATCTCGCCCGAGCCGTCGACGTAGCGCCAGCGCTGTGCGGTCTCTCCCGGCACCACGGCGCCCACGGGCTCCAGCGGGAACAGCGCCCCGACCCGTTCGATGATCTCCGCGGACGGCACGACCTCGTCGAGGTCCCACCCGTTCGACGTGCCGACGTCCATGTACTCGATGAAGCGCAGCGAATACGGCGTGCCCTTGAACCTGGCCGCCATGTCCTCGATCTCGTGGTCGTTCATACCGCGCTTGACGACCATGTTGATCTTGATCGGACCGATGCCGGCGGCGTGGGCGGCGTCGATCCCCTGCAGCACCCTGGCGACCGGGAAGCGCACGTCGTTCATGCGCTGGAAGAGGTCGTCGTCGAGCGTGTCCACCGACACGGTCAGCCGGTCGAGGCCGGCATCCTTCAGGGCCTGCGCCTTCACCGCGAGCGCTGAGCCGTTCGTGGTGAGCGCGATCTCGACCCGCTCGCCGCCTGGCGCCTGAATCGCAGCGAGCCGTGAGATCAGCTCCTCGATGCCCCGCCGCAGCAGGGGCTCGCCGCCGGTGAGGCGCAGCTTGCGCACGCCGTGCGCGACGGCGATCCGCGCGATGCGCTCGATCTCGTCGAAGCTCAGCAGCTCGTCGCGGTCGAGGAAGGCGTAGTCGCGCCCGAAGACGGCGCGCGGCATGCAGTAGACGCAGCGGAAGTTGCAGCGATCGGTGACCGAGATCCGCAGGTCGCGCAGGGGCCTGTCGAGCCGGTCAGTCAGGCCGACGGAGGGCAGACGAAGGGCTCCGGATACGCGCGTACCGGTTGCGCGAGACGGCGTGATCGTCATCGTCCACCCTTTCGACTGGCAACCGTAGCACTGGTCGCGGGGTGGTCGGACGCCCTCCCGTATGAGTTGTGGCCGCCTCGGAGGCCCGGAAGCGACCAGAACTCATACGGGAGCTAGGGAGTGGGATCCCGACGGAGAGACACGTCGTCGGGGGAGACGGAGAAAGTCAGGGCGGCGCCCGGACGGATGCCGAGGGACGCCGCGAATCCGGACGGGCAGTCGGCCGCGAGGTGCGGATGCTCGGCGGTGAAGATCCGCACGCCGCCCCTGGTCGCCTCCATCACGGCCACCGTGCCGCGCCAGGAGTTCGCCGCGGTCGTGCGGTCGTCGGCATCCGGCCTGATCCGCACGGCGGTCGGCGCGAACACCGCGGAACCGGGCTCGCCCTCGCGCAGCCGATCGCCCCGCCCGTCCAGGACCAGCACCCCCGAGCGCAGCATCCCACCCTCGCCGCCCACGCCCGTCACGAGGTTCACGCCGGCGATCGCGGCGGCGAAGCGCGACCGCGGATGCCCGAGCACCTCGGCCGTCGGCCCCTGCTGCACCACGCGTCCGTCGTCGATCACCAGAGTGCGCGACGCGAGCATCACGGCGTCGAGCGGATCGTGTGTGACGAGCACCATCGGGATCGAGAGCCGGTCGCGCAGCTGGGCGATGAGCCGCCGTGCCGCCGTGCCGGTCTCGGCGTCGAGCGAGGCGAACGGCTCGTCGAGGAGCAGCGCGCGGGGGCCCGCGGCGAGCGCCCTGGCGAGCGCGACACGCTGCTGCTGCCCTCCGGAGAGCTGGGCGGGGCGCCGGCGGGCGAGGTCGTCGAGTCCGACCTCCGCGAGCCACGACTCGGCCTGCGCGCGTGCCCGCTCGGCCGACATGCCCTGGGCGCGGGGCCCGAACGCCACGTTCTCCCGGGCGGACAGGTGCGGGAACAGCATCGCGCGCTGGCCGAGGAGCCCGATGCGCCGTCGCTCAGGGGGCACGGAGGCCGCGATCGGCGCGCCGTCGAGGACGAGGGCGCCTGTCGCCGGGCGGTGTCCGGCGATGGCCGCGAGCAGTGTGGACTTTCCCGACCCGTTCGGGCCGAGCACGGCGAGCACCTCACCGGGCCCGACCGTGAAGGCCGCCTCCACGTGGAACGAGCCGGCCCGGGCTCCGAGGTCGACGTCGAGGCTCATCGCACGGCATCCGGTCGCCAGCCCCGCATCAGCAGCAGCACGGCCACGGCGACGAGGATCAACAGCAGCGACAGGGCGATCGCGGTGTCCTCGTTCACGCCGGCGCCGTTGAACGCCGTGTAGATCGCGAGCGGCATGGTGCGGGTCACACCGGGCGCGTTGCCGGCGAACAGGGCGGTGGCCCCGAACTCGCCCATCGCCCTCGCGAAGCAGAGCACGGCGCCCGCGATCAGTCCTGGTGCGGCGAGCGGGAGCGTGACACGCCGGAACACCGTGAGCGGTCGCGCCCCCAGGCTCGCCGCGACCGACTCGTGCCCTGTGCCGACGGCGCGCAGCGCCCCCTCGACTGAGATCACCAGGAACGGCAGCGCGACGAAGACCTGGGCGATCACGACGGCGGCGGTCGTGAACGGGATGCGGATGCCGAGCACCGCGAGCGTCCCGCCGAGCAGCCCGTTGCGGCCGAGGAGCGACAGCAGCGCGATGCCGCCGACGAGCGGCGGCAGCACGAGCGGGAGCGTGGTCAGGGTGCGCAGCACCGCGGCCAGGGCACCGGAGCTGCGGGCGATCACGAGCGCGAGGGGCACCCCGAGCAGCACGCAGATGAGCGTCGCCGCGAGTGCCGTCGACAGGGACAGGGTCAGCGCCTGCAGCGCCTCGGGAGAGGTGATCGCCGACGGCACCGACGCCCAGTCCAGCCGCACCAGGAGTGCGGCGAAGGGCAGCGTCAGCATCAGCGCACCGAGTCCGGCCGGGATCCAGAGCCAGACCGGGACCCGCCGCGCGCTACCGCGCCGCCCTTCGCCGCCGGAGCTCACGGCGCGCCGAAACCGAGGCCCGCGAGCACCTTCTGCCCGGCGTCGGACAGCACGAACTCGACGAACGCCTTCGCGGTCTTCGGGTTCTTCGATGCCTTCATCACGGTGATCGGGTACACGTTCGTGGCGCCATCCGCTCCGTCGATCTCGATGCCGGTGACGGCGTCGCCAGCGGCCTTCACGTCGGTCGCGTAGACGAGTCCGGCATCCGCTTCGCCCGATGCGACCTTCGACAGCACGGCGGTGACGTTCTGCTCCTCGCTGGCCGGGGCGAGCGTGACCCCTGCGGCGTCGAGGAGGGTGTGCGAGGCCGAGCCGCAGGGCACCTCGGCGGCGCAGACGACCACGGTCAGTCCGGGGACGGCGAGGTCGGCGAGGGTCTTCACACCCTTCGGATCGCCGGGTGACACGGCGATCTGCAGCACGTTCGTGGCGAACGGCTCCCCGGCGCCGGCGAGTCCGGCATCCGTGACCTTGGCGAGGTTCTTCTCGTCGGCGGACGCGAAGACGTCGGCATCCGCTCCCTCGATCAGCTGGGTCGCCAGCACCGAGGAGCCGTCGTAGCTGATCGGCCGCACGTCGACACCGGGGTGCTGCGCCTCGAACTCCGCGGCGAGCTCGTCGAAGGCCGCGGTGAGCGAGGCGGCGGCGAAGATCGTCAGCTCGCCGCCGAGCCCGTCCTCGGTCGAGGTCGTCGCGGACGAAGACGGGGCGGCGGACGGAGTGCTGCAGCCGGCCAGGGCAACCAGGCCGACTGCGGCCGCGGCGAGGAGCGCGGAGGCGCGCAGGGGGGTGCGGGTCACGGGTGATTCTCCCTCTCGGTCTCGACGACCACCATGGTCGCCTTGACGACGGCCGTCGCCTTGCTGCCGACCTCGAGCTCGAGCTCTCGCGCAGCCTCGGCCGACATCAGCGACACGACGCGGTGCGGACCGCTCTGGATCTCGACCTGCGCCATCAGGCCGTCGATCTCCACGCCGGTCACGAGTCCGGTGAAGCGATTGCGCGCGCTGCGGCGCACGGGATCGGCGTCTGCGGCCTCTCCGGCCAGTCGCTGCGCCTGCGCGGCGAGCTCGGCGCCGGGCACGGTCTGGCGTCCAGCGGAGTCGGGGGAAGAGGGGAGGATGCCGTCGGCCACCCAGCGGCGCACGGTGTCGTCGCTCACGCCGAGCAGATGCGCTGCGTCACTGATCCGAAAATGCGTCATGGCGAAGACCATAGTTCCGCATCTGCGGAACCACAAGCCACGATTTCGCATCACGGAATGTGAATTTCAGAAATGCCTGGACGTCCGACACTCCCGGGGGTACAGTCGGTGCTGGCTGAACGACCAATGACGGTCGTCAGGCGCAGAAAGCACAACCTAGCGGTTCGACGTATATCTCGAGGCCGGTCCCACGGGGCCGACCGGAAGCCGTATCACTGCGACGACAGCAAGGAAGCCTTCATGAGCAGCATCAGTATGCCCGCCACCGATTCGCAGCCCACTCCGGCCGAGTACCTCTCCCGAGCCGTCGACCTCGCCACCGAGAACGTCCGCAACGCGGGCGGCCCCTTCGGCGCGATCGTCGTCTCCGCCGACGGCCAGGTCTTCGAAGGCGTGAACCGGGTGACCGCGAACCTCGACCCATCGGCGCACGCCGAGGTGACGGCCATTCGCAACGCCTGCCAGGGGCTCGGCACCTTCGACCTCAGCGGGGCGACGCTCTACACGAGCTGCGAACCCTGCCCGATGTGCCTCGCCACCTCGCTCTGGGCCCGGATCGACCGGGTCTACTTCGCCGCCGACCGCGACGACGCGGCCGACGCCGGCTTCGACGACGCGGTGTTCTACCGCTACTTCGAAGGCGGACCCGAGGATCGGGAGATCATGCCCGTCGGCCAGGAGACCCTGGCTCCCGACGAGCGCGTGGCCCCGTTCACCGAATGGAACGCGAACGCCTCCCGCACCGAGTACTGAGGCGCGCGATCGCCGGCGCGCACCGACGTGCGCCGACCGCTGACGGGCGTCCGCGCCCTCGGCGGCCCTCCCGGGAACCGGCCATCCGGCGACCCCCTGGGACCACCTCTGCATAACCAGCGGAACCCCTCCGCATAATCAGCACTGGAGCCGATGATGTCTTCACATGTCTTCAACGACCCCGAGACCGGCGCGATCCCCGCGCCGGAACTCCCGCCACTGGCCACCGGCGCGACCACCACGGTCGATGCCGAGCCCAAGAACGCGATCGACCGCTTCTTCGAGATCACCCGCCGCGGTTCGACCTTCGGCAGGGAGATCCGCGGTGGCATCGTCACCTTCGTGACGATGGCGTACATCGTGATCCTCAACCCGCTGATCCTCGGCGGCGTCGAGGACGTCGCGGGCAACGCGCTCGACGGCGCGCAGATCGGAGCGGCCACCGGCCTCACCGCCGGCGTCATGACCATCCTGTTCGGCCTGATCGCCCGGCTGCCGTTCGCGCTCGCCGCGGGGCTCGGCATCAACTCCTTCCTCGCCGTGTCCGTCGTCGGGCAGGTCACCTGGCCCGAGGCGATGGGCCTCGTGGTCATCAACGGCATCCTGATCGTGCTGTTCGGGGCCACCGGCATCCGGACCGCGATCTTCAACGCCGTTCCCGCCCAGTTGAAGGCGGCGATCACGGTCGGCATCGGCCTGTTCATCGCCTTCATCGGCTTCGTCGACTCCGGCTTCGTCAACCGCACCCCCGGCGGCCCGCCCGTGCAGCTCGGCGACGGCGGCTCGATCACGTCGATCCCGACGCTGATCTTCCTCATCGGCCTGATCCTCATCGGCGTGCTCGTCGCGCGGCGCGTGCCGGGCGGCATCCTCATCGGCATCGTCGCGGCCACGATCCTCGCGCTCATCGCCCAGGCGATCTTCAAGCTCGGCCCGAGCTTCAAGGATCCGGGCGGCTGGCACATGACCATCCCCGAGATGCCGACCTCGTTCGTGACCGTCCCCGACTTCGGGCTCATCGGGCAGTTCGACCTCGTCGGCTCCTTCGGCCGCATCGGCGCACTGGCCGCGACCATGCTCGTCTTCACGCTGGTGTTCTCGAACTTCTTCGACGCGATGGGCACCATGACGGGACTCGCGAAGAACGCCGGACTCGCGTACAAGGACGGCACCTTCCCGCGGCTCCGCTCGGCCTTCGTCGTCGAGGGTCTCGGCGCCGTGGCCGGTGGCGCGACCTCGACCTCGTCGAACACGGTCTACGTCGACAGCGCCTCCGGCATCGGCGAGGGCGCCCGCACGGGTCTCGCGGCGATCGTCGTCGGCGTGCTGTTCCTGCTCTCCATGTTCCTCACCCCGCTCACCCTCGTGGTGCCGATCGAGGTCGGCTCGGCCGCACTCGTCGTCGTCGGCGCGATGATGATGGGACAGATCAAGGAGATCAAGTTCACGAACTTCGCCGTCGCGCTGCCGGTCTTCCTCACGATCGTCACGATGCCGCTGACCTACTCGATCGCCAACGGCATCGGCGTCGGGTTCATCTCCTGGGCGCTCGTGAACGCCCTCGCCGGACGTGCCCGCAAGGTGCACTGGCTGATGTGGATCGTGGCGGCGGGCTTCACGCTGTACTTCGTGCGCGGTCCGATCGAGACGCTGCTCGCCGGCTGACGCGCCCGGTCCCCACGGCGATGAGCCCCGGTCTTCCGGCCGGGGCTCATCGCTGTGTGCGGGCGTAGTGATCAGCGGGCTGTGGCGCAGCCGAACCGAGGCACGGATCAGCCGAGCTGCGGCCAGGCGCGCAGGTCGGCCACGGTGTCGACATCGGCGCCGGAGCCGAGATCGCCGCACTCGACGTCGTCGACGAGGTGCGGATGCCGCGAGAGCCATGCCCGCGCGCCGGCGTCGCCGTGCGCCATCCCCGCGGCGGCGATGAGGTCGGCGGTGTCGAAGACGACGGGGGTGCCAGGCATCCCGTTCCAGGCGGCGCGCGTGGCGCGGCCGGGCCTGTGCGCGGCCAGCAGCCGGCCGATCACCGACTCGGTGACCCCCGGCTGGTCGACGAGCAGGACGACCACCGTGTGCGGACGCGCGGGTGCCGACGAGAGGTGCCGCACCGCCGCGCGGAGAGATGCCGACATCCCGGTGCTCGCATCGCGCACGTACACGGTGCTCGCCGACGGCGACCGCGCCCGCAGCCATCGGCGCACCGCCGTGGCCTCCGGGCCGACCGTCACCGTCACGCTGCAGCCGGCCAGGGCCGCGACCCGCGCGGCGCGGGTGACCAGCACCTCGTCGTTCCACGGCAGCAGCGCCTTCGGGCCACGGCCCAGCCGTGAGCCGCTCCCTGCGGCGAGCACCACCGCGTGCCGGTAGAGGACGGTCATCGCCGGCACCCCGCACGGCGCCCCGTATAAAGGAGAGTCATCGTCGGTCCTGTGCGGTCGGAATCCGTGCGGCATCCGCGTCCCGTTCCCTGATCGCGGCGTGGATGCGGTCGCGGGTGAACGGCGTGGTCGTCATGCGGATGCCGGTGGCGTCGCGGATCGCGGCGGCGAGGGCGGGGGCGACCGGGTTGAACGGCGACTCGCTCATCGACTTCGCTCCGAGCGGGCCGAGCACGTCGCTGGTCTGCGCGAACGTGATCTCCGAGCGCGGCACGTCGGCGAACGTCGGCACGTGGTACTGGCGCAGGATGTCGCTGACGACCCTGCCCTGCTCGTCGACGCGCACGATCTCGTGCAGAGCCGCGCCGATCGCCTGCGCGATGCCGCCCTCGATCTGCCCGCGGCACTGCTCCGGGTTGACCACGACTCCGGCATCCGCCGCGTGAATGGAGCGGATGATCCGCAGCTCTCCGGTGCTCTCGTCGATCGCCACGCGGAAGCCCTGCACGTTGAACGCCACCGAGCGCGGCGTACCACCCCAGTATCCGGTCGCCTCCACGGGGCCGTCGGCGGCGAGGTCGACCAGAGCGACGGAGTCGCCGCCGCGCATGACCCGGTCGCCGACGAGCAGGCACTCGTCGAGGGGCGCGCCGAGGACCGCGGCCGCGCGCTCGCGGATCCGGAGCGCGAGGTCGGTGGCCGCCGCGTGCGTCGCGCGCCCGGCCACGACCGTGCCCGTCGAGCCGAAGGCGCCGGTGTCGTGCGCAACGAGGTCGGAGTCGGCCTGGCGCAGCCGCACCCGCCGCGCCGTGGTCTGCAGCACGGTCGAGGCGATCTGCTGGTGCACGGTCGAGGTGCCGTTGCCGAACTCCGCCGTGCCGACGTCGAGCCCGAACGCCCCGTCGGCCTCCAAGCGGAGGGTGACGTGAGAGTGGTGCCCGCGCGGCGGGACGGTGGCGATCATCGCGACGGCCGCGCCCTCGCCGATCGACCATCCGGGGGCGAGTGCCGCGGCATCCGCATCCCTGTCCCGTTCCAGCGCGGCCTTGACGGTCGCGACGCACTCATCGAGGCCGTAGCTGCCGATGATGAGGTCGGGTTCCTCGTGTGCGGCGATCATGGCGTCGTCCGCGCCGATGAGGTTCTTCGTGCGCATCTCGAGCGGGTCGAGGCCGAGGCGCCTGGCGACCTCGTCGACCGTCGACTCGATCGCGAAGATCATCTGGCTGAGCCCGTAGCCACGGAACGCTCCAGAGGGGATCGAGTTCGTGTAGACGACCGAGGCGTCGATCTTCTTCGCGGCGGCGCGGTACACGGCGATGGACTCGCCGACGCCGTGGAACATCACGCCGGGGCCATGGTTGCCGTAGGCGCCCGTGTTCGAGCGCACGTCCACGGCGATCCCGGTGATCGTGCCGTCGGCATCCGCCCCCATGCGCACGCGCATGCGGAACGGATGCCGCACGGTCGTGGCCGTGAGCACCTCCTTGCGGGAGAACTCGATGCGCACCGGGCGGCCGGTCGCCTGCGTCGCGAGCAGCGCGAGGTCTTCGGTGAGCATCTCCTGCTTGCCGCCGAAGCCGCCGCCGACGCGGGCGGCGTACACGCGCACCTCGTCCTTGGCGAGGCCGAACACGCGAGTGAGGGCGCGGCGCACGAGGAACGGGACCTGCGTGCTGCTGCGCACCACGTACCGGCCGTCGTCGTCGCGCCACGCGATCGACCCGTGGGTCTCCAGCGCGGTGTGCGAGACGCGGTGCGTGTGGAAGGTGCGGTCCTCGACCACGGCGGATGCCGCCAGCGCGGCGTCCAGGTCGCCGACCTCCGACTGCATCTGTATCACCACGTTGCTGTCGCCGTGCAGCACCGGGGTGCCCGGATGGTCGGCGAGCTCGGGGTCGAGGTTGAACGGCAGCTCCTCGTACTCGACCTCGACGAGTCGCGCGGCGCGGTCGGCCAGCCGCTGCGACTCGGCGACCACGAGCGCGACGCGCTGCCCGACGAAGCGCGCGACCTCGTCGAACACGCGGGTGTCGTCGGGGTCGTCCTCGACGAGCTCGTGCTGCGCGGTGGAGAAGAGGGTGCGCGGGGCGTCCTCGTGGGTGAGCACGCGCACCACGCCGGGCGCGGCGAGAGCACGGGCGGCGTCGATGCGCACGATGCGGGCGTGCGGATGCGGGCTGCGCACAACGGCGCCGTAGAGCATCGCGCCGGGGAGCTCGTCCGGGTCGATGTCCATCGTGTACCGCACGGTTCCGGTCACCACCCCGGTCGCGGCGGGGGCGCCGGTCGCGTGTCCGACCCCGCCGGCGCGGTCGTCGATGTTGACGCGGCCGTGCACGGCGTCCTCGATGCTGCGGTAGCCGGTGCAGCGGCAGATGTTGCCCTTCAGGGTGCGGCCGAGGTCGTGCTCGGCGCCCTCCGGCATCGACGCGACGGTGCACACCATGCCAGCGGTGCAGAAGCCGCACTGGAAGCCGGCGGCTCGGCGGAACCTCTCCTGCACGGGATGCGGGTGCTCCGGAGTGCCGAGCCCCTGCACGGTGACGATGCTCTTGTCGACGGCCCGATGAGCCGGATACACGCAGCTGTGCACGGCCTCGCCGTCGACGATGACGGTGCACGCGCCGCAGTCGCCGCCGTCGCAGCCCTTCTTCACGCCGCACGACCCCTGGTCGCGCAGCCACGTGCGGAGGCACTGGCCGGGCTCGGGGGAGAGCGCGGTCACGCGGCCGTCGACCGTGGCGGTGGCGGTGGCGGTGGCGGTGGCGGTGGTCGCGGTGGTGGCCGTGGCGGTGGCGCCTTCACGGATGCCGTTGTGACCGGCATCCGAGCCGATGTTCTCGACGGCGGTGGTGTGGACTGCGGCGTCCGTGGCGTCGCAGGAGCCGTCGGCACGCTCGCCGTGCGCGGCATCAGTCTGTGTGCGGCGGTCGTCGATGGTGCTCATGCGGTTGTCCTCTCCATGCGCAGGTCTCCGGTGACGCGGCCGACGGCGTCGTCCACGCCGGTCGCGACCCCGGGCAGCAGCTCGGCGAGGATCTCGTCGCCGAGGCGGTGGGTCATGCGGCGCCGCCACTCCGGCTCGCCGTGGATGTCGTCGTACCAGCGGCCGGCGGCGACGTCGATCGCCGTGCGCCAGGCCGCGGCGTCTGCGCGCACCGCTCTGCTCCCGCGCGCGACGCTCTCCCCGCGTACTGCGCTCTCCCCGCGCCGACGCCCCACCTGGCCGCCCACGCCCCACCCTGCAGACGTCGCTACGGTGGGGCGTCGTCGCGCAGGTGGGGCGTCGGCGATCGGGATGGGCGGGATGTCAAGCGGGGCGTCGGCGGCCGGGATGGGCGGGATGCCGGCGGAGAGGTCGTCGGCGGCGATGTCGAGCATCACGGGGCGGAAGACGGATGCCGTGACCGACAGTCGCAGCGACTGCTCGGAGGTGCGCCGGCCGATCAGCAGCGCGGCCGAGCGTCCGCGCTCTGTGAGGGAGATGCGGCGGAACGCGGCTTGCTGCCTCAGCGACTCGGCGGGCACGAGGAAGCTGCGGATCAGCTCTCCGTAGCCGAGGCGCGTCTTCGCGGGACCGACCACGAGGTCGGCGACCCTGGCGCGCCGCCGGCGGCCGTCGGGGCGGAGGATCAGAGCGGTCGCGTCCCACGCGGTGAGCAGCGAGATCATCGGGCCGGCCGGCAGCGCCGTCGCGACGTTGCCGCCGACGGTGGATACGTGCCAGATCTTCCAGGAGGCGACGAAGGAGTCGCACACCGGGGGGATGAGGTCGAGGCCGGGGAGCTCGGCGCGCATGACGCCGCCGGGGGTCGGGTCGTCGGCCAGGGCACGCAGATCGGCGATCCGGCAGGTGGAGGCGATCTCCAGGGACAGCGCGCCGTCGGCATCCCGATGCCAGGTGAGCGGCTGCCACCCGGCGCCTGTGATGTCGAGCAGTCGCCGGGGAGCGCCGCGGGTGATGTCGGTCCCGTAGGAGTAGATGACCGTGCCGCCGGCGAGCCACGAGTCGCCGACCCGCCACTCGCGCGGGTCCGCGCACATCAGTACCTCGTCCACGCTGGTCACGTCCATGCCGGCACCTCCTCGGGCTGACGCTCGTCGGACGGAGTCGCCGGAGTCGATGCGCAGGCCCGGGAGAGGTCGTGCACGTCGCCCGTTGTGTCGCGCAGCATCCGTCGCGGTGCGGAGACCGCACCCCTGGTCACGCTCTCCTCGAGGATGATCTCCGCGAGGATCGACACCGCCACCTCGGCGGGGGTGCGTGCGCCGATGTCGAGTCCGATCGGGGAGTGCAATCGCGCGAGAAGCGCGTCGGGGAGCCCGCCCGCTCGCAGTTCCTGCATCCGCTTCTCATGCGTGACGCGGGAGCCCATCGCGCCGACGTAGGCGAGATCGCTGCGCAATGCCCGGTCGAGCACAGGGAGGTCGACCCGCGGATCGTGGGTGAGTACGACGACGGCGGCGCGGGAGTCGAGACGCCCGGCCGCGGCCTCCTCGGCGATGTGCAGGGCGGGCGGCATGAGCACCACCTCGTGCGCGCCGGGATGACGGGCCTTCGTCGCGAACACGGGTCGGGCGTCACACACCGTGACGTATCGGCCGAGCATGGCGCCGGCCTGTGCGAGCGCGGCGGAGAAGTCGTTGGCTCCGTAGATCAGCAGGCGCGCGGGTGCGGCCGTCGACTCGACGAGGAGACGTCGCACGACGGGGCACTCCGGCTGTGAGCGGTCAGTGATCTCGACCACGTGGGCGCCGCCGGCGTCGAGCGCGGCCTGCACGCGGGCGTCCTCCGCCGTCTCACCGGGGAGGAGCACGTGCGCGGCTGTCGCCATCGCGTCCTTCGCGAGGAGTTCTCCCGCTCTGAAGGACGAATCCGCGGCATCCGTCCTTCCGAAGGGGAGATCTCCTCCGTTGCGGGCGGCATCCGTCCTTCCGAGAGGCAGAAATGCTCCGTTGCGGGCGGCGTCCGCGGTCGGCAGCTCGCGCACCAGGCGCACCGCCCCGCCACACGAGCTCAGGGTCGAGAGGACGTCTGCCGGAAGAGCGCGCAGCGGCTGCACGAGCACCCGGACGTCGCCGCCGCACATGAGGCCGATGGAGATGCCGTCGTCGTCGGCGTAGCCGAAGGAGTGCAGCTCTGTCTCGCCGGTCTCCAGGCAGCTGAGCGCTGCGTCGACGACCGCGCCTTCCACGCAGCCGCCGGAGATCGAGCCGATGGTGCGGCCGTCGTCGCGCACGGCCATCGAGGTGCCGGCGGGGCGGGGCACAGAACCGGAGACCTCGACGATCGTCGCGATCGCCCAACGGTCGGGGTCGGCGAGACAGTCGACGTAGTCGTGGATGCGGTCGAGCACAGGAGAACCTCCGGGTCGCAACCGCGGCGTCTTCGCCGCGGGATGCCCGGTAGATGGTTCACAGTCGTAACCCGCCTAGGCCTGAGGAGACTCTAGATCAGTTCCGCGTAAAAGTCCATAGTGCGGACTCGAGCTTCCGCATCATGAACATCGTGGAGGTGGATGTGGACCTCAGTCGCGGGCGTCGTGCACCCACGTGCGGCCGAGGTTCAGCAGCGTGCGATCCGCCGTGAGCAGGGGGATGCCGTCGGCGAAGGATTGCGCGAGCAGGAACCGGTCGAACGGATCGTGTCGGGCGAGCGTCGGCTCTTCGCGCAGGGCGTTCGCGTGTCGGGAGGTGAACGGCAGCTCGACGAGACCCATCTGTGTGAATACCTCCGGGAACCTATCGCCGCCGGGCAGTTCGATGCGGCCCAGGGCGTTTTTGATCACGATCTCCGAGATTGTGATCGCGGAGTAGTGCACGCGCGGCGCCGCGACGATGCGATCGCGGCTTCGAGGGCCGAGCCGGGTGTCATTGGTCGCGAGCCACAACAGAGCGTGGGCGTCGAGCAGCATCAGTCGACGGATCCATAGAACATCTGGCGGATCTCGGCGTCCGCGTCATCGAAGGCATCCGCGTCGTAGGAGTATTCGCCCTCGAGTGCACCGATGATCGGGTGCTCCACACGGTGGATGACCAGATCTACCACGGGGCTGCCCGCACGGGCGATCGTGACCTGCTCGCCGGCGAGGACGCGCTCGACCAAGGCGGAGAGCTGGCTCTTCGCCTCATGCATGTTCACCTGAATCGACACGGCCTTAGTCTAGTCGGACTAAGCGTGGTCGACCAGGATACGAGGGCGACCGGCTCAGTCGGCCGCGCGCGCGGCCTCGTCGATCAGCTGCAGCATCCGTGCCGCCACGCTCACGGCGATCACCGCCGGCTGCTTGCCCGTGACCTCGGGGATGCCGATGGGCGTGGTGACCCTGGAGAGGTCGGCATCCGTCTGACCCAGCTCCGTCAGCTTCTTGCGGAAGCGCGTCCACTTGGATGCCGAGCCGATCAGTCCGATCGATCCGAGGCCCGGCGTGCGCAGCGCCATGTCGACCACGGCGAGGTCCTCGACGTGGTCGTGCGTCATGACGAGCACGTGGCTCCCGGGCGGCAGCGCGGCGAGGGCCGACTCCGGCACCGGCGCGTGCGTGACATGAACGCGCGCCACGGCGTCGGCGAGTACGCCGTCGCGACCTCGCAGGCCCACCCGCTCGGAGGCGAGCATCTCGGCGCGCGAGTCGATCAGGTGCAGGTCGATCTCGTGCCTGGCGAGGATGCGGGCGAGCTCCAGCCCGACGTGTCCGATGCCGAACACGGCGACGGTGGGGACCACCCTGATCGGCTCCAGCATCAGCGTGACCTCTCCTCCGCAGCACTGCACGCCGTACTCGGTGACGGCCTTGTCGCTCAGCGTCAGCGTGAGCAGCTCGGGCTCGGCGGCGCCTGCCGCCAGCATCCGCCGTGCCTGCTCGATCGCCGTCTGCTCGAGGTTGCCGCCCCCGACCGTGCCGTGCACGGCATCGGGGGAGACCACCATCTTCGCGCCGCCGTTGCGCGGAGCGTGCCCGCGCACGGTCGCCAGGGTCACGATCACGGCGGGGATCCGCCGCGACCGCAGCTCCTGCAGCGCGTCCAGCCAGTCCATGGTGTTCCTTGTCGTGTCCGGCGTTTCGTCTCGGTCGCCTCCGGCGTCCTCGCTCAACGACCGGGTGGGTTTGTCGCCTCCGGCGTCCTCGCTCAACGGGAGGTGGGGGTCAGGCCCCCGCCACCAGCACCCGTTCGGATGAAGCGCCGGCCGCGGCCGCCGCCTGCTGCGCGGTGCGGACCGCCCAGAACACCGCCTCGGGCGTCGCAGGAGAGGCGAGCTCCACCGAGTGTCCCGCCGGACCGAACGCGGCCACGGCATCGCGGAGCGCCTCGCGGGCGCTGAACGCGAGCATGAACGGCGGCTCGCCGACGGCCTTGGAGCCGTAGACGGCGCCCTCCTCGCGGGCGTTCTCGAACAGCCGCACGTGGAACTGCTCCGGCATCTCCGAGAAGCTCGGCAGCTTGTACGTCGACGCGGACTGGGTCTGCAGGCGGCCGCGGTGCGGGCCGTCTGTCTCATCCCAGCGCAGCTCCTCCAGCGTCAGCCAGCCCACGCCCTGCACGTACGCGCCCTCGATCTGCCCGATGTCGAGCATGGGGGAGAGCGAGTCGCCCACGTCGTGCACGATGTCGACCCGACGCACCCGGTACGCGCCGGTGAACTCGTCGACCTCGACCTCGGTGGCCGCGGCGCCATAGGCGAAGTACTTGAACGGCGAGCCCTGCATGATCTCGGGGTTCCAGTGCAGGCCCTCGGTGCGGTAGTAGCCGGCGGCGAACAGCTGCACGCGCTGGAAGTACGCCGCCTTCACGACCTCGCCCCAGGACACGCGGTTCACGGGCGCGCCGAGCGCCGTCGCGAAGCCGCCGCCGAAGCGCACGTCGCGCTCGTCGACCCCCAGCATCCGCCCCGCCACCTTCGCGAGCCGGTCGCGGATCTGCTCGCACGCGTTCTTCACCGCGCCGCCGTTGAGATCGGCGCCGGACGAGGCGGCGGTCGCCGAGGTGTTCGGCACCTTGTCCGTACGGGTCGGCGCGAGGCGCACCTGGTGCAGCTCCACGCCGAGGGCGGTCGCCGCGACCTGCAGCATCTTGGTGTGCAGACCCTGACCCATCTCGGTGCCGCCGTGGTTGATGAGGATCGAGCCGTCCTTGTAGACGTGCACGAGCGCGCCGGCCTGGTTGAACGCGGCGAAGTTGAACGAGATGCCGAACTTGATCGGCGTGATGGACAGCGCGCGCTTGACGTGCGGGCTCGTGGCGTTGAACGCCGCGATCTCCGCGCGCCGGGCGTCGACCTCGGCCTCACCGGCGAGCTGGTCCCAGATCGTGTGCATGCGCTCGGCATCCTTCACGAGCTGGCCGTACGGCGTGGTCTGCCCCTGCCGGTAGAAGTTGCGCCGCCGAAGCGCGAGCGGATCGATGCCCAGCTTCGGGGCGACGCGGCCGAGGATGTCCTCGATGAGGAACACGCCCTGCGGGCCGCCGAAGCCGCGGTACGCCGTGTTGGAGGTCTTGTTGGTCTTCGCGATCTGCCCGTAGGCGTGCACGTTCGGGATCCAGTAGGCGTTGTCGAGGTGGCACAGCGCGCGACCCAGCACGGGCTCGGAGAGGTCGATCGACCAGCCGCCGTCGCAGGTGAGCACGGCGTCGAGCGCCTGCAGCATCCCGTCGTCGTCGAAGCCCGCCTTCCAGGCGATGTGGAACGGATGCCGTTTGCCGGTCATCGTGATGTCCTGCGTGCGGTTCAGCCGCAGCCGCACCGGACGGCCGGTGAGCTTGGCGCCAAGGGCGGCGATAGCGGCGAAACCGTGCGGCTGCATCTCCTTGCCGCCGAAGCCCCCGCCCATGCGCAGGCACTGCACGGTGACCTCGTTGGCGTGGATGCCGAGCACGTGCGAGACGAGGTCCTGGGTCTCGGACGGGTGCTGGGTGGAGCACTGGATGAAGTACTGCCCCTCGGAGTCGCGGATCGCGAACGAGGCGTGCGTCTCGAGGTAGAAGTGCTCCTGGCCGCCGAACTCGGTGACGCCCTCGAACACGTGGGCCGAGGAGGCGAGACCGGCGGCGGCGTCGCCGCGCTGCACTGTGCGGGGCGTCCCCTGGAACGACTGCGCGTCGAGGGCGTCCTGCACGGTGATGATCGACGGCAGCGGCTCGTACTCGACCTGCACCCTCTCCGCGCCCAGGCGTGCGGCCTCCGGCGTCTCGCCGAGCACCCAGACCAGCGCGTGCCCATAGAACATGGCCACGCTGGGGAACAGCGGCTCGTCGTTGCGGATGCCGGCGTCGTTCAGCCCAGGCACATCGTCGGCGGTGAGCACCCGGACGACGCCGGGCACCTCGTAGGCGCCGGAGACGTCGATCGTCACCTTCGCGTGCGCGTTCGTGGACTGCACGGGCCACGCGGTGAGCACGCCGGCGGTGTGCTCGGCGACGTCGTCGGTGTACATCGCGGCGCCGGTGACGTGCAGGGCCGCGCTCTCGTGCGCGGCGCGCAGGCCGACGACGGGGTTCTCTGGACGGTCGGCGAGCGTGCTCATGCCGGCACCTCCTTCGACTCGATGACGGTTCGTGAGTAGAGCTTGAGCAGTGCCGTGTTCAGCATCAGCGAACGGTAGTCCGCACTCGCGCGGTGGTCGGACATCGGGGTGCCCTCCCCGCCGAGGACCTCGGATGCTGCGCGCACGGTCGCGATGTCCCAGGGGCGCCCGATCAGTGCCTCCTCTGTGGCGCGGGCGCGCAGCGGGGTGGCGGCGACGCCGCCGAGGCCGATCCGCGCCGACGTCACCACGCCGCCGTCGATGTCGAGCGCGAAGGCGACGGCGACGCTGGAGATGTCGTCGAAGCGGCGCTTGGCGATCTTGTGGAAGGCGGTGACCGCGGCCAGCGGGCGCGGGATGCGCACGGCCTTGATGAGCTCGCCGGGCCGGCGCACGGTCTGCCGGTAGCCGGTGAAGTAGTCGGACAGCTCGACTTCGCGTTCGCCGTCGGCGCTCGCCAGCACCAGCCGCGCGCCGAGGGCGAGCAGGGCGGGCGGAGTGTCGCCGATGGGGGAGCCGGTGCCGAGGTTGCCGCCGAAGGTGCCGCGGTTGCGGATCAGGCGGGACGCGAACTGCGGGAACAGCTCGGCGAGCAGCGGCACGGCGCCGTCGAGGCCGCGCTCGGCCTCGGACAGCGACAGGGCAGCGCCGATCTCGATCACGTCGTCGGCGACGGAGAGCCCGCGCAGCTCGTCGAGCTGTTCGATGGCGACGACGAGCGGGGCCCGTCGGCCGCGGATGTTCACCTCGACGCCCCAGTCGGTGGAGCCGGCCACGAGCAGCGCATCGGGCTCGTCACGCAGCAGGCGCAAGGCCTCGTCGAGGGTTGCCGGGCGCACGAACCGCGACCCGCCGACCTCGACGTCGGTGGCGACGGCATCCGGAGCCGGCCGCGCGAGGCGCTGCTGCAGCGGGTCGGCGTCGTCGGGGGAGCCCAGAGAGTATGCCGCGTCGCGGATGGGGCGGTAGCCGGTGCAGCGGCAGAGGTTGCCGCTGAGCGCGTGCAGGTCGAAGCCGTTCGGGCCGTGCTCCGGGCACTCCGTGGTCGTTGAGCGAGCGGAGCGAGACGAAACGTCGCTCGATTCCGCCGGAACGGCTCGCGGCGTGCGGTCGGCGCGGTAGAACTCGCCGGCCATGCTGCACGCGAAGCCGGGGGTGCAGTAGCCGCACTGCGAACCGCCGGCCTCGGCGAGCTTCTCCTGCACGGGATGCAGGTGCTCGGGGTCGCCGAGCCCCTCGGCGGTGACGACCTCCTGGCCATCGAGAGCGTAGACCGGCACGAGGCAGGCGTTCACCGGCGTCCACGCCGTGCCGCCGTCGGCGGTCGGGGTCGCCAGCAGCATCGCGCAGGCGCCGCACTCGCCCTCGGCGCAGCCCTCCTTGCTGCCGGACAGACCGCTGCCGCGCAGCCAGTCCAGTGCGGTGGTGTGGGTCGCGGTCTCTGCCAGGGAGCGTCGCTCCCCGTTCACGGTGACGGCGGAATCGCTCATGGGCGTCTCCTCTTCATCGAGGTGGTCTAATTCCGAGATCCGAGAATCGACTTCTGAATTCTGAAAGTCTTTGTCGGATGCTGTGAAAGCCTATGACCGTTGCCAGGGGTGGTCAAGCCGCCTCGCCCGCCGGTGAACAGCGCCTCGCGCGGGGTCAGCCGCCTGGACACTCGCACGGGCTGCCGCTGTAGCACTGGCACGGGTGGTCGAGGGCGTCGACGTGCGAGTGGTAAGCGATCTCATCGAGGCTCATGAACCCGTCTTCCGCGGCGACGGACAGCAGGCGAGCGGCCTTTTCCCTGGCGTCGCCGCAGTCGGACGGGGATGTCTCCAGGGAGGTCAGCGTGACCGTCACGGTGAAACAGGTGTACGCGTCCGTCCAGTCCGACCCGCTGCTCCACCAGCCGCTCGAGGTCGGCGTGCTCGTCGCGGTGGCGAGGGTGAGCTGCATGCCCTCGTCGACCTCGACGGCGTCCAGCATCAACCACTGGCCGCTCCCGATGTCGACGGACGCGTCGTCGGGGAGTGCGCGGGCGTCGACCGTCGTCGAGGAGAGCGTGGCGAGGGGGACTGCCAGGGCGGCATCGAGATCCATCACGACGTCCTGGCGCGTCTCCCACAACGCGTCTTGGGCCGCGCCGACTTTGTCGGAGAGACCGGAGCGCAGAGCGGCTTCGGTGCTGTTCGTGGACAGGCAGCCGCACAGGCTGAGCGTCAGGATGGCGCTCGCGGTGGCTGCGGCGGAGACGAGGACCCCCCGGTTCGTTCCCATCGGCCCAGGATCGCAGAGGGGTGCGACATCCACCGCGGATGCTGTGCCTTTCTACAAAAGCGCGTCCCCGCCGATGTCCGTGGCCCGTGGCAGGCTCAGCGCATGGACACGGTGACGCTGCGCCCCTGGTCGGAGGGCGACTTCCCCCTGCTGCAGCGGGCGAACACGCCGGCGATGACCGCGCACCTCAACGGCCCCGAGAGCGACGAGCTGGTCGCCGACCGGCACGAGCGCTACCTCAGGCTCGGTGCAGAAGGGGTGGCGCACACCTTCGTGATCCTCGAGGGCGGGCAGCCGGTCGGCTCGATCGCCTACTGGGATGTCGAGTGGCGCGACCGGCCGGCGTATGAGACCGGGTGGTTCGTGCTGCCGGAGGCTCAGGGGCGCGGCCTCGCCTCCGTCGCCCTGGGGCTCGTCATCGCCGACGCGCGGGCGCGCGGGGGAGAGCGGCGGCTGCTCACCGCCTGCCCCGGCGCCGACAACGCGGCATCCAACGGTGTTTGCCGCCGCAACGGGTTCACGCTCGTGGGAGAGACTTCGGGCGAGTTCCGCGACGCCCCGTTCACGATGAACGAGTGGGTGCTCGACCTCGACGCCGAGACGCCCGACGCGTAGGCCTCGCGCCGCGTGATGAAGCCGGAACGGAGGCCATTACGAGATTCGAAGGTGCAGCAAGCGCTTTCTGCCGAAAATCGAATCGATTCACAGTCAGATCGACGAAATTCGAGCCACAAACCTCTGTCCGCAACGGCCTTCGAAGTGCTAATGTCGCGCTGACCCGCTCCGCTCCGTCGGCAGGTCGGACACCCCGGCGGAGCGGCAGGGAACTCGGCGTGGGGACGCCCGAGTGGTGGGGGAAGGGCGTAGGGGCGCCCGGGGAACGAAAGACGGGGCGGCGGGAGAGCTGGGGACGAGCCGCCACCCCGTCCCCTGCCTTCGCTTGCGATGCGACCGTCCCCGGGTTACAGTTCCGGTGTGTCCCTGACGTGTCGTTGTTGTCGCTGAGCGTTCCCGCTCGCCCTCGACCGACCCCACACATCGGCGCGCCGTCGTCGCGCGCCCCTGAAGATCAGGAACCACTCCCGTGCGCTACGCCCAGCACATCGCCGACCTCGTCGGCCACACGCCCCTCGTCCGCCTGCACGCCGTCACCGCCGGCATCCGCCCGACCGTCCTCGCCAAGGTCGAGTACTTCAACCCCGGCAGCTCCGCCAAGGACCGTATCGCCGGAGCCATCATCGACGCGGCCGAGCGCGAGGGGCGGCTGCAGCCGGGCGGCACCATCGTGGAGGCGACCAGCGGCAACACCGGCGTCGGCCTCGCGCTCGTCGCCCTGCAGCGCGGGTACCGGATGGTGTTCGTCGTGCCGGACAAGTTCGCCGGCGCCAAGGTGGCCACCCTGCGCGGCTACGGCGCCGAGGTCGTCGTCACCCCGACCAGCGTCGAGCCGTCCGACCCGCGGTCGTACTACAGCGTCGCCGCACGACTCGCCGCCGAGATTCCCGGGGCGTTCAACCCCAACCAGTTCGCCAACCAGAACGGGCCCCGCGGTCACTTCGAGACCACGGGGCCGGAGATCTGGGCGGACACCGACGGCCGCGTCACGCACTTCGTCGCCGGCATCGGCACCGGAGGGACGATCAGCGGCACCGGGCGGTACCTCAAGCAGGCGAGCGCCGGTGCGGTGCGCGTGATCGGCGCCGACCCCGAGGGCTCCATCTACTCCGGTGGACCGATCCACGGCTACGACGTCGAGGGCGTCGGCGAGGACTTCCTGCCCGCCACGTTCGACGCGAGCGTGGTCGACGGCTACGAGCGGGTGTCGGATGCCGAGTCCTTCGCGATGACGCGCCGGCTCGCCGCCGAGGAGGGCCTGCTGGTCGGCGGATCCAGCGGCATGGCCGTGGTCGCCGCGCTCCGCACCGCAGCGACGCTCGGCGAGGACGACGTCGTGGTCGTGCTGCTCCCCGATCACGGTCGCGGGTACCTCGACAAGCTCTACGACGACGCGTGGCTCGCCTCGCGCGGCTATGCGGTTCCGGAGACGACGGTCGACCCCGTCGTGGCCGAGGTGCGCGCGTTCCTCGCGCGGTCCTGATCCGGCAGCCGGCGACGCCGGAGGGCGAGAGCGGTTTCACATCATCAGAGTGATGACCGGCCTTCGCGGTCGGCGATAACGTCGACATCGACAGCGCGGCGGTCCCCGGGAATCACCTCGGGTTGGGGCCGCGGGACTCAGGTTCCGCGTACCGCCTCGCTCGTCCCTCCGGCTCCCCAGGCCGGATCGATCCGCACTGCGCCCGGTCACTTTTCTCCCAGATCGACGGGCGCAGTGCGGTCCTCCTCGGCACGGCTGGGAGCGCTCCCCGCGTCGCGCGGCCGAACGACGGCCGCGTCGTTTTCACATCATCCGTGTGATGACCTTCGACCAGCGTAGAAAGTACCGTCGGAGTGCGTGATCGCTGGGATCACGCTGTCCTGCGACTTCCCGTAACGCAGGGCGATGACGGGTGTGCAGCGCGGCCCCGCGGACCGACCCCTCTGTCCGTGCCGGAAGCGTCGGCGCACCCGTCATGCATGTCGTCGGCGGGGAGGGCGCGCGCGAGCGCGTGAGCCGACAGGGGAATCCAGGGGGAGAGGGCATCGCCGGGTCGACCGACTCGGTGGCCTGATCGTGCAACCCGCAGACATCGTCGGCCACGAACCGGCGTCGAATCAGATTAGGAAGCACATGCGCAAGCGAAAGCAGCTGGCAGCGCTGGGGAGCGTGATGGCCGTGATCGGCGGCCTCCTCCTCGCCGCGGCGCCGGCGACCGCCGCCTCGACCGAGGTGGCGCCCATGACACTCAAGGCGTGCACGCCGACCGCAGGCGTCGGTTCCGTGCACCACCTCAACCCGTCCAAGCCGCAGCCGGTCGACGAGAACGTCAACGTGTACGTCGGCGGCGATTTCACCCGCGCGGTCGGCGCCGAGCTCGAAGGGAAGCTCGTCGTCAACGGCAATGCGGTGCTCGCGGGCAACGCCCGTTACGACATGGGCTACGTCGGCGGCGGATCAGGCATCATCCCCGTCGAAGGCGCCGACATGGTCGCCGTCGGCGGCTCGATCACGATCAACGGCACCTCCGTGATGTCGGTCGGCTCGCGCACGGCGGCCGATACCTTGCCGCTCGCCGGAAACGTCAAGGCCGGCGGAGCGATCACCCCGCTCAACCGCGTCGAGGTGCTGCCAGGCGGCACCGTCACCGCGAACCTCGGCCGCAACACCGCGCTCGGCTCGCCGCTGGACGCCTGGCCCGACGACAACTTCTCGGTGCTCCGTGACTTCGCCACGCGCAACGCGACCGGCACCGCAGGTACCGCGGCCGTGGTCGGCGGCGAGCTCGTGCTCACGGGCGACCCGTCGGCCACGCGTCATCTCATCGAGATCCCCGGCTCGCTGCTCACCGGTCAGTCGCTCGCGCTCCGTCTGGTGAACATCGATCCGACCGACATCGTGGTGGTCAAGGTCACCGGCCCCGCGGCTGACCTGCGCATCAGCGACCTCTTCACCGGTGTGAGCGTCACCCCCGTCCTGATGGGCGCGGCCGAGTTCGGCCAGCGCGCGTCGCGGATGCTGTGGGAGTTCCCCGACGCGACCGCGGTGACCTTCGGCGGAGCGCAGCCCCCCGGCTCCGTGCTCGTGCCGACCGCCGGCTCGACGACCACCGTCGTCGGCGCGGGGACCAACGGCCGTGTGTGGGTGGCGGGCGACCTCACCCAGAACGCCGCCGGCGGCGAGTTCCACGCGTTCCCGTTCCTCGGCGACGACGACTCCACCTGCGGCCAGCCGCCGGCGCCCCGTGCGGTCTCGCTCGTCTCCATCGGCGACTACGTGTGGATCGACGCCGATGGCGACGGCATCCAGGACGCGGGGGAGGCGCCGGTCTCCGGTGCCACCGTGCGCCTGCTCGACGCCGGCGGCACGCAGATCGCGACCGACGTCACCGACGCCAACGGCTACTACTCCTTCACGGATCTGACCACGTCGACCGGCTACACCGTCGTCTTCCCGACCACGGTGACCGTCGCGGGCAAGAGCTACACGCTCACGTCGCGTGAGGCCTCCAGCATCCCGAACGGCTCGAATGCGGATCCCGCTACCGGGCGCGCCCCGGTGACGACCCCGGCGTCCGGTGCCAACCTCGGCACGCCGAACGACGCGGACGACCCGACGATCGATGCGGGATACCGTCCGATCGTCTCGATCGGCGACTACCTCTGGATCGATGCGGACAAGGACGGCGTGCAGGATGCCGCAGAATCGCCGGTGCCCGCGGGGACCCGGGTGCGCCTGCTCGCCGCCGACGGCACCACGGTGATCGCCACCGCGGCCACCGACGCGAACGGCTACTACGTCTTCACCGACCTGCCAGGAGACGCCGACGTCATCGTCGAGTTCCCGACCTCGGTCACCGTCGGCGGTCTCGTGTACCCGCTGACGTCTGCGAACGCCGGCGGCGACGACACGAAGGACTCCGACGCCAACCCGTCGAACGGCCGGGTCGCCGTCACCACCCCTGCCTCGGGTCGTAACCTGGCCACGCCGGGCGACGCGGACGACCCGACGATCGACGCGGGCTACACGCCGAACGTCGTCTCGATCGGAGACTACGTGTGGATCGACTCCGACCGTGACGGCGTGCAGGATGCCGGCGAGGCTCCGGTCGCCGGCGCCACGGTGAAGCTGCTGAGCGCAGACGGTCTGACGATCGTGAAGACCACGACGACCGACGCCTCCGGCTTCTACGTGTTCTCCGACCTGCCCAAGTCGACCGCGTTCATCGTGGAGTTCCCGACCACCGTCACCAGGGGCGGAGTGACGCACGTGCTCACGCAGCCGGTGCAGGGCGCCGACCGCGCCGTCGACTCGAACCCGGCGAGGGCCACGGGCCGCGCGCCGGTGACCACCCCGGCCGACGGCGACAACCGCACCGGCCACGGCCAGACCGACGACCCGACGATCGATGCGGGCTTCGTGGCGCCGCTGGTGTCGATCGGCGACTTCGTGTGGATCGACACCGACCGTGACGGCCAGCAGGATGCCGGCGAGCCCGCCGTCTCCGGTGTGCGCGTCGAGCTGCGTGCAGCGGACGGTGTCACGGTCATCGACACCGACACGACCGACGCCGACGGCTACTACTCGTTCACGAACCTCGAGCCCGGTACGGCGTACGTCGTGAAGTTCCCGACCTCGGTCACCTGGAACGGCGTGGTGCACACGCTCACCGTGCCTGCACAGGGCGCGACGGCATCCGACTCCAACCCGGCGGTCGCCACCGGCCTCGCTCCGGTGACCACACCGCTCGCTGGGGCGAACTCGGGCGCTCCGCGCCAGGCCGACGACCCGACCATCGATGCGGGCTTCGTGCCCACGCTGGTGTCGGTGGGCGACTACGTGTGGCTCGACGCCGATCGTGACGGCATCCAGGATGCCGGAGAGAAGCCGGTCGCCGGCGTCGTCGTGCGCCTGCTGCTGCCGAACGGCGATGAGTACGCGCGCACCACGACCGACGAGAACGGCTACTACGTCTTCGCCGACCTGCCGAACTCGACGGACTTCATCGTGGAGTTCCCGACGTCGGTGACGGTCGATGGCATCGTGCGCTCGCTCACGACCCCCGGGGTCGGCGACGACCGCGGCGTGGACTCCAACCCCGCCGTCACGACCGGGCGCGCGTCCGTGACCACTCCGGTCGGCGGCGGCAACTCCCGTGAGCCCGGAGCGGCCGATGTGCCGACGATCGACGCTGGCTACGTGACTCCGCTGGTCTCGGTCGGCGACTTCGTGTGGCTCGACGGAAACCGCAACGGCGTGCAGGACGCGGGGGAGAAGCCCCTCTCCGGCATCACGGTGAAGCTCCTCGACAAGGACGGGGCGCTCGTGCGCACGACGATGACGGACAAGGACGGCTACTACGTCTTCACCGACCTGCCGACCGAGACGGTGTTCACCATCGAGTTCCCCACGTCGGTGCGGGTGGGCGGGGTCGATCACGCCCTGACGCCGGCCGGCCGCGGCGGAGACGCCGCGCGCGACTCCAACGCCGCGCCGGGGACCGGACGAGTGACGTTCACCACCCCGGCGTCGGGGTCGAACTCTGCGGAGCACGGCAAGGCCGACGACCCGACGCTCGACGCCGGGTACGCGGCGCCGGCGACGGCAGCGACCGGGGGGCTCGCGGTCACCGGTGGCGCCGTGCCGTGGCTGATCATCGGTCTCTCGCTGCTGCTCCTGACGGGCGGCGGGCTGCTGGTGATCCGGAGGCGTCGCCGCGCCTGATCGGACGTGACGCCTTCCCAGGGGTGCGCGGGCTGGGGCCCGCGCACCCCTTCGGGTGCGCCGTCATGAACGTTGTGCGAAGACCCTTTCCGCAATCGTCCGGACCCGTCACACGATGTGTGTGAAATTCGCCGCTCGGCCCTCCTCGGCCTCTGAACCTCTGTCAGCATCATCCGTGGACACTGTCGTGTCCGACCCATCGACCCCGTGAAAGCAGAACACATGCGTCACCGATTCCCGCGTCAGGCCACCGCCGGCGCGATCGCCGCAGGCCTCGCGCTCTCCTTCCTCTCCTCGGGCATCGCCGTCGCGGCGACCGACCCCGAGGTCGCGCCGGAGACCCCGGCCGAGGCCCCTTCCGCGCCCGTGGATCAAGCTCCGGCCGCAGACGCCCCCGCGGCCGCCGCGATCACGCCGTTCGCGGTGGCGGTCGATCCGCAGGCGCCCACGCTGCTGCTCAAGCCCGACCTCAACCCGGTCGCGCTGAGCAGCAAGCCCGGTGCCTCCAAGACCATCTGGCTCGCGTTCCCCGGCGGTGAGCTGACCGGAACGGGCTGGAACGCCGGCCGCCACCTGCAGGACCCGGCCAAGACGCCGGTGCCCTACGAGACGCCCATCGACTTCGACGCGGTCGGCCTCGACTCCGTCGCGCTGCGCACCGAGGTGTTCCAGCGGGTCTCCGAGTACTTCTCGCCGTTCGACGTGAACGTCACCACGGTCCGTCCGTCCGACGCGGCGCTCACCAAGGACTCTCCCGACGACCAGCAGTACGGCGGCGTCGTGCTGTTCACGAACGAGATGTTCAGCTCGGGGCTGCAGTTCGACGACGCCGACGACGCCGACGGCATCGCGCACGGCGGCACGTTCGGCGACCCCACCGACTACTACGCGTGGGTGAGCACGGCCGACATGGGCGGCAACCCCAAGTTCCTCGCCGACGTCACGGCGCACGAGGTCGGTCACACGCTCGGTCTCGACCACCAGGGCTTCGGCACGGAGGACTACTACTACCCGCAGGGGCTGTGGGCTCCGATCATGGGCAAGGGCCGCTTCGCCGGCACCGCGCGCTGGTCGGACGCGAAGTACCCGAACGCCAAGGGCGGTCAGGACGATCTCGCGGTGATGACGGATGCCGCGGCAGCGGGCGTGAACACCCGCCAGTTCCTGCGCGCAGACGGCTCGCTTCTCGGCGACGGGGTCTCCGTGTGCGGCGACTCCGCGACCGGCGACGCCTGGCTCGCGGTGGACGGACTCTGCGACGAGATCGCCGAGGACGAGCGCCAGTACGTCGACAGCCACCTCTACTACACGGGGCGCCTGACCTACGCCGCCGACGACCACGGTGACACGGCAGCCACCGCGACGCCGCTCGCCCTGGGCGGCACGGCATCCGGCATCGTCAGCACCAACACCGACCGCGACGCGTTCTCCGTCACCCTGCCGAAGGCGGGCGTGCTCGATCTGAAGGCTACGGCGGCGGAGATCGGCGCGACGCTGGACATCCTGATGACGGTGCGCGACTCCGCAGGCGCGGTGGTCGGCACGTACGACCCCGCACTCGGCCTCGTCGACGACGCGCGCTACGGCGAGACGCTGTACCGCTCCCTCAGCGGGACCGGAGCGAACGGCACCCTCAAGCTGGGTGCCGGCGTCTACACGGTCACGATCGAGGGCACCGGTTTCGGAGACCTGTCGCAGGTGACGCTGAACGACTCGTCGATGGCGGCGGCGCGCTACGGCTCGCTGGGGCGCTACCAGCTCACCGCGACCTTCGTGGCCGACCCCGACGTGCCCGTCACTCCGGAGCAGCCGGGCACCAACCCGCAGCCCGGCGCGCAGGGCGGCTCGACCGCACCGCGCGGTCAGCTGGCCGCGACCGGGTCCGACGCTCCCGTGGGCCTGATCGGTCTCGGTCTGCTGCTCGCCGTGCTCGGCGCGGCAGCCGCTGCGACCGGCGCGCGCGCCCGCCGCGCCTGACGGTCGATCGACGGTACCGACCGCCTGCATCCGTCGCCCTCCCCTCCCCGTGAGGACCGGATGCAGGCGGTTCGTCGTGCGCTACCCGTGGCGATGGGCGGCTGCGGTCGGAGTGCGCAGCCGGGGGTCAGTGCTGACGCTCGTCGAGGTCGACCTCGCGAAGGGCGCGGTACAGCGCCGACTCCGAGCCGAAGCCTACGGCGCGGCTGATCGCGGCGTAGGTGAGGAAGCCGTTGCCGCGGTGCAGGCGCAGCGCAGCCCGCGCCCGCACGTCGCGCAGCTGCGTGGCGGCCGTGGTGCCAGATGCGGTGAACGCCGCCTGCAACGTGCGCATCGGCACCCCGAGACGCGCGGCGATCACTCCGACGGTGAGCCGGGGATCCGCGTAGTCGGCGACGATCAGCTCCATCGCCCTGGCGAACAGGGTCAGCGGCTCTGCGGCATCGCCGAGCGCCTGCACCAGCAGTGCACGGACGACGTCCTCCGCGGTCGAGCGGAGAGCGCCGGCCGCGGACGAACCGCTCGTGGCGATGCCGCAGAGGCCGGCGAGGAACATCAACGACGGTGCGAGGGCGGAGCGATCCAGGGGGCGAGTGATCGTCCTCGATGCGGTCGGCAATGTGATCGCGCCGAGGAGTCGCGGGTCGATGCTCGCGTAGACCACGTCGTTGTCGTCGCCGGTGAGCCTGGCGATGAGGGGCGCCTCGTACGGGCAGACCACCGTCACCTCCTGGCGCCGCATCACGGGACCCACGGTCTCCACCTCGAGTGCGCCGGCGACCGTGACGATCACCAGGGCTCTGTCGCGATCCGCCGACCGCTCGTCCCGCGGCCACTCCAGTTCTGCCGCAGATGACGATGCATGGACGATGGACAGGAGCGGGAAGACCGCGAACCTCGCCCTGAGCGGTCGATGCGGAGCGAGGGAACGCAGCTGGACGCTCGAGAAGCGGAGGAACGAGGCGAGGTCTTCGTCGGTGCTCGGCGTCGCGCCGGCGTGCACCTCGATGTCTGCGCGGTGCATCGGCGTGGAGTCGAAGAGCCGCATCCGCTCGGCGCGCCTGTCGTCCATCGACTCTCCATCCGGGCCGACGCGCCTCGGCTCGGGCGCTGCTGAATACCAGTATGCCGGATGGTGGAGGGACGTTTCAGCTGCTGGCGCCGTAGAGGGCGCCGATCTCCTTGGAGCCCATGCCCTGGGCGTAGGTCGGATGCTGAGGCCAGCCCTCGGGCGAGTCCTCCCACTCCTCCTGGCGCCCGTACGGCAGCAGGTCGACGAGGCCTTGCAGGTGACTGAGGCGCTCCGTCCCCCGCCCGTCGGTGTGCCAGGTGCGGTAGACGGTGTCGCCGTCGCGGAGGAAGACGTTCACGGCGAAGCCGGCGTTCGGCGGGGCGTCGACATCGGCGCCGAAGGTGCTGTCGGCGCTGGAGTACCACTGCATGCGGTTGCCGACCCTGTCGCGGTAGGCGAGCAACTCGTCGATGGGACCGTTGCTGACGATCACGAACCTGGCGTCGTAGTAGCGCTCGAGCACGTCGAGCCGCGTGAACTGCGAGGTGAACCCGGTGCAGCCGGGGCACTGCCACTCGTTGCCGTCCGACCACATGTGGTTGTAGACGATGAGCTGGGAGCGCCCGTCGAACATGTCGGCGAGGCGCACCGCACCCTCGGCGCCGACCAGCGTGTACTCGGGCAGCTCGACCATCGGCAGGCGACGGCGCTGCGCGGCGATCGCGTCGAGCTCGCGGGTCGCCGCCTTCTCACGCACACGCAGCGCGGCGAGCTCACGGCGCCAGGTGTCGGCGTCGACGACGGGCGGAAGGGGAGTCGTGCTCACGATAGACCTCCGGTGGTCGATTGCGGTGCCCCCCAGTCTGCGCCGGGCCTCCGACACGGTCAACGGGGCTGGGCGCCGCGCCTCCGGTGCTCAGGCCTCGCCCGCCACGGCATCCTGCTGCTCCTCCGCGGGATTGCGACGGATGCCGATCCACGACACGACTCCGCCGAGCACGAGGAGCGCCGCAGTGACCAGGGCGGCACTGTGGAAGCCGGCGAGATCCAGGCTGCCGCCGACGATCGTGGAGATCATCGCGACGACCAGGAGCCCCGCCACCCTCGCCACCGCGTTGTTGACGGCGGACGCGATGCCGGAGCGCGCTTCGTCGATGGCGCCGAGGATCGCCGCGGTGAGCGGGGCGACGGTGAGGGAGAGGCCGAGGCCCATCACGACCATCGCCGGCAGCACCTGCCACCAGTAGTCGAAGTGCTCGGAGACGGCGAGCAGCAGCAGCGCCCCCACGGCCATCACCAGAGGCCCGACCGTCATGAACAGCCGCGGGCCGAGGCGACCGGCCCACGCCCCCGCGCGGGAGCTGACGAGGATCATGAGGATGGTCATCGGCAGGCTCGCGAGCCCGGCAGCCGTGGCGGGGAGCCCCGCGCCCTGCTGCAGGTAGACGCCGATCACGAACCCGTTAAGGGACAGCGCCGCGTAGACGAACAGCGTCGCGAGGTTGCCCCACGCGAAGTCGCGCACCCGGAACAGCGAGAGCGGCATCAACGGCGCCGCCGACCTGCGCTGCCGCGCGAGGAACAGGGCGAACAGCACGACGCCGCCCGCTGCCGGAGCCCAGATCATCGGGGAGGCCCAGCCCCTGGTCGGCTGCTCGATGAGCGCGAACACGAGCGCGCCGAGGCCGACGGCGCACAGCGCGCCGCTCCACCAGTCCACGCGCACGCCGCTCGGACGCTCGGGCAGCCGCAGCCGCGCCAGGAGCACCAGTGTGACGGCGATGGGGACGACGTTGATGAGGAAGACGAAACGCCAGGAGAGGTAGTCGACGAACAGCCCGCCCAGCAGCGGGCCCACCAGCTGCGCCGCCGTGGTGAACGCCGTCCACACGCCGATCGCGCGCGCCTGCACGCCGCCGCGCATCGTGGCGGTGATGAGAGCGAGCGAGCTCGGCACCAGCAGCGCTCCCGCCGCGCCCTGCAACGCGCGCGCGATGATCAGCACGAGCGGATCGGGCGCGCCGGCGACCGCGAGCGACGCGATGCCGAAGGCGATGAGGCCGATGCGCATCACCAGCACCCGGCCGTAGGCGTCGGACAGCGAGCCGGCCAGCAGGATCAGCGCGCTGAGCGTGATGAGGTACGCGTCGACCACCCACTGCTGGGTGATGATGCCGCCGCCGAGCTCTCGGCTGATCGCGGGCAGCGCGACGGTCACGACGGTGCCGTCGAGGAAGGTGACGAACGACGCGAGGACCGCGATCGCGATCACGAGACGCTGCAGAGGGGCGAAGGTGGCCACGCTCCGAAGATACTCCGGGCCGCGGACACCCGGACGCGTCCCGCGGCTCTCGCGCTGTTACTCCGGCGCCGCGCCCCCGAGCAGACCGAGCGCCGTCGCCCTGTGCACGGCATCCGTGCGGCTGGAGACCCCGAGCTTGCGGAAGATCGAGGCGATCTGCGTGATCACCGTATGGCGGGACACGAAGAGGCGTTCGGCGATCTCCGGCCTGGTCAGATGCGTCTGCAGGTACGGCAGCACGCGCTGCTCAGCCACGGTCAGCGCGGTCGACGGCGCGGCCTGGCCGCCCGCGCCCTCCTTCGCCGCGAGTGCCTGCCTGACCGCGTCGATGCGGCGGTCGATGGCCCCGCGGTCGCCGGCCGGCGGCAGCATCTCGTCGATCTCCTGCAGCAGCATCCGCGCCCCCTCGGCATCGTCGATGCGCAGGTGCGCGAGCGCGAGCAGCAGCCGGGTCGGGATGCTGATCAGCGGGATCGCCCGCATGCACCGCTGCCGTTCGGTCATCGCCTGCTGCAGCAGCTGCGCGCCGCGCACGGGATCGCCGGACTGCAGCTCGATGAGCGCAGCGGCCGCATGGGTGTACGCGCACATCACATAGCCGTCGATGCCGCCGTCGGCGATGGCCCGCAGCGCGACGTCGACGCGGCCGCGCGCTGCCTGCCAGCGTCCGGCCTCGATGTCGATCAGGGCGAGCTCGACCGAGCACATCACGATCGTCGCCGGGTTGCGGTGCGCGTCGGCGGTGTGCGCCGCCTCCTCCAGCACCTCGACCGCGCGGCCCTCGTCGCCGGCGTGCAGCAGCGTGCTGCCGAGCACCTGCAGCGCCGGATCGCGCCACGGGCTCTCCAGCCCCTCGGCGGCGACGGCGGTCTCGGCGTCGGCGAGGGCGGCCGTCATGCCGCGCCTCAGCATGATGGCACGCACCATGGCCTTCGCCGAGACGAGGTTGATGCCGTGCGCGCGCTCGTCCGCGTCGGGCAGGCGGTCGAGCAGCGTCCCCCACTTGCCGGCCGCGGCATCCGTTCCGGCGAGCAGCGAGAGCCAGGTCGCGACGACGACGGCCGAGGGGTTGGTGAGCAGGGCGGTATCGCCGATCTCCTCCACCCACCGTGCGAGGGTCGCGACCTGCCCCGACTCGTAGGCGTGGATGGCGGCTGCGGCCACGAGGGCGGCGGCGGCGTCCAGGTCTCCGGCGGCGATCGCGTGGTCGACGGCCGCAGGCAGCTGGCCGTGCTCCTGGAACCAGCGCGAGGCGCGCAGGTGCATGGCGGATGCCGTGTCGGGGGAGTCCAGGCGGAGCTCCTCCTGCAGATACTCGCGGAACAGCGGATGCAGTCGGTAGACGTGGTGGCGGCGGTCGGCGGTGACGAACAGCTGCCTCTCCTCCAGGTCGCGGAGGACCTGCGCAGAGTCCGTGCGGCCGAGCAGGTGGTCGCAGAGGTCGGGCAGGTGCACGGGAAGGATCGACGTGTCGAGCAGCAGACGGCGGGAGGCGTCCGGCAGGTCCCGCAGGCACTCGCGGTAGAGGTAGTCGGCGATCTCCGCTCGGTCGCCGACGGAGGTGGCCCGACCGTTGCGGTGCAGGAGCGCGTACATGTGCAGGCCGGTCGCCCAGCCGGCGCACTGGTCGACCCAGTCGCTCAGGGTCGCGTCGTCGACCTCGGCGCCCGCGGCTTCGGCGATCCCCGCCGCGCCGGCGACGTCGATGCGCAGGTCCTCAGCGCCGATCTGCCCCTCCGCGCCCACGAGGGCGCCGCCCGCCGACGGTGCGACACGGTGGCGGCTGGCGAGGACGACCTGCGATCCCTCCGGTACACCGCCCAGCACCACGGCGAGGGCGTCGGTGCTGGCATGCCCCCTGAGCTCGTGCAGGTCGTCGACGAAGAGGACGAAGGGACGGATGCTGCGCGACAGCGCGAGCGCGAGGGCGGGAGCGATGCGCCCGAGCATCCCGCCGTCGGCCGTCGACAGCGGGCCGGTGAAGGCGGCGGCGCCGGGGGCGAATGTCGCGCACGCGTGCGCGACGAGGTGCAGCAGCGTCGCGGGGTCGTCGTCGTCGGCGCTGAGCGTGATCCACGCGCTCTCGCGGTCGTCGAGCTGGCGCCATTCGGCGAGGAACGAGGTCTTCCCGTATCCGGCCGGGGCGGTCACCGTGACGATCCTCGACGCCCCGCCTCGGAGCGCGTCGATCCGTGCGGAGCGACGGACGAACCGGGCGTCGAACGCCGGTGCCGTCGTCTTGCCCTCGAGGATGAGGGCCTCCAATCCGTCGCCGCTCTCGGGCACTCTGGGCTCCTGGGGATGAAGGTTCAGCAGAGCGCCAGCATAGCGATATTCTGCGCCGGATCGGGGACGCCGCGGGGGCCGGCTCCGCGCGTCGACCGCAGACGCCGAGGGGTCCATGCCGCAGACGGCATGGACCCCTCGGGTGACTCGCGGTGCGCCCCCTGCCCTCTTCAGAGGGGCGCACCGCGGTCGTTCATCAGCGCTCGAAGGCGTCGCGCGCGTTCTTCCCCGCGTTCCGAAGTCCCTCGCCCGCGTCCTTCGCGGCATCCTTCACATCGTCCGCCGCCTGCTTCCCCGCGGCCTTCACCTGGTCTGCACGGCCCTCGTTCTCGAGGCTCTCGTTGCCGGTCGCCTTGCCGACGCCCTCCTTGACCTTTCCGCCCAGCTTCTCGGCCGCGTTCTTCATGTCGTCTCCGACGCCCATGGTGTGCTCCTCTCGTGGATGAGTCGGTGGAGCAGCCAGTGTTCCAGGGGGCGCGACATCCGGCCACGGGATTGACAGCCCGCAGGCTCCGGGCTAGGAAATCGCCCATCGACGCGCTGCGGAGCGGGGACTACTCTGGCGTCAAGCGGACGGTCCCGCCCGCTCGACCCTCGACGGAAAGCGGTGCGTGATGGACTCGATGATGATGGGCGCGATGTCGAAGAACATGATGTCGATGCCCGACATGGCGATGATGGACATGTCCGTCATGCAGGCGTGCATGGACGCGTGCTCCGCCTGCGAGCAGGCGTGCACGGTGTGCTCGACGCAGATGATGGACTGCGCGCCCTCGTGCATGAACTGCGCGGACATGTGCAACACGATGATGCGGTCGATGATGCGGATGCAGGGCATGACCCCGGCCTCGATGATGGCGATGCTCGACGCCTGCATCGCGATGTGTCAGACCTGCATGGACATGTGCATGATGCACGCCGACGAGAGCGACGTCTGCCGCATGTGCGCGCAGGCCTGCCAGGCGTGCATGGACGCGTGCATGGCGATGCGCGACATGATGACGGCCGCCGCCTGAAGCGGCCTCGTGCCGAGCCGCTAGCCTGAGGAGATGCTCTCGGCGCTGCGCATCTTCGGGCGGATCCTCGCCCGTCATTGGCCCGCGCTCGTGGCCTGGTACCTCGGCGGCGAGGCGCTGCACACGGTGCTCGTGGAGTTCGCCGGATTCGTCGGCGGACACACCACGCTCGGCGGACTGCTGCTCCTCCCGCTCGCCGTCGCCGCGCGACTCGTGTCCTACATCGCGATGTACCTCACAGTGCGGGTGTCGTTGCCGCACGCCCGCGTCGGCGCGACGGCCTCGGGGTACGCGGATTTCGCGAGAGCGCTGCTGACGGCGATCCTCCCCTTCTTCGCCTTCTACGCGTCGTGGGGGATGCTGGACGCCGACCAGAAGGAGTTCTTCGTCATCGCCAGCCGCGTCGCCTTCGCCGCGACGGGCTACGGCCTCGGGGAGGAGATCGGCGACAGGGGAGGGCTCATCTCAGTGGGTCTGCTCCCGGTGACCGTGCTGGTGATCGCACTCCTCGTCAGGGCGGCCCTCTCGCGTCTTCGAGAGCGCGCGCCGGCGTGGACGCTCGTGCTCGCCGCCTACGCCGAAGTGCTCTGGACCTTCATGCTCTTCACGCTCGTGGGGCAGTGGTGGTCCGGCGTCCGGGAATGGCTCGCCGGACGCGCCGGCGTGGCATGGTTCGACGGATTCGGCGACTGGGTCGCCGAATCGTTCCCTCCGCTGGCGTCCGTCTGGGAGATGGTGCTCTGGCTGATCGGCGTCGTCGTGGCCGCGGTGGTCGTCCCCGCGGCCTGGCTGGCCGTCGCCGGCGTGATCTACGGCGCCGGCTTCGCGAGCCTCCCCGCGGGGCTGCAACGACGGACCGAATCGTTGCGCGGCGCGGTCGGCGGGCTCTCGCGGGCGCTTCTGCAACGACTGGAGGATCTGTGGTCGGCCGTCGCGGCGATCTGGCGCGGCGGCCCGCTGCTCTTCGGCCTCTTCGCCGTGGCCTACGCGCTCTGGGCGCTCGCCGAGCGTCTCGGCACCAGGGAGGTGCTCCGGCTCATCGGAGGGCACGACAGGGACTTCTGGGCAGCGGTGCTGCCGCTGGTCCTCGTCGGCGTCGCGGCGGTCGCCGAGCCGCTGAGGGTCGCCATCGTCGCGACCGCGTTCGACGCGGTCATCGGGCGTCGCGACGTCGACCCGGCGGCGTCCGGTTCACTCCTCGACGAGGAGTCGCACCTGGTCGGATCTGCCGATGGGGACGTCGAGCCAGAAGGGACCGCGCGCGTCATCGGGCAGGAGGAAGACCGCGAGGATGTCGTAGGAGGCTGAGCCCTCCTGGCACGAGTGCTCCTCGTCGGATCTGATGTCGACGTCGCGACGGGCATCGAGCCAGACGCGGCCCCCGTCGGCCTCGGTCAGCGTCACCGCGCCGCACCGCTCCGAGTCCTCCGTGCTGGCCGCGTGCATGCGCACGCTCAGCGTGGTCGATCCCGTCGGCGCCTCGAACTCGGCTCGGGTCACGGACCAGATGCTCAGCCGGTTGCCCCCGGCCTCCACGGCGCCGCTCTCATCCGCCGTCACGTAGGGCTTGTCTGCGCCGATCCGCGGTCGCACGTCGTACCAGAAGTGCGCCCCGAATGCAGCGAGAGCCGCCAGGACGAGCCCGCCGATGGCGAGCCGTCGACGTCGCCACCAGGTCATGGCGCCCCCAGTGCGGTGCGGCGCAGGTCGACGCTCGGGGCGGTGTCGGCGTCGTCGAGCGAGAAGGGCACGGCGACGACGTCGTCGAGCTGCGGAGTGGCGTATTCGGTGGTCAGGCGCAGCTCGGCCTCTCCATGGCGGATGCCGTCGGGGAGTTCGAAGGCGATCACCCCCGAGGTGTCGGTGCCCACGTGCAACTGCTCCTTCAGCAGGGAGTCCGGGATGCGTTCGCTGGCCTGGAACACGAGACCGTCGACGTGCAGCGTGGCCAGCTGGATCTCGGCATCCACCTCGGTGCGCGGCGAGGACGCCGTCAGTTCGACAACCAGCCAGTTGCCGTCGGCCGCCCATTCGCCGTCGGCGGACACGACCCGATCGGTGAGCGTCGTGCCGATGACGGTCGCGCTGAGCGTGCGGGCGTCCGCGCCCCGGTGGTCGCCGCGGATGAGGAATGCGGCATAGGTCGAGTCCTCCGAGGGGATGATCGCGCTCACCAGCGCGGCCGCGAGCACGAGCGCGGCCCCGAGGATCCAGGGGCGGGCTCTGCTCACGGGGACACCGCCGTAGACACCTGCGCGGCCTTCTCCGTGCGGCGCCAGGTGACAGCGGACGACGACAGGATGACCTGTCCCGCCTGGGGTGCGGCGTCGTACACGTCGAGCACTGCCGAGCCGCCGGAGAAGGACCCCTCTGGGACGCGCCAGGCGATGTGCACCTCGGCGGGGACGTGGGGCTGGAGGACCACCGCGGCGAGACTCTCGTCCCTCCACACGTACGGATCTTCCGTCGCGGCCACGCCGGACAGGTCCAGCAACGGCGTGCGGGATCCGACGAGTCGGGAACGCACGCGATCGACGGTCTGCAGGACGCCGACGGGCACGGAGGTGAGGTTCTCCAGCACGACCGTGACCACGAACAGCTGCTCGCCCTGATCGGCTTTCAGATATTGCTCCTCGACCTCGTCCGTGAGCTCGGCGTCCACGAGCGTCACCGCATACAGTGCCGTGCGGACCTCGTCCCCCGCGGTGGCCTGTGCGGGGTCGCGATGTGCCGGTCCGAGTCCGCCGAGAGCGATGAACGGCAGCGCGATGCCGAGGACGGCGATGGCCGCGATCCACAGTGGAGCGGTCGACGGGTCCAGCGCGGCGCGGATCCCGTGACCAGCGGAGCGGAGCGCCCTCTGCAGCACGCTCGGCGATCTCGTCACGGGGTCAGCATACCGAGAGAGTTCGGGCGGCCAGCGGCCGGATGTCGGAGCGGTCTCAGACCGCGGCGACGTTGAACTGCGCGCGGCCGACGGCCAGCACGCCGTAGCGCTCGTGCAGGGCGACGGGCGTGCCCTCGGCGGCCTCGAGCGCGGCGCCTGAGCCGTTCCACAGTGCGTGCGCCGCGCCGTCGAGCGTGCGCACCACGAGGTCGCCGGACTCGGCATCCGCGATCTCGACGATCGCGTCGATCCACTCCGTCGGCGTCGCCGAGGCGATGCGCGCCTGGATCAGGTGCAGCGCGTGACCGGGGGCGAACGAGGAGCAGGCGCCGCCGTGCTGGCACACGCACGCCGAACGCTCACGCACCTGAAGGGGCGGAAGGTGGTTCAGCGGCGTGGACACGGTGCTCTCCTGTCGTCGGGTTCGTTCAGGCAAGAGTAGGTCGGGCTCGCGCGGGGCAGAAGACAGGCCGACACGGGGCGAAACAAACGGGGTATGATCGCCGGGTGCTGTCGTCGATGAGCGCCTTCAGGGCGCGGAACGGAGCCGCAGGCGCGATCAGCGCCGCGGGCAGAGGCTGACCATCGGCCGGAGGCGGAACTCCCGTCCCCGGTGATCCGTCATACCCGGCATCCGCTCCGGTCGGATGCTCTCCACCCCATCGACCCGCCGCCCAGGCGGCCACCACGAAAGCGATCGCTCCCATGCGTCCCATCGACGAGCGCGCCATCCGCGCCTCCTTCATCAACGCCTCCCGCAAGGAGGTCTCCGACCTGACCCTCCCCGCCGAGTTCGCCGACACCGACTTCGAGAAGCTCGACTTCCTCGGCTGGACCGACCCGAAGTCGCCGCGTCGCGCGTACGTCGTGTCCTGGCGCGACGACGAGCTCGTCGGCGTGCTGCTGCAGCGCTCCGAGCAGCGGGTGCTCGCCCGTGCGCAGTGCTCCTGGTGCGAGGACGTGACGCTCCGCAACGACGTGCAGCTGTACGTCGCGCGCAAGGCGGGGCCCGCCGGCCGCAAGGGCGACACGGTGGGCACCCTGATCTGCGCCGAGTTCGGGTGCTCGCGGAATGTGCGCATCCTCCCGCCGCTGGCCTACCAGGGCTACGACCGCGAGTTCGCCAGGGACGTGCGCATTCTCAAGCTGCAGGAGCACGTGGCGGCGTTCCTCGGAGCCGTCGCCGGCTGAGGCCTTCGGCGACGACCGGCCGCCGGCGCGGACTCCCGACGGTTTCGAGTAGCGTGATTGGCTCCGTGTCAGCCGATTTCGGAGCCAATCGCGCGACTTGAAACTGCGGGACCGACGGTTCAGATGCCGCGGACGTGCGCCAGCGCGGGGCCGGCGAGGGCGGCGGAGAGGCGTGCGAACTCCTCGACGCTGCGGTCGCCGGGCCAGTCCTCCGGCAGCATCGCCGGCGGCAGACCGGGGTCGACGTAGGGCAGCACCCGCCAGCTGTCGATCAGTCGCACGTACGCGGCGAACGGCTTCTCCGGCAGCATCGCGAGAGAGGCCAGGAAACGCTCGTGCTCCTCCCTGAGGGCGTCGAGGTCCCACCACGCGCGGGCAGCGTCGCGCAGCGTGCCCGCCGTCACCGGCGCCGACGCCTGGAACAGGGTCGCCCATGCCCGCACATCGAGCTCGCCGAGGATCTGCTCGACCTCGCCCTGGAGGTGACCAGGGCAGATCCACAGCGCGGGCGACACCACCCCGGCGCCGATCCACTGCAGGCGCCGCCGCAGCTGGTGCCGCACGCTGCGGGCGCTCTCGGGGATCGAGAACGACACGAGGCACCAGGCGTCGGCATCCGTCATCCGCCGCATCTCGAAGATGCGCCGGTCGCCGCGCTCCAGCATCGGGAGAGCCGCGGGGTTGAGGCGATAGCCGTTGACGTCGTCGCGCTCGGCGAGCAGCAGGCCCTTCTGCTTGAGGCGCGTGATGCCGGTGCGCGCCTGCGCCGCGGGGATGCCGAGGTCGCCGGCGAGGGCGACGAGTGCGGATGCCGAGACCCACCCGCCCAGGGGGCGCAGGTACAGCCCGATGATCGTACGCAGCAGTGAGGGTGTGCTTCCGGGCCGGGCATCGATGTCGTCGACGACGGCATCCGCGGCCGAGACCGTGTCGGCGGCCCCGGCCCCGGCCCCGGCCCCGGCCGCGGCCCCCGCGTCAGCGGTCACGCGTCTCCAGGGCGTCGCGCACGGCGAGCACACCGGTGATCGTCTCGACGTGCGAGGTGCTCAGCGGGGAGAGGCCGAGGCGGATGCCGTCGGGGAAGCGGAAGTCCGGGATGATCCCCTCGGTCCAGAGCCGCTGCGTGACCTCGCGGAAGTCGGGGTGGCCGATCGTGACGTGCCCGCCGCGCAGCTCGGCGTCGCGCGGGCTCAGCAGCCGCACGCCGAGCGGGGCCAGCACCTCGTCGTAGGCGCGCACCGCGAGATCGGTGAGCGAGCGGGACTTGGCCCGCACACCCTCGATCGTCGCCTGCTCGATGAGGTCCAGCATCCCCTGCATCGCGAGCATCGACAGCACCGGCGGGGTGCCGCTGAGCAACTGACGGATGCCGCCGGCCGGCACGTACGACGGCCCCATCGCGAAGATGTCTGCGGCGCTCCACCAGCCCTGGATCGGCTGACGCAGCACGCCCTGGTGCTCGCTCCGCAGGTAGGCAAAGGCGGGCGAGCCCGGTCCGCCGTTGAGGTACTTGTACGTGCAGCCGACCGCCATGTCGACGCCCCACTCGTCGAGCTGCATGGGGACGACGCCGACCGAGTGGCAGAGGTCCCACATCATCAGCGCACCGGCGCCGTGCACGGCCGCGGTGATCGCGGGCATGTCGGCCAGTGCGCCCGAGCGGTAGTCGACGTGGCTCAGCGACACCAGGGCGGTGCGCTCCGACACCACGGCCTCGATGTCGGCCACCGTCACGCCGTGCACGGCATCGGGCTCCAGCCAGACCACCGTCATGCCGGTCTCGGCCGCGACGCCCTCGGCCATGAACCGGTCGGTGGGGAAGTTGCCCGCCTCGATCACGAGTTCGGTGCGGCCCTGCGCGGCGGTGGCCGCGGCCCGCATGAGCTTGTAGATGAGCACGCTGGTCGAGTCGGCGACGACGGTCTGCCCGGATGCCGCGCCGAGGGCGAGCGCGCCGATGCGGTCGCCGAGCGCCATCGGCAGCTCCATCCACTGCTCGTCCCACGAGCGGATCAGCCGCGTGCCCCAGTCCTCGCGCACGAAGGCGGCGACCCTGTCGGCGGTGTCGCGCAGCGGGCGGCCGAGCGAGTTGCCGTCGAGATAGGCGCCGACGCCCGGCGCCTCGGCGAACGCGTCGAGGTGCGCGCGCAGCGGGTCGGCGGCGTCGAGGTCACGGGCGAGGTCGAGCAGATCGGTCATGTCACACCTTCAGGGGTCGGGCGTCGAACGGGTCGGAGGTCTCTCGGGAAAGGAGGAGCAGAAGGGATGCCGGATCGCGAGGATCGGCGGGGGCGAGGGCGCGCAGCAGCGGGATGCCGTCGAGCCCGGCCTCGCGCAGGGCGGAGAGCTCGGCGGCGTTCAGGTCGACGGGACTCGGGCCGTTGCCCATATCGGTGCCGTAGTGCAGCGTGCCGCCCGCGGCGACGAAGCGGCGGGCGTTGTCGATCGCCGTGGTGCGCTCTGGGTCGCCATGGATCGCGAGCGTGGAGATCCACGACACGGATGCCGCCTGCTCGGCGATCTCCTCGTCGGTGAGGTGTTCGGTGAACGGGGTGTGCGCGAGCGCTGTCGCCCCGAGACGTGCGGCACGCTGCGCCTCACCTGCGCCCTCGGCGTGCGCCACCACGGGGAGGCCGCGGCGGCCGGCGAGCTCGACGATCATGCGGAAGAGGTCGTCGTCGAAGACCGGGCCGGCGGTGCTGTTGCTCGCGACCTTGATGCACGGCGCTCCGGCATCCGCCATTTCGGCGACCGCGCTCGCCGCGTCGGCCGTCGTCGCGATCTCGCGCACCGATCCGGCCGGGGCCCAGGAGCGGTCGGAGGGGTACCCGCCGACCGGCGTGAGGAAGGCGCCGGCATACTCGACGACTGTCGAGGTGCGGAAGGGGCGTTTCCTCTCGTCGCTGCGCGCGGCCTCCCGGTCGTTGAGCGAGCGGAGCGAGTCGAAACGTCCGTGCGCGGTTGTGGTGTGGAAGGGGCGTTTCGTCTCGTCGCTGCGCTCCTCGCTCAACGACCGAGGGCTCTCCCGGTCGTTGAGCGAGCGGAGCGAGTCGAAACGCGCGTCGTGCCCCCGGTCGCTTGTGGTGGGGAAGGGGCGTTTCGTCTCGTCGCTGCGCTCCTCGCTCAACGACCGAGGGTCCTCCCGGTCGTTGAGCGAGCGGAGCGAGTCGAAACGCCCGTCTCCGACGTACGACCTCAGTACCGCCGGGTTCGCGCCGAGATCGACCACACGCCCGAGGCGCGAGCCGTCGAGGAGGCTCGCGTCGACGAGCTGCAGGTGAACGTGGTGGTCGGTGAACCCGCCGATCACCGCGCCGTCGAGGCGCGGCAGCCCCGGCGCGGGCGGCTCGTCGCGCACCAGCATCCGTCCGTCGTGCTCGACCAGCGTGCCGTCGCGCCACTCCTCGCCGTCGAAGAACGTCGCGGCCCACATCATGAGCCGCCGATCTCCGTGCGCACCGTGTAGAGCTCGGGGAAGAACGTGAGGTCGAGGGCGCGCTGAAGGAAGCCGACGCCGCTGGAGCCGCCGGTGCCGACCTTCATGCCGATCGTGCGGGAGACGGTCTTGAGGTGTCGGAAGCGCCAGAACTGGAAGTTGTCCTCCAGGTCGACGAGGTCCTCGCAGGCCTCGTAGAGATCCCAGTGCTGCGAGGGATCCTGGTAGATCTCGCGGATCGCCGGCACCAGCGCCGGGGTCTCGCGGTAGGGGAGGCGCACGTCGCGCTCGAGGATCTCGGTGGGCACAGGCAGCCCGCGGCGGGCGGCGAAGCGCAGGAACTCGTCGTAGAGCGTGGGCTTCTCCCACTCCGCAGTGAGCAGCGCGAGGTTCGCCGGGTGGTCGCGGAAGACGCTCAGCATCTTCTCGTTCTTGTTGCCGAGGGCGAACTCGACGGCGCGGTACTGCACCGACTGGAAACCGGAGGAGCTGCCGAGCGCTCCGCGGAACTGCGCATACTCGGTGGGCGTGAGGGTGGCGAGCACCGACCACTGCTGGGTCATCACGTCCTGGATCTTCTTCACCCGTGCGACACGCTTGAGCGCCTCGCGCAGGTCGTCGCTGGCGAGCAGACGGCGCGCGGACGACAGCTCGTGCAGCAGCTGCTTGAGCCAGAGCTCGGTGGTCTGGTGCTGGATGATGAACAGCATCTCGTCGTGGTGCTCGGGGGAGCTGACGGGATGCTGCGCGGTGAGCAGCTGGTCGAGGGCGAGGTACGACCCGTACGTCATCCGTCCCGACATGTCGGTGACGATGCCCTCTTCGAGTGCGCGCTCGTTCTCGGTGCTCATGCCGCCGAACATATCACTTTCGTGTCGGGCGTCACAATGCTGAAATGTTGAACGGATCCTCCGGTTCGGCGCCGACTTCCGCCTCTCCCGGTAGTAGTCAGAGGCGCGGGGTGCGGGGCGGGGGAGTCCGCCGGGAGCCGGGGGCGCCCGCCGCCTCGAACGCCGACGCGAGCGCCAGCAGTCGGGTGTCGTCGTAGGCGCGGCCGGCGAAGGTGAGGCCGATCGGCATCCCGATGTCGCTCATCAGTCCCATGGGCACGGTCACGGTCGGCACGCCGAGGTGGCGCACCATGAGGTTGCCGTTCGCGATCCAGGTGCCGTTGCGCCAGCCCAGGTCGGCGGATGCCGGGTTCACGTCCATATCGGCCGGACCCACGTCGGCCACGGCGGGGAACACGACCGCGTCGAGGTCGAGGCCGTCCATCCAGCGCTCCAGATCGAGGTGGCGCGTCTTCTCCAGCCCGTGCAGCCCGTCGTCGAGCTCCGGCATGTCGAGGAAGCCGACGCCGGGGTTGTCGCGCACCCAGGCCGGGTACTCGGCGATGTCGTCGTCGAAGCCGGCGTACCGGTCGGGGAGCGCGCCCTCCGGATGCGGGAAGATCGTCGCGCCGTCGACCTCTGCCAGCGTCGAGAGTGCGGGGTCGCCGTTGGCCTGCAGGAAGTCCTCCCACGCCCACGCCGACAGGTCGACGATCTCGCGGTGGAGGAACTCCGGCGTGACCAGGCCGCGAGTCGCGATGGTCGGAGCGCCCGGTCGGTCGCCCTCGTAGTTCGAGACGACGGGGAAGTCGACCTCCACGACGGTCGCGCCTGCGGCCTCGAGGTCGCGGCGGGCGGCCTCCCACCGGGCGACGACGGAGGCGCGTGTCTCGATGCGCTGCCCGGTCGGACCGCCGATGCCCGGGTTCTCCGCGGTGCCGGCATCCGGGTCCGCATTGATGTACATGCGCGGGATGCCGATGCGCGCCCCGGCGAGCGAGGCCGTCTCGGCGATGGCCGGATACGAGGTGGGACGCACGTCGGAAGCCGCGGGCAGCACCACCCATGGCTGGGCGCGCCAGAAGTCGCCGCGCGTCTCGGCGTCGACCGCGACGATCACGTCGAGCACCTCGAGCAGGTCGGCCATCGTCCTCGTGTGCGGCACGACGACGTCCATCGTCGGCACCAGTGGCCAGTTGCCGCGCGTGGAGATCACGCCGCGTGAGGGCGTGTACGCGCAGAGGGCGTTGTTCGTGGCGGGGCCGCGGCCGCTCGACCACGTCTCTTCGCCGAGCCCGAAGGCCGCGAAGCTCGCCGCCGTGGCGGTTCCGGAGCCGTTGGACGAGCCGGAGGCGAAGGGGGCGGCGAGGAAGTCACCGGTGTACGGGCTCTCGGCGCGGCCGTAGACGCCGCGCTGCATGCCGCCGTTGGCCATCGGGGGCATGTTCGTCAGCCCGAGGCAGATCGCCCCGCCCTCGCGCAGCCGCTCGATCGTGAAGGCGTCGCGCTGCGCGACGAGGTCGGCGAACGCCGGGCTGCCGGCCGCCGCGGTGAGGCCCTTCACGAGGTAGCTGTCCTTGGCGGTGTAGGGGATGCCGTCGAGCGGGCCGAGCGTCTCTCCGGCCGCACGTCGGGCGTCGGAGGCCGCAGCCTCCTCGCGGGCGGCGGGGTTCGACACGACGACGGCGTTGAGCGCGGTCGCGGTGTCCGGCCCGTCGTAGGCGGCGATGCGCGCGAGGTAGGCGTCGACGAGCTCGACCGCGGTGGTCGCTCCCGATTCGAGTGCGGCGCGGAGGTCGGCGATGGACGCCTCGTACACATCGAACATCAGGCGATCCCCGCCGTCGGCTGCTGCTGCGTGATGCAGTGGATGCCGCCGCCGCGGTCGAACAGCGGACGGGCGTCGACGGTCACGACCCGGCGACCGGGGTAGACCTCCGCGAGGATCGAACGCGCCGCGGCATCCGCCTGCTCATCTCCGAAGCCGCAGGCGACGACGCCGTCGTTGGTGACCAGGTGGTTGACGTAGCTCCAGTCGACGAAGCCCTCGTCGTCGCGCAGGGTGGAGGGCGCGGGGATGCCGGTGACCTCGAAGCGGCGGCCTGTGGCATCCGTCTGCTGCTCCAGATGCGCCCGCAGCTCGCGGGTCACCGCGTGGTCGGGGTGCGCCTGGTCCCGCTGCTCGTGCAGGAGGATGCGGCCGGGGGAGGTGATGGTGGCGACGATGTCGACGTGGCCGTTGGTGCCGAAGTCGTCGTAGTCGCGGGTGAGGCCGCGGGGCAGCCACACCGCCGTGGTCGCGCCGATCGTGCGGGCCATCTCAGCCTCCACGCGCTGCCTGTCGGCGTAGGGGTTGCGGCGGGGGTCGAGCTGCACGGTCTCGGTGAGCAGCACGGTGCCCTCGCCGTCGACGTGGATGCCGCCGCCCTCGTTCACCAGGGTGGAGCTGACGAGCTCGGCGCCCACCGCGCCGGCGATGATGCGGGCGTGCTGCGCGGCCTTCGTCCACTCGGCCCAGGCCGGGGCTCCCCAGCCGTTGAAGATCCAGTCCACGGCGCCGAGGCGGCCGTCGTCGTCGAGCACGAAGGTGGGGCCGGAGTCGCGCATCCAGAACTCGTCGACCGGCGCCTCCACGATCTCGATCGCGCCGCTGAGCATGCGGCGGGCGCGGTCGATCTCGCTCGGGTCGACGAGGATCGACACCGGCTCGAACTCGGCCACCGCATGAGCGACGGCCGTCCACGTGGCGTAGCCCTCCTCGCGCTCCGACGCGCTGTCGCCGAGGGTCTGTCCCTCGACGGGGAACGCCATCCAGGTGCGGTCATGGCGGGCGGTCTCGGCGGGCATTCGCCAGGTCATGGGTGCTCCTCGCTGCGGGCGAAACTGCGGATCGGCGGATCCGCCGACGCTATTGAACAGGTGGCCAACAGGTGCTACGGTAGCCCGTGATGAACACCACGTCAAGAGCAGCAGGTCCTCGTCGGATGCCGCCGGAGGAGCGCGAGCGGTCGATCGTCGACGGCGCCGTCGCCCTCGCCCGCGAGTCCGGGCTCGAGGCGCTCACCGTGCGCGCGGTGGCGGCGAAGGTCGGAGTCACGCCGGCCCTCGTGGCCCACTACCGTCCGGTCATGGACGAGTTCGTCGCCGACGTGTTCGGAGTGATCGTCGCCGACGAGCGCGAGGAGGTGCTCGGCGACGTCGAGGTCACCGGAGACCTGCACGACAACCTGCAGCGACTCATCGAGACGCTCCTCGACGACAGCCGCGACGACGCCGCCATCGTGTGGGCGCAGTCGTGGTCGCTCGGCGCCCGCAACGAGGCGCTCGGCCGTCGCGTGCGCGACGAGATGGACCTCTGGCAGAGCGGTCTCGAAGACGTCATCCGCCGCGCCAGCCACGGCACCGTCGACCCGGAACCGGCTGCCCGACTGCTGCTCGCCCTCGTCGACGGCATGAGCGCGCACTCGCTGGTCAAGTGGGCGCCGCGCGACCGCGCCGACCTCGCCAGACGCACGCTCAGCGCCGTGCTCGCCTGACCCTCAGACCCCCGGGCCGCTCCCGCCGCCCGCCCACGCAGACCCGAACACCGGACCAGCCCACAGATAGGACACAGCGCATGGCCGCAGACCGCATGCACGCCGCCTCCGCCGAGTCGACGGCGATCGTCGACGCGGTGCTCGAGTACTCCCGACGACGGATGCTCGCCACCGACGTGCCGCTCGACAAGCCGCAGACCCCGGTGGAGCTCACCCGTCTCACGGGCGGCGGCACGATCACCGACGAGGGCCTCGGGGCCTCCAGGGCGCTGGCGACCTTCGAGCACGTGCTGGCACCCGCCTGCCTCACCACGAGCCACCCGCTGTACCTCTCCTTCATCCCCACGGCGCCGACGATGGCGGCCATCGCATTCGACCTCGTTGTGTCGGCATCCGGCCTCTACGGCGGCAGCTGGCTCGAGGGAGCCGGCGCAGTGCACGCCGAGAACGAGGTGCTGTCGTTCCTCGCCCGTGAGTTCGGCCTGCCAGAGACCGCGGGTGGGGTGTTCGTGCAGGGCGGCACGATCGGCAACCTGTCGGCACTGGTCGCCGCGCGCGAGGCCGCGAAGGAGCGGCTGCTGGCCGCGGGCAAGGAGCTGCCGACGCGCTGGAAGATCGTGTGCAGCACCGAGGCGCACTCCTCGAACAAGTCGGCGGCACGGGTCATGGACGCCGACGTGCTGCTCGTGCCTGCCGGCCCCGACGGGCGGCTCCGCGCCGACGGCGTGCGGGAGGCCCTCGCCGAGCACGGCGACGAGGTCTGCGCGGTGGTCGCCACCGGCGGGTCCACGAACTTCGGCATCGTCGACGACATCGCGGCCATCGCCGCACTCAAGGACGAGTTCGACTTCTGGCTGCACATCGACGGCGCCTACGGGCTCACCGCCATGCTGGCGCCAGAGGCCAGGCACATCTTCGCCGGCGTTGAGCGCGCCGACTCCGTCATCGTCGATCCGCACAAGTGGCTGTTCGCGCCGTTCGACTGCTGTGCGCTGCTGTACCGCGACCCCGACCTCGGTCGCCGCGCGCACACCCAGCACGCCGAGTATCTCGACACGCTCACCGACGCCGACAACTTCAACCCGTCCGACTACTCGATCCAGCTCACCCGCCGTCCGCGCGGCCTGCCGCTGTGGTTCTCGCTGGCGACCTACGGCGTCACCGCGTACCGCGAGGCGGTGAGCGCGACGATCGCGCTGACCGCGCGCATCGCCGAAGAGATCGCCCGCCGCCCCGAGCTCACCCTCGTGCGCGACCCGCAGCTGTCGGTCGTGGTGTTCGAGCGCGACGGCTGGGAGCGCGCCGACTACGACCGCTGGTCAGACGGGCTGCTCGACTCGCAGCGCGCGTTCGTCGTGCCCAGTTCGCACGCGGGCCGGCCGAACACACGGTTCGCGATCCTCAACCCGCTCACCACCTTCGACGACCTCGTCGGCATCCTCGACACCATGAAGTGACGTCTCCTCGACGGCATCCGCTCACGGGCGGATGCCGTCGCAGAGGATGCCGTGGCACCGGGTGGCGGAGTCGCCGTCAGGGGCGCGCGGTGTGCGCGTCGAGGAAGTCGATCGTCTTCTGCAGGGCGGTCTGGGCGTCGGGCATGTCCAGGTGGAACTGGTACTCGTGCGGCAGTTTCGGCTCGTGAGGCGCAGGCCAGAACAGCGTGGTCACGTCGACCCCGAGTCCTTCGAGGCGCTGCGCCATCGGGATGGACTGCAGCCAGGTGAGGCCGTCGCCGTTGCCGCCCGAGATGTAGGTGGCAGGGAAGTCCTTCGTGACCCAGTCGATGGTCGACATGGTCGCACCGGTGGAATCCTCCGCCCAGGTGCGGGTGCCGGAGTACGCCCACATCGACGACTTGAAGCCCCAGCCGACGACACCCTCGAGCCGGGCCAGCGCGGCGAGGTCGTACACGCCGCAGTTGAGCACGGTCGCCACGAGCTGGTCGGGCTTCAGCGAGGGCTCGACGCCCAGGATCTCCGCGTAGTCGGGGTTGGTGATGAGCGCTGCCATCTGGCTGGCGAGCTGTCCGCCCGCTGAATCGCCGGCGAGCACGATCTGCGAGGGATCGACGCCGAGTTCCGACGCGTGCTCCTCGATGTACGCGAGGGCCGTGTTGAGCTGGTTCACGGCGAGCGGGTAGACGCCCTCAGGGCCGAGCGTGTAGTTCACGCCGATGGTCGTGTAGCCCTCACCGGCGAGGATGCGCAGGTACGGGTCGACATCCTCCTTCGAGCCGGAGATCCAGGCCCCGCCGTGGATCCACACCACGGTCGGCAGCGGGCCGGTGGCGGATGCCGGCGAGAAGACGTCCATGGTGGTGTCGACGCCGTCGTCGGCGTAGGCCACGTCGAGCGTCTCGGTGAGCTTCGTGTCCGGCACGTGCCGGGTGATCTCGGCGGCGGTGTCCTGCCCGCCCTTCTCGAACACCGAGCGGATGAGCATGGCCGACGGCCACGGGGTGATCATGCCGATGAGCACGGCCACGAGCACCACGACAAGCAGGATGACGATGACGATTCGCCCTCTGCGGTGCTTCCTCGTCGGGTGATCGGTGACGGTCTCGTCGGCGTGCGCGCTGCTGGTCATGGAACCCCTCCCGGCATCAGTGTGCCAGTATTCTGCGCCGCCGGCGGGACTCAGCGCCCGGCGAGCACGGTGGCCGTGTCCGACACGGTGATCTGCGGCGGGTACAGACCCATCACATGGATCGCCGCCGCGTGGTTCTCGGCGGTCGACCCCGCGCACGCATCGGCGGCGATCGTCACGCGGGCCCCGGCGTCGGCCGCGGCGAGGGCCGTGGAGAGCACACAGCAGTCCGTGGAGACGCCGGCCAGCACGACGCGCGCACCCCGTCCGACGATCTCCTCCAGCGCCGGTCCCCACTTGCCGAACGTCGGCAGGTCGAGGGTCGGCAGCGGCGACAGGCCGACGGCATCCGGAACGAGGTCGAACAGCGGGTCGGTCGGCGGTTGGTCGGCGAACGGCCAGGCGGCGAAGTACTCGCCCCACGAGGTGGAGCGATCGGCGGTCGGCATCCACCGCGTCACGATCACCCTGTCGCCGAATGCGTCGGCGAGTTCGCGGATGCGCGGCAGGGCGTCGGCGAAGAAGGGCGAGCCCCAGGCGGAGTCGGGCGCCGCGAAGATGTTCTGCGGATCGATGACGACGAGCCAGCTCTCGTCGGTCACGCCCCCTGCTCCTGGCGGCGGATCGTGCCGGCACGGCCGAACCAGGTCACGAGGAACGAGAGCACCAGGGCGAACAGCACGCCGAGGTTGGCGTAGCCCCAGTCATCGCGCCAGCCGAACAGGTCGAGGAAGTAGCCCTGCCAGTCGTTCCAGCCGGTACCGGGGATCTGGTTCATCACGAAGCCCCAGCCGATGCCGGTGGCGACGAGCATGGTGACGATCGAGGTCCAGTCGAACGCGCCGTAGCGCCCGCGCGAATCGAAGAGCGCGGCCTCGTCGTAGTCCTTGCGGCGGCGCAGCACGTCGGCGATGAGGATGCCCGCCCACGACGCCATCGGCACGCCGAGCGTGATGAGGAACGACTGGAACGGTCCGATGAAGCTCGTCGCGAAGAACACGACGATGATCGTGCCGGTGGTGAGGATGACGCCGTCGACCGCCGCGGCGGCGGGGCGGGGGATGCGGATGCCGAGGCTCAGCAGCGTGAGGCCGGAGGAGTAGATGCCGAGCACCGCGCCGGACACGAGAGTGAGGATCGCGACGATGAGGAACGGGAACAGCGCCCACGTCGGCAGGAGCCCCGCGAGCGCGCCGATCGGATCGGCGCCGACGGCGGCCAGGAGCTTGTCGTCCGACCCCGCGAGCAGCAGGCCGAAGAAGACGAGGATGATCGGAGCGACGGAGCCGCCGATCGTGTTCCAGGCGACGATCTGCCCGTCGGATGCCGTGCGCTTCTGGTAGCGCGACCAGTCGGCGGCGATGTTGATCCAGCCGAGGCCGAACCCGGTCATCACCATGACGAGCGCGCCGATGGTCTGCGCGAAGGTGCCGTCGGGGCGGGAGAAGGCCGTGTCCCAGTGGATCGCTCCGAACGTGAGCACGAGGAACAGCACCGTCATCGCCCCGGTGAGCCAGGTGAGCACCGACTGCAGCTTCATGATCGTGTGGTACCCGAGCACGGATGCTCCGACGATGAGGGCGGCGACGGCCACGGTGGCGACGATCTTCACGGCCGTGTCGTCGTCCCCGCGCACCCAGCCCAGCGTGCGCAGGATGGTGCCGGTGGCGAGCACCGCGGTGATCGCGAGCGAGGTCTCCCAGCCGATCGAGGTGAGCCACGACACGATGCCGGGCAGTTTCTGCCCCTCCACGCCGAAGGCGGCACGCGACAGCACCATCGTGGGTGCGGAGCCTCGCTTTCCGGCGATGGCGATGAGCCCGCAGAGCAGGAACGAGACGACGATGCCGATGACCGACACCAGCGTCGCCTGCCACAGCGAGATGCCGAAGCCGAGGATGAACGATCCGTACGACATCCCGAACACCGAGACGTTCGCCGCGAACCAGGGCCAGAACAGATCCCTCGGCGACGCCGTGCGGTCGGACTCCGGGATGATCTCGATCCCTGCGCGCTCGATCAGCGCGCTCTTGCTCTCGCTCATGTGCTCATGATGGCACCGCTGCCGCCCCGAGGGGCGGAGATCCGGGCGAATGGCCTTTCCCCGGGAAGCGGGCTATGGTCGGTCGGAATACCCGCCAGCTAGTCAACAAGGGAAGCGAGTATCGACATGTCGACCGAGAAGAAGAAGGCCCAGCTCACTCTCAAGGAGAAGCGGGCGCAGAAGCGCGAGAAGGCCGCGGAGACCACTCCGAAGGCGCGCAAGCGCTAAGCACGAGGCGCGCGGGCTCAGCCGGCGAAGAACGCCCCGGCCACTCGACTCAGGTCGTGCAGGTCGGAGACCCCGGCGAGCTCGCGCGCCGAGTGCATCGACAGGATCGGGATGCCGACGTCGACGGTGCGGATGCCGAGACGCGTCGCCGTGATCGGGCCGATCGTGGAGCCGCAGGGCACGCTGTTGTTCGACACGAACTCCTGCGTGACGACCCCGGCGGCGTCGCACCATCCGCGCCACGCGGCCGACCCCACGGCATCCGTCGCGTAGCGCTGGTTCGCGTTGATCTTGAGGATCGGGCCCGACCCGAGCACCGGCTGCACCACGGGGTCGTGCTTGTGCACGTAGTTGGGGTGCACGGAGTGCCCCACGTCGCTGGACAGGCACCACGAGCCCGCATACGCCTGGCGGCGCTGCGACGGGTCGGCGCCGAGACCGGCGTACACCCTCTCGAGCACGTCCTCGAGGAAGGGGCCGGCGGCGCCTGAGCGCGACTCCGAGCCGAGTTCCTCGTGATCGAACGCCGCGAGCACCGCGATCGGACCGGACGCGCTCGCCGCATGCGCCGCGAGCGCCACGACCCCGGCGTGCACCGAGGCGAGGTCGTCGAGGCGGCCGGAGGCGAAGAACGCATCGTCCTTGCCGAACACGGCGCCACGGGCGGAGTCGGCGACGACGACGTCGTAACCGCGGACGTCGGACGCCGAGACCCCGGCGGATCCGGCCAACTCGGCGAGGATGTCGGCCTGCGCCGCGTCACCGAGGCCCCACACGGGCTGCGTCTGGAACTGCTTGTCGAGGGCGAGGCCGGTGTTCGCCTCGCGGTCGAGGTGGATCGCGAGCTGCGGGAGGCGCAGCAGCGCACCGGTGTCGGCGAGCACCACGCGCCCGTCGGCCAGCGCGAGCCGCCCGGCCAGGCGCAGCTCGCGGTCGAGCCACGAGTTCAGCAGCGGCCCTCCGTAGACCTCGACGGCGGCCTGCAGCCAGCCCTTCGTACCGGTCGTGGGCTGCGGCTTGAGCTTGAACCCGGGGGAGTCGGTGTGCGCGCCGAGGATGTGCGTCGGCGTGGTCGCTCCGGCATCCGATGGCACCGTCCAGGCGATGGCGGCGCCGTCGCGCACGACGAGGAAGCGACCGCCGGTCTGCGCGGGCCAGGCGTCTTCCTCCCGGAGGCGGGTGAACCCCGTGGCCTCCAGCCGGCGCGCGACCTCCTCGGCGGCGTGGTAGCTGGACGGCGACGCCGCGACGAAGTCGGCGAGGTCGTCGGCGTGGGCGAGGGCGGATGCGGCGATGGGCATGAGGGGCCTTCCTGCGGGCGTGCTCTTCCGATCGTAATCGGCTCCGCAGCCGCGTCCGAACGCGCTTATACCCCTCATCAGCCATATCTCGTATCGGTATCGGGTCGAAAAAAGGGATGAAGTATTCGCATCGCCTCGGTTATGGTCGAAGCGGAGAGGTGCATCGTCCAGACGATGCCGGGAGCCTCCGGGGAGAAATAAGGGGAACGCTGTGTCTTCACACGCACACTCGCGCCTTCGGCGCGCCATCGCGGGAGCGACTTCGGCGCTGCTCCTGGCCGCGGGACTGACGGTCGTCACGGAGACCGTCGCACCGCTCGCGGCGTCGGCCGCGCAGAATCCGACGCAGTGCCAGAACACGGTCGCACTCACGAACGGCGCGTTCGAGTCGCCGGCCATCCCGAACGCGACCTATCGTCTGCTCGACGAGAACGTCGTCCCTGGCTGGTTCACGGACGACAGCGCCAACCAGATCGAGATCTGGTCGAGCGGCTTCCAGGGCGTGCCCGCGGCTCAGGGCCGCCAGTTCGCCGAGCTCAACGCCAACAGCGCGAGCATGCTCTACCAGGACGTCCCCACCACCCCGGGGCAGACGCTCGCGTGGTCGCTCAAGCACCGCGCACGTCAGGGCACCGACGTCATGCGCGTCGTGATCGGCGTGCCAGGCGGCAGTCTGGTGCAGAACGGCCCGAACCTCAGCGACACCACCGCCGCGTGGGGATCGCACTCCGGCACCTACACCGTACCCGCGGGCCAGACCGTGACCCGCTTCGGCTTCCAGGCCGTGAGCGCCGGCTCCGGCAACAACTCCGTCGGCAACTTCCTCGACGACATCACCTTCGGTACCGGTCCCTGCCTCATCACCACCAAGAGCGTCACGAACCTCACCCGCGGCGGAACCACCGCAGAGGTGGGCGACGTGCTGCGGTACACGGTGACCACCCGCAACGACGGCGGCAACCCGGCGACCCAGTCGGTCGCCACCGACCAGCTCGCGACCGGCCTCGACTTCGTGCCCGGATCGATCAAGATCGTCAGCGGAGGGGGCACCGGCGCCGTGACCGACGCCACCGGCGACGACCGCGGCGAGTACACGGCCGGATCGCGCACCGTGCGAGTGCGCCTCGGTGACAACGGCACGGCGACCGCCGGCGGATCCATCGGCGTCGGGTCGAGCACGAGCTACACCTTCGACGCCAAGGTCAACGTCTCGGCGGCGAACGGCGTGATCCTCAACGAGGCGAACGTGGCGTTCCGCGACACCGTCGTGAATCAGGACCGCACCTCCACGAGCAACGAGACCCAGACGCCCGTGAACGCGGCCGCCGACCTCGCCATCACCAAGACCCTCGACACTGCGACGCTCGTGGCGGGGCGGCCGGCGACCTTCACGATCACGGTGAAGAACGACGGGCCGCAGACCGCCACCGGCGTGACGGTCACCGACGCGATCCCCGCCGGACTCACCGGCGTGACGGTCACTCCCGCGTCTGGCACCTGCACCGGCACCGGCACCGTCACCTGTTCGCTGCCCAACCTCACGCTCGGCGCGACGACGACGATCACCGTCACCGGCACGGTGTCGCCGTCGCTCGCCCCCGGCGCCGCGCTCACCAACACGGCATCCGTCTCGGGCACGCTCACCGACCCGAACCCCGGCAACAACACGGCGACGGCGTCCGGCACGCTGACGGCATCGGCCGACCTCTCCATCGTCAAGACGTACGCGCCGAACGCCCCCGTCGCCGGCCAGCCCGTGACCTACACGCTCACGGTGCACAACGCCGGCCCGTCCGACGCACGCGACGTGCGGGTGACCGACCCGCTCGACCCCGAGACCGGGTTCGTCAGCTCGAGCCCATCGCAGGGGACCTGCGCGATGAACGCCGGCGTGCTCGGCTGCGACCTGGGCACGATCCCCACGGGCGCCACCGTGACCATCCAGATCGTCACCAACCTCGCGGCCGGGGCCGGGGCCGTCGTGCAGAACTCGGCGAGCGTCACCAGCAGCACCCCCGACCCCGATCCGTCGAACAACGTGTCGTCCACGAGCTTCCAGCCGACGATCATCGCCGACCTCCAGGTCACCAAGACCGCGTCGGCGCCGCAGGTCGCGGCCGGAGGCACCGTGTCGTACACCCTCGTCGTCCGCAACAACGGAACGTCGGACGCCGTCAACGCGGTGCTCGACGACACCGTCCCGACCGGGCTCACGGTGACCTCGGTGGTCACCCCCGCCGGCGCCCAGTGCAGCCAGCCGACCGCAGGGTCCGTGCACTGCGGGTGGGCGACGCTCGCCAGCGGCGCGACCAGCACGGTCGTCGTCAACGCGGTCGTCGCGGCCGACGCCCCCGCTGGCACGGTGCGCAACACGGCATCCGTCGCCTCGCCGGCCCGCGACTCCAACCCGGCGAACAACTCCGACTCCGCCGACGTCGAGATCGTGCAGAGCGCCGACGTGCGCGTCGTGAAGACGGCACCGGCCACGCCCGTCCCCGGCGGCAGCTACACCTACACGCTCACCGTCACCAACGGCGGTCCGTCGACCGCGAGGGCCGTGTCGCTCACCGACACCCTGCCGGCCGGCTTCACCTATACGTCGAACGACGGCGGCTGCACGCTCGACGGTCGCACCCTCGTCTGCGCGCTCGGCGATCTCGCGCCCTCGGCGCAGAAGGTCGTGCACGTCACCGGAAGCTGGGGCGTCGCCGTCACCGGCACCGTGACCAACACGGCCACCGTGACCTCGCCGACGCCCGACCCCGACCCGTCGAACAACACGTCGACGGTCGACAAGCCCCTCGCCCCCTCGGCCGACATCGTCGTCACCAAGACCACGTCGACGCCGTCCGTCCCGCTCCAGGGAACCGCGAACTTCACGGTCACCGTGCGCAACGACGGCCCGTCGGCGGCAGCGGGGGTCGTGGTCGACGAGGCCGCGGCATCGAAGCTGCAGCTGGCCGACTACTACCGCTACACCTACGACAACAAGCCCGCCTGGCAGGGCATCTGACCCTCACCAGGATCAG
>JAGIAK010000040.1 GCA_017744855.1 Microbacterium sp.
GGCCAAGGAGACGCTCGAGATCTACGCGCCTCTGGCCAATCGCCTCGGCATCCAGGCGATCAAGTCGGAGCTCGAGGACCTCTCGTTCGCCGTGCTGCACCCGAAGATCTACAACGAGATCCACAGCCTCATCGCACAGCGCACCCCGCAGCGCGAGAAGTACCTGGGCCAGGTCGTGCAGGAGATCGACGAGGACCTCCGCGATCTGCGCATCCGCGGCAAGGTCGTCGGTCGCCCGAAGCAGCTGTACTCCGTCTACCAGAAGATGGTGATCCGGGGCCGCGAGTTCGACGACATCTACGACCTCATCGGCATCCGTGTCATCGTCGCTTCTGTGCGCGACTGCTACGCGGTCCTCGGTGCGATCCACGCGCGGTGGACGCCGCTGCCCGGGCGGTTCAAGGACTACATCGCCACCCCGAAGTTCAACCTGTACCAGTCGCTGCACACGACCGTGATCGGACCGGCCGGTCGTACCGTCGAGATCCAGATCCGTACGCAGGAGATGCACCAGCAGGCCGAGTACGGTGTCGCAGCGCACTGGATGTACAAGGAGCGGATGAACGGCGGCAAGGCAGAGGTGCGTGCGGCGGATGCCGACATGGCCTGGCTCGCTCACATCTCCGACTGGCAGGCCGAGACGGCCGACCCCGGCGAGTTCCTCGACTCCCTGCGCTTCGAGATCGGCGCCAAGGAGGTCTACGTCTTCACGCCGAAGGGCCGCGTGATCGGCCTTCCCTCCGGCGCGACCCCCGTCGACTTCGCGTACGCCGTGCACACCGAGATCGGCCATCGCACGATGGGCGCCAAGGTGAACGGCAGGCTGGTGCCGTTGGAGTCCGAGCTGAAGAGCGGCGACGTGGTCGAGGTGTTCACCTCGAAGAATCCGGATGCCGGTCCCAGCCAGGACTGGTTGGGCTTCGTCAAGAGCACCCGCGCGAGGAACAAGATCCGCGGCTGGTTCACGAAGGAACGCCGCGAGGAGGCCATCGAGCAGGGCAAGGAGGCCATCGCCAGGGCGATGCGCCGGCAGAACCTGCCTCTGCAGCGTCTGATGAGCCAGGACTCGTTCGCCGAGGTCGCCCACCAGCTCCGCTACGAGGACGTGTCCGCCCTCTACGCCGCGGTCGGCGAGGGCCACATCTCCACGCAATCGGTGCTGGAGAAGGTCACGGCCCTGGTCGCAGCCAACGATGCGACGACCGGCGCCATCGACCTGCCGGGCCGCGTCACCACGCGTGAGCCCCGTGCCGGGGACTCCGGTGTGCTCGTGCGCGGTGCGGCGGACATCCTCGTCAAGCTCGCGAAGTGCTGCACCCCGGTGCCCGGCGACCCGATCGTCGGCTTCGTCACGCGCGGGAGCGGCGTGTCCGTGCACCGTGCGGACTGCGTGAACGTCAAGGCGCTCAGCAGCGAAGAGGATCAGGACCGGTTCGTCGAGGTGTCGTGGGCGCCGACCACGAAGAGCGTCTTCCGCGTGCAGATCCAGGTCGAGGCCCTCGACCGCTCCGGTCTGCTCTCCGACGTCACGCGCGTGCTCAGCGAGCACCACGTGAACATCCTCTCCGCGACCGTGTCGACCACCGACGAGCGGCTCGCGCTCAGCCGGTTCGTGTTCGAGATGGGCGACGCCGTGCATCTCGACCGCGTGCTCAACGCCGTGCGCCGTATCGACGCCGTCTACGACGTCTATCGCGTCACCTCTTCCTGAGACACCGCTGCACGATCGGCGAGGCGCGTCAGCGTCGACAGCGCCCTGAGCGACCCTGCGGCCGTGGGGTACGCAGTGATGCTCTCGACGGCGGCCTGCACGCGGTCGGGTGCAGCGGCAGCGAGCAACCGCAGCCACGGCAGCAGCGTGGGGTCACGGTGCAGTCCCCGAGCGAGATCGCACAGTGTGCGTGTGACCGTCGTGACCCAGACGCCTCCAGTGAGGACGCGATCGGAGGCGGGCACGAATGCGTCGTGGAAGACCAGCCTGCGGTGCTGGGGGAGTCGCAACCGGTGGCCGACCGCACGGCGCACGTGGTGGCGGGTCGGCGGTCGGTCGCCGGCACCGTGCACCCAGGCCGCACTCGGGCCCGCCGCCGCCGTGCCAGGGGGCAGCAGCGGGGCGAGAGAAGCGGCGCGCACGTCCGGTCCCTCCACGAGGTCGGCGGGGATGTAGCACTCGCCCACCTCGACGACGAGGCCGTCGAGCCGGGCTGCGCTGAGCTCGGGCAACGCGAGCCGCTCGCCGGGCAGATACAGGAACGCGGGATGCATCACGCCAGTGTGGCGCAGTGCATCCCGCGTTCGAGGACCGGTGTCGGCTTCTGTGGAGAACCCGTCAGCCGCCGAGGGCGTTGAGCCAGGCGCGACGCGCTTCGAGCGCCTCGGCCGCGGCCTTGGCGGCCTTCGCGTCGCCCGACTTCTCTGCGTCGGCGAGCTCGGACTCGAGCTTCTCGATGGCTTCGAGCAGCTGCGAGCTCATGTCGTTGGCGCGCGCCTTGGTCTCGGGGTTGTTCTTCTTCCAGTCGACCTCTTCGCGGGCCTTGAGGGCCTGCTCGATCACGCGCAGGCGGTCGTCGAGCGCCCGCTCCTTCTCGCGGGGGAAGATGCGGCCGATCTCGTCCCACTGGCGCTGGATGCCGGTGAGCAGTGCACGGGCGCGCTTGATGTTCGCCTCGTCGGCGACGGCCTTCGCCTCTTCGAGGAGCGCCTGGCGAGCCTCGATCTTCGGGGCCGAGTCGGCCTCTTCGGCGGCAGCCTGCTCGGCACGCGCCGAGTAGAGGGCGTCGCCGGCGGCCTTGAACCGCGCCCAGAGCGCGTCGTCGGCCTTGCGGCCCGCACGCCCTGCGGTCTTCCACTCGTCGAGCAGCGTGCGGTACGCGGGGATGCCGTCGACACCACGCGGGGCGAGGGCTTCTGCACGCTCGACGAGACGCGTCTTGGCGTCGCGGGCGACCTTGTGCGCGTCGTCCAGCTCGGAGTAGAACGAGCGACGCTGCTTGTCGACGACCGCCCTGGCGTCGCGGAACCTCTTCCACAGCTGCTGAGAGACGCTCTTCGACAGACGCGGTCCGGTCTGCTGGTGGGCCTGCCACTGGTCGAACAGCTCGCCGAGCTCGGCGGTGACCTGCTTCCACTGCACCTTCGAGAGGTCGCGGGCCGCGATCGCCTCGGCCTTCTCCACGAGGACGGTGCGCTCGGCGATCGCCTTGTCGACGAGCTCCTTCGCCTGCTTGGCCTCTTCGGCCGTCGCCTCGGACAGCGACGCGGTGAGCGCGTTCAGTCGGTCGCGGAGACCGGCCAGATCGCCGACGGCCGCAGCATCGGTGGCCTCCTCGAGCACGTGGCCGGCCTGCTTGGCCAGATCGCTCGCAGACGCGCCGCCCGCCTGGTGGCGCTGTTCCAGCGCGTGCACCTTGAAGGCGATGTCGTCGTACTTGCGCACGAAGTAGGCGAGAGCCTCCTCAGGGGTGCCGTCGGGGTACTGGCCGACGACGCGCCAGTCGCCGCCCTCGAGGACCTCGACGGTCCCGTCTTCGGACACGCGGCCCCACTTCTGCACGTCTTCGGGCGAAGACGTCGGCGGCTGAGCGGCGGCAGCGGCGGGCGCGGCAGCGGCGGGCGTCGGCAGCTTGCGCGGCATCGGCACGGCCGGGGGAGCGGGGATGGGGGGAGTCGGCTTCGAGGACTCGGTGGCAGACACGATGATTCTCCTTGCGCGGTACGGCCGCGGGAGGCGGAAAGGACGACCTTCAGCCTAGTACGACAGTGCGCGCAGGGAGGAGCGGAGTGTCACTCGGCGGGAGCGTCGGTGGTCTCGGGTGCGGGCGTCTCGTCGGGAGCGGGGGTCTGCTCGGGCGCCGGGGACTCGCTCGGTGCGACGGAAGGGGAGGGCGTCGGCTCGGGTGCCGTGACCTGCGCGTGGGCGACCTGGCTGCCGATCGCCGCCACCACGATGAGCCCGCCGACGATGCTGGCGATGGTGTTGTCCCGCACCCGGCGTCGGAGCTGGCCCTCGTGCCAGGCGTTGCGCGCCGCGTGCAGCCGGGCGCGCTCCGCCTGCGTGCGCGCCTGCTGTGCGTTCTTGGAACCGCGTGCGGCCATGCCGTGCTCCCTCTCGTGACGTGAATCGCCAGCCTATCGCCGTCGGGAGGTCTTTCCCGTCCGTCCACGGAGGCGGCACGCCCCCGTGTCGGCGGTTCGCATTAGCCTGGATGCATGACCTCCGCCGCCGCGCTGCTCTCCGGGCAGACGCCCCTCGCCGTGCGCATGCGCCCCGTGTCGCTCGCCGAGGTCGCCGGTCAGAAGCACCTGCTGCGCGCCGGATCGCCGATCGTCGCGCTGGCCGATCCCGCCGCGGCGTCTCCCGGCGCGGTGTCGATCATCCTCTGGGGGCCTCCAGGCACCGGAAAGACGACTCTCGCGCAGGCGATCGCCCGCTCGTCTGGGCGGCGCTTCGTCGAGCTCTCTGCGATCACGGCCGGCGTCAAAGACGTGCGAGAGGTGATGCAGGAGGCGATCACCCAGCGCGACCTGTACGGCCAGACCACGATCCTCTTCCTCGATGAGATCCACCGCTTCACGAAGGCGCAGCAGGATGCACTGCTGCCCGGCGTCGAGAACGGCTGGGTGCTCCTCATCGCGGCCACCACCGAGAACCCGTCGTTCTCGGTGATCTCGCCGCTGCTCTCGCGGTCCCTGCTGCTGACCCTGCAGCCGCTGACCGACGACGACATCGGCGTGCTCGTCGACAGGGCCGTGGTCGACGCGCGAGGACTGCACGGGTCGGTGACGCTCGCAGAGGATGCGCGCGCCGCGCTGATCAGGTTGGCGTCTGGCGACGCCAGACGCGCGCTCACCGGTCTCGAGGCCGCGGCGGCCGTCGCGCTGTCGACGGCTGAGGTCGGCGGGGGCGACGAGGATGAGGAGGCCGGTGCGCAGGCGGCGGGTGAGGATGCCGAGACGGTGGCCGTGCCCGAGGTCTCCGCAGACGACGTCGCACAGGCCGTCGACAAGGCGCTGCTCAGGTACGACCGGCAGGGCGATGAGCACTACGACGTGATCAGCGCGTTCATCAAGTCGATCCGCGGCTCCGATCCCGACGCCGCGCTGCACTACCTCGCCAGGATGATCGAGGCGGGGGAGGACCCCCGGTTCATCGCGAGGCGGCTCGTGATCTCCGCATCGGAAGACGTCGGTCTCGCCGACCCGCAGGCGCTCGGCATCGCCGTCGCCGCCGCTGATGCCGTCGCCTTCATCGGCATGCCAGAGGGGCGCATACCCCTCGCCGAAGCCACGGTGTACCTCGCGACGACCGCCAAGTCCAACGCCGCCTACGTCGGGATCGACGCGGCCATCGCCGACATCCGCGCCGGGGGCTTCGGGCGGGTGCCGCTGCACCTGCGCGATGCGCACTACCCCGGAGCGAAGCAACTCGGCCACGGCCGAGGCTACGTGTATCCGCACGACAGCGAGTACGGCATCCTCCCTCAGCAGTACCTCCCGGACGAGCTCCAGGGCCGTCGGTACTACGAGCCGAAGAACCTCGGGGCCGAGCGCGACGTCTCCGCCCGGCTCGAGCGCATCCGCCGCATCCTCGGCGACCGCTGAAATCCCGGTCGGCGATGTGCGCCGGCCCTACAGTGGGCACGTGTCACGACGTCCTCTGCGCATCCCGCCCGACCGCGACCTCTCGATCGACTTCGTGCGGGCCATCTGCCTGCCGATCGTCGTGCTGCTGCACGCGCTGCAGATGGGCATCGGCGGTGATCCGCTGAGGGCGTTCAACGCCCTCGCCGGGTGGTCGCCGCTGGCCGGGATCACCTGGATAGGCATGATCATGCCGACGTTCTTCATCGCGGGCGGGTTCGCAGGCATCACCACCTGGCGTCGGTTGCGTCATCGCGGCGAGACGGCGGGGGAGTACATCAGGGTGAGGGCGCTGCGGCTCGCCCGCCCCGTGCTGTTCGCCATGGTGGGCGTGCTCCTCGTGATCGGCGTGATGGCTCTCTGCGGAGCGGACCCCGAGTTCCTCCGCACCTTCGCATTCCGCTTGGCCGAGCCCCTGTGGTTCATCGCCGTCTACGCGATCTGCACCTCGTTCGTGCCCCTGATGGCCTGGTTCCATCACCGGGCGGCCTGGCCGACGTATCTGACGCTCGCCGCGCTCGTCGTGGCCGTCGATCTCCTCGGCCGCTACGCCGGACTCCCGCTGGGTGCACTGAACTGGCTCTTCCTCTGGCTGTTCGTGCAGCAGCTCGGGTTCGGCGTGCGCGACCAGTGGTACTCCCGTCGACCTCGCTGGCTGCTGCTGCTCCTCGCGGCGGTCGCCTACGGTCTGATCTGCGTCGCCGTCTTCGGTATGGGATACGACCCCGACATGATCGCGAACCTCAATCCGCCGACCGTGGTGCTGCTCCTGCTCGGCCTCGCCCAGGTCTACCTCTTCACCCTGCTGCAACCCGCCATCCGGGCCATGATGCGCCTGCGTCCCGTGCTCGTCACGATCGGCGCACTGGGGATGTACGGGATGGTGATCTACCTGTGGCACACGGTGGCGATGGCCGTCGTGGTCGGCGCCCAGCTCGCGGCCGGCCTCCCGTTCCCGCCCGTGCTGACACCGGAATGGTGGATCACCCGCATCCCGTGGCTGCTGGCGATCGTCGCCGTGATCGGGGTGTTCTGCGTGATCGTCCCGCCCATCGAGCGACTCTGGCCGCGCGAGCGGCCGCGCACGATGCCCCTGTGGGCCGCCGCCGTCTGCACGCTGCTTCTCGTCGTCGCCGTCGGCTGGGTGCTGACGCAGGGCTACCTCGCGGCGGGAACGGGAGTCGCGGTCGGCGCGCTCCTGATGGCGATCGTCTGGCTCACGGCCGGCGGTCCCGGCCCGGTGAGGGCCGATGCGGTGCTCGAGGACGCGACGATCCGCGGCGTCCCGAGGGAGTGACCGGCGATCTGTTAGACTGGATCGGCTCGAAACCGAGTTTTCGGGCATCTCCTCGTCCACACCCCACCTTGCTGGCGCCCCGGCGTGCGCTCCAAGGCAGGACGCGGGTGATACGTCCGCGAGTCGCGAAAGCCGCGACCGCGTCATCGGAAGGACAGCTTCGTGACCACGAAGTCCCAGGACCGCCGCAAGGTGCGTCTCAGCCGCGCCCTCGGCGTGGCCCTCACCCCCAAGGCCGCCCGCTACCTCGAGAAGCGTCCTTACGCTCCGGGCGAGCACGGCCGCACCAAGCGCAAGGCCGACAGCGACTACGCCGTCCGTCTGCGTGAGAAGCAGCGTCTGCGCGAGCAGTACGGCATCCGCGAGAAGCAGATGCGCAACACGTTCAACGAGGCCCGTCGCCAGGAGGGCCTGACCGGTGAGAACCTCGTCGAGCTCCTCGAGATGCGTCTCGACGCCCTCGTGCTGCGTTCGGGCTTCGCCCGCACCACCGCGCAGGCTCGCCAGCTCGTCGTGCACCGTCACATCCTCGTCGACGGCCAGCTCGTCGACCGCCCGTCGTTCCGCGTGAAGCCGGGTCAGCTCGTCCACGTCAAGCCCAAGAGCGAGGGCACCGAGCCCTTCCAGGTGGCAGCGGCCGGCGGTCACGCCGAGGTGCTCCCCCCGGTCCCGGGTTACCTCGAGGTCGAGCTCGACAAGCTCCAGGCCCGCCTGGTCCGTCGTCCGAAGCGCGCCGAGGTCCCCGTGACCTGTGAAGTGCAGCTCGTCGTCGAGTACTACGCGGCTCGCTGATACAGCGTTTCTCACACAGGAGGCGTCGGGGTGACCCGACGCCTCCTGTCGTTTACGCATACGATGGGAGCACCGCGCCCCGCGGTCGGATGGCAAGGATGACGACATGAAGAACGTGCTGTGGTTCCTGATCGGTGTGATCGGCGGCTTCGTCGCGGCGCACTTCATGAACAAGGATCCGCGCGGCCACGACATCCTCGCCGAGGTCGACGCCAGGATCAACGAGTTCACCGCGATCATCGGCGACGCCTACCGCGAGCAGGAGGCGCGGCTCACCGAGCCCGCCGACGACTGACTCCTCCCGCGCCTGGCGCGGTCTTTCCCCACCCTGTACGCAAGGACACCCGGCACCCCTATGAAAACTGCGGAGATCGCGCAGCGCTATCTCGACTTCTTCGAGAAGAATGACCACCTCATCGTCCCGTCGGCCTCCCTGGTCAGCGACGACCCCTCGCTGCTGTTTACGGTCGCGGGCATGGTCCCGATGATCCCGTACCTCACCGGCGTCGTCCCCGCTCCGCACCCGCGTATCGCCGACCTGCAGAAGTGCATCCGCACCAACGACATCGAAGAGGTCGGGCGCACCGCGCGTCACGGCACCTTCTTCCAGATGCTCGGCAACTGGTCGTTCGGCGACTACTTCAAGGAGGGCGCCATCCGCTACGCCTGGGAGCTGCTCACCAGCTCCGAGGCGGACGGCGGGCTCGGCTTCGACGAGAAGGACCTCTGGGTCACCGTCTACGAGACCGACGACGAGGCCGAGGCGATCTGGCGCGACATCATCGGCCTGAAGCCCGAGCGTATCCAGCGTCTCGGACGGGCGGACAACTACTGGAACACCGGCCAGCCCGGTCCCGGCGGTCCCGACAGCGAGATCTTCTTCGACCGCGGCCCCGCGTACGGCAAGGACGGCGGTCCCGCCGCCGACGACAGCCGGTTCCTGGAGATCTGGAACCTCGTGTTCATGCAGGACTTCATCGAGAACATCCGCGGCAAGACGGAGTTCGACATCGTCGGAGAACTCCCGATGAAGAACATCGACACCGGCATGGGACTGGAGCGCGTCGCGTTCCTCAAGCAGGGCGTCGAGAACATGTACGAGACCGACCAGGTGCGCCCGGTGCTCGACCGCGCCGTCGAGCTCTCCGGTCGCACCTACGGCAAGGTCCACGAGGACGACGTGCGCTTCCGCGTCATCGCCGACCATGTGCGCTCCTCGCTCATGCTGCTCTCCGACGGCGTGCGCCCCTCCAACGAGGGACGCGGCTACATCCTGCGTCGTCTGATGCGTCGCACCGTGCGCGCGATGCGCCTGCTCGGCGTCGACGAGCCCACCTTCCCCGAGCTGTTCGCCACCTCGCGCGACGCGATGAAGTCGGCGTACCCCGTGCTCGAGTCGGACTGGTCGACGCTGTCGGCCGCCGCCTTCGCCGAGGAGGAGACCTTCCGCCGCACGCTCGCACAGGGCTCGACGATCCTCGATCTGGCGCTCGACGAGACCAAGAAGGGCGGGGGCACGACCCTCAGCGGCTCCGAGGCCTTCCTGCTGCACGACACCTACGGATTCCCGATCGACCTCACGCTGGAGGTCGCCGAGGAGGCGGGGCTCGCCGTCGATCGGACCGCGTTCGACACGCTCATGCAGGAGCAGCGCGCCCGCGCCAAGGCCGACGCCCGCAACCGCAAACGCCAGCTGGCCGACGTCTCGATCTACCGCGACCTGCGCGCGCTCGGCGAGACCGGCTTCGACGGCTACACCGCGCTCGAGGTCGAGTCGCGCATCCTCGGCATCCTCGTCGACGGGCAGCCCGTCAAGAGCGCCTCTGAGGGCCAGATCGCCGAGGTCGTGCTGGCCGAGACGACGCTGTACGCCGAGTCGGGTGGCCAGGTCGCCGACAAGGGCGCCATCGTCGGCCCCGGCTTCGAGCTCGAGGTGCTCGACGTGCAGCGGCCAGTGCCAGGCCTCATCAGCCACACGGTCGAGGTCAGCCGCGGCACGGTCGCCGTCGACGACGCCGCCACGACGGTCGTCGACGCCGCGAATCGTCGGGCCGCCCGTCAGGCGCACTCCGCCACGCACCTCGTGCATGCGGCCCTGCGTGACACGCTCGGCAAGACCGCGACGCAGGCCGGCTCGCTGAACCGCGCCGGGTACATGCGCTTCGACTTCTCCTGGTCGCAGGCGCTCTCCGCGGAGACGCGCACCGAGATCGAGGAGATCACCAACCGCGCCGTCCAGGACGCGCTCGAGGTCACCACCCGCATCGTCTCGCTCGACGAGGCCAAGGAAGCCGGCGCCATGGCGCTGTTCGGCGAGAAGTACGGCGACGTCGTGCGCATGGTCGACATCGGCGGCCCCTGGTCGCGTGAGCTCTGCGCGGGCACGCACGTGAGCTCCAGCGCCGAGATCGGCCTCGTCAGCATCGTCGGCGAGTCGTCGGTCGGCGCGTCGAACCGACGCATCGAGGCGCTCGTCGGGCAGGACGCCTTCCGTGAGCTCGCCGCCGAGCGCGCCCTGGTGTCGCAGCTGAGCGCCTCGCTGAAGACGCCGCGCGAGCAGCTCAGCGAGCGCGTCGCCGACCTCGCAGCGAGCCTCAAGGCCGCGGAGAAGCGGATCGCGCAGTTCGAGGCGAAGGAGCGCGCCGGACAGGTGCCGGCCATCGCCGACGCCGCGGTGCGCATCGGGGCGTTCCGGGTCGCCGCGCAGTCGCTGGGCGACCTCGCCTCGGCCGACGACCTCCGCGACATCGTGCTGGGCGTGCGCGACCGCTTCGGCTCCGAGGCGGCTGTCGTCGCTCTCGGCGCCGTGGTCAACGGCCGGCCGGTGGTCGTCGTCGCCACGAACGACGCGGCACGTGCGGCTGGTGCGAAGGCTGGTGTGCTGGCCAAGCGCGCGGCCGGCGTGCTCGGCGGTGGCGGCGGCGGGCGTGACGACGTCGCGCAGGGAGGCGGGACGGATGCAGCGGCCCTGACCGCCGCGCTGGAGGCCGTGTCCCAGGAGCTGCAGGCAGCGTGAGCGGGTTCCGCCGCGGCGTACGGCTGGGCATCGACGTGGGCAGAGCCCGCGTCGGTGTCGCCCGGTGCGACCCCGACGGGATGCTCGCAGTGCCCGTCGAGACGGTCCAGCGCGACGACGGGTCGATCGGCAGGATCGCCGAGCTGGTCGCGGAGTACGAACCGTTGGAACTCGTCGTTGGGCTCCCCGTGAACATGCAGGGCGCGGACACGGCGTCGACCACGGATGCAAGGGAGTTCGCCGCTGCTCTGCAGGACCGCACCGGCACCCCGGTGCGGTTGGTGGACGAGCGGTTGAGCACGGTGACCGCACACGCCGCCCTGCGCTCTTCGGGGAGAACGCAGAAGAACTCTCGTAGCATTGTGGATCAGGTCGCCGCGGTGGTTCTGCTGCAGCAGGCGATCGATACGGAGAAGAGCACCGGGAACCCGCCCGGCGCCACGATCCCGCTCGACGAGGAGTCCCGCTGACAATGCCCGAACGTGAGAGTGCCTCCCCCCAGCACGATCCGGACGCCCGTCTGGGCGACCTGTTCGAGAACCTCCCCGACCCGACGCGTCAGATCCCGACCGTCGACACCACGCCTCCTGCTCCCGGTTCGCGCCGTGCGGCGCGCGAGGCCGCGCAGACCTCCGCCCCGGCGAGCGCTCCAGCTCCGCTGAACCCGGCCGAACAGGACGTCCCTGCGCCGCGCTCGGCCACGCCCCCCGTCCCGGCCCAGAACACACCGGCGGCATCCGCGGCCGAGGAGCCCGCCGTCCCGGCACCCGCTCCGGCCGCGCCGGTATCCGCTCAGGCGGAGACCCCGGCCGTCGCGCCGTCCGCAGAGGAGACCGCGCAGCGTCCGAAGAGCGGAGGTCTCGAAGACCTCTTCCACGGAGACCATGACGAGCCCGCCGCTCCGACGAAGAAGAAGCGTCGCACCGGCTGTCTCGTCGCGTTGATCATCGTCCTCGCCCTGCTGGGCGGTCTCGCCGCCGGCGGCGTCTGGGTCATGAACACCTACGGCGACAAGATCAACGACGCCATGGGATGGGGTGAGCCCAAGGACTGGGATCCCGGCATGGCGACCGGCGAGGCCACGGTGACCATCCGCGAGGGGGACACGGGCAAGCCCGTCTCCAGGGCGCTGTTCGAGGCCGGTGTCACGAAGACGGCCGACGTGTTCTACGACTACCTGGTCAAGGAGAACGTCGCCGTCACCTTCTATCCCGGCGTGTACAAGCTGCAGAAGAAGATGACGGCGGCCGACGCGCTGGCCGCGCTGAAGAACCCGGACAGCAAGCTCCAGAACACGGTGGCGGTTCCCGAGGGCGGCACGCTCACCACGATCGTGCCGATCATCGCCGACAGCCTCGGTTTCTCCGAGGAGGAGGTGCAGGCGGCCGTCGCCGACCCCGCCGCCTACGGGGTGGGAGCGCAGAACCTGGAGGGGTGGCTCTTCCCCGCCGTGTACACGTTCGATCCCGGCGCGACGCCGACGGACATCGTCGCACGCATGGTGGACCGCACCCGCGAATCCCTCACGAAGGCCGGCGTGCCGGATGCCGACGCCGAGCGCATCCTCACGATCGCGTCGATCATCCAGCGCGAGGGGCGAACCGACGACTTCCCGAAGGTGTCCAGGGTGATCCAGAACCGCCTCGACATCGACATGAAGCTGCAGATGGACTCCACGGCGCAGTACGGTTACGGCTCGCTGCACGAGGGCGTCGTCTCCAGCTCCGCCGAAGCCCTCGCCGACCCGAACCCGTGGAACACCTACGTGAACACCGGGCTCCCGGTGACGCCGATCGCGAGTCCCAGCGACGCCGCGATCGACGCCGCGATGCACCCTGCCGACGGTCCGTGGCTCTACTTCGTCACGGTGAACCTGGCGACGGGGGAGACCGTGTTCTCCGAGACCTACGAGCAGCACCAGCAGGCGATCAAGCAGTGGGATGCCTGGTGCAAGGCGAACCCTGACGGCGGCTGCAGCAAGTGAGCAGTACCAGGCTCGCCGTCTGGGGCGATCCCATCTCGCACTCGAAGTCCCCGCAGCTGCATGCGGCGGCGTACGGCGTGCTCGGGCTGGACTGGGAGTACGGGCGCAGGCAGGTGCCGGAGGACGGATTCACGGAGGCGCTGTCATCGCTCGACGGATCCTGGCGCGGACTCTCGCTGACCATGCCGCTCAAGGAGGCGGCCTACCGCGCTGCCGCGCATCGTGACCGACACGCGGAGGCCACCGGCGCCGTGAACACGCTGCTCCTCGGAGGAGACGGGCCCAGGGGGTGCAACACCGACGTCGGCGGCATCGTCGACGCCCTCGCGGAACGCGGCGTGCGAGAGGCGGCACGGGTGCGCATCCTGGGCGCCGGTGCGACGGCGGCGTCGGCGCTGGCCGCAGCGGCCGAGCTGGGCGTCACGAGCGTTGAGGTGCGCGCCCGCCGGCCGGAGCGTGCGGCCGGGCTGCGGGCCCGGGGGGAGCGGCTCGGGCTCGCCGTCACGGCGACCGTGTTCGAGGCTCCTGCGGGCGAGGTCGATCTCACGATCGCCACGCTGCCCAGCGGTACGGAGCTCCCGGCCGATGTCGTCGAACCCTTGGCCGCCGGAGGCGTGCTGTTCGACGCGGCGTACGCACCGTGGCCCTCGGCGCTGGCGGCGAGCTGGGGAGACGGCGAGATCGTCTCCGGATTCGGGATGCTGCTGCACCAGGCCGTGCGCCAGATCCGGCTCTTCCTCGCTGGTGACCAGGAGCAGCCGCTCCCCGACGAGGCGGCGGTCGTCGCCGCGATGCGCGCGGCCGTCGCCTGAGTGGCGAGCCCTCTCGCGACATGAGGGACGAGAGCGCTCCGCGCTCGTGGGAGACTAGAGCAATGCTCCGCGTGCTCACGGCCGGCGAATCGCACGGTCCAGAACTCATTGCCGTCATGGAGGGCCTTCCCTCCGGCGTCCCGGTGTCTTCCGAGGCCATCCAGGCCGACCTCGCACGACGCAAGCTCGGCTACGGCCGCGGCTCGCGCATGAAGTTCGAGCAGGACGAGCTCTCCATCTCGGGCGGCGTGCGGCACGGCAAGACGCTGGGCAGCCCCATCGCGCTGCGCATCGGCAACACCGAGTGGCCGAAGTGGACCGAGGTGATGAACCCCGAACCGGTGGATCTCACCGACAAGTCCCGCGGTCGAGGCGCCCCGCTGACGCGTCCCCGTCCGGGGCACGCCGACCTCGTCGGCATGCAGAAGTACGACTTCGACGAGGCCCGTCCGATCCTCGAGCGTGCGAGCGCCAGGGAGACGGCCGCCCGCGTGGCGCTCGGTGCGATCGCCCGTTCCTTCCTCGGCGAGCTCGGCATCCGTCTGGTCAGCCACACGCTCTCGATCGGTCCCGTGCAGGTGCCTGAGGGATCTCCGCTGCCCACCCCCGACGACGTCGACGCGCTCGACGCCGATCCGCTGCGCTGCTTCGACGCCGCCACCTCCGCACTCATGGTGGCAGAGGTCGACGACGCCAAGAAGGACGGGGACACTCTGGGCGGCATCGTCGAGGTGCTCGCCTACGGCCTGCCTCCGGGGCTCGGTTCGCACGTGCACTGGGACCGCCGTCTCGACGCCCGTCTCGCGCAGGCGCTCATGAGCATCCAGGCCATCAAGGGCGTCGAGGTCGGCGACGGCTTCGAGACCACCCGTCGCCGTGGCTCCGCCGCGCACGACGAGCTCTTCGCCACCGCCGACGGCATCACCCGCGGTTCCGACCGTGCGGGTGGCACCGAGGGCGGCATGTCCACAGGCACCGTCCTGCGCGTCAGGGCAGGCATGAAGCCGATCGCCACCGTGCCGCACGCGCTGCGCACGATCGACGTCGCCACCGGCGAGGACGCCACGGCGCACCACCAGCGCTCCGACGTGTGTGCCGTGCCCGCGGCCGGTGTCGTCGCCGAGGCGATGGTGGCCGTCGAGCTGGCGAACGCCGTGCTGGAGAAGTTCGGCGGCGACAGCATCCGCGAGACGCGCCGCAACCTCGAGGGCTACCTCGCGGCGATTCCCGCCGAGCTGCGTACCGCTCCCGCGTCCGAGGCCGCGCTCATCGCGCATGACGAGCGAGGCTGAGCCGCTCACGCTGGTGCTCGTCGGTCCGATGGCCGCGGGCAAGACCAGCGTCGGCCGTCGGGTGGCGCGCGCGCTCGCGGTGCGGTTCATCGACACCGACAAGCGCGTCGCCGCTGCGCACGGCCCGATCCCGGCGATCTTCGCCGAGCACGGCGAGGCCCGTTTCCGCGAGCTGGAGCGCGAGGCCGTCGCCGATGCCCTCGACGAGGGGGGAGTCGTCTCCCTCGGGGGAGGCGCGGTGACCGATGCGGGCACACGGGAGCTGCTGAAGAGCCACCCCGTGGCGTTCCTCACGGTGTCGGCGGACGTCGTCGCCGCGCGCATCGCCGGCGGGGGACGGCCGCTGCTCGCCGGGGACGACCCGGTGGAGAGATGGAAGACGATCTTCGAAGAACGGCGCCACCTGTACGAAGAAGTGGCGACCGCGACATTCGACACCTCGAGGCGCCCGATGCAGCGGATCGCCGACGAGATCGCGGCATGGAGGAGAGAACAGCGATGACAACGACCACCATCAGCGTCACGGGGGCCGACCCCTACGACATCACGATCGGCCGCGACATCCTCGACCGCGTGTCGAGCGCGCTGGCGCCCGCCGTGCGCAAGGTGCTCGTCGTGCACCCGCCGACGCTCGCCGCACGCGCGGCCGAGCTGCGCGACCGTCTCCTCGCCGACACCGAGAACGGCCAGCGCGAAGTGCTGCTCGCCGAGGTGCCGGACGCCGAGCAGGGCAAGCGCATCGAGGTCGCCGCCTTCTGCTGGCAGGTCATGGGCCAGGCCGACTTCACCCGCACCGACGCGGTCGTCGGCTACGGCGGGGGAGCGGTGACCGACCTCGCCGGGTTCGTCGCCGCCACGTGGCTGCGCGGCGTGCAGGTCGTACAGGTGCCGACCACCGTGCTGGGACTCGTCGACGCGTCGGTCGGCGGGAAGACCGGCATCAACACGGCGGAGGGCAAGAACCTCGTCGGTGCGTTCTGGGCGCCGAGCGCGGTGATCGGCGACCTCGACGAGCTGGGCAGTCTCAGCCCCAACGAGGCGACAGCGGGATTCGCCGAGGTCGTCAAGGCGGGCTTCATCTGGGCACCGGAGATCCTCGACATCATCGAGGCCGACCCGGTGCGGGCCGTCGACACGCAGAGCGCCGAGTTCCGCCGCGCAGTGGAGCTCGCGGTCGGCATGAAGGCGACCGTCGTCTCCGAGGACTTCCGTGAGGCGGGGCAGCGCGAGATCCTCAACTACGGGCACACCCTCGGCCACGCCATCGAGCACGCCGAGCGGTATCGGTGGAGGCACGGCGCCGCGATCTCGGTGGGCATGCTGTACGCCGCCGAGCTCTCCCGTCTGGCCGGGCGGCTGTCCGACGCCGCTGCGGAACGTCACCGCACGATCCTCGAGTCGCTGGGGCTGCCCACCGCCTACCGTGCAGGAGCCTGGCCGCAGCTGCTCGCCACGATGCAGCGCGACAAGAAGACCCGCGGCGGGATGCTGCGCTTCATCCTGCTCGACGACATCGCCAAGCCGACCGTCCTGCAGGCGCCGGACGAGTCGCTGCTCTTCGCCGCGTACCAGGAGATCGGTTCATGAACCGCCTCCTCCTCGTGAACGGGCCGAACCTGAACCTGCTCGGCACGCGAGAGCCGGGGATCTACGGTTCGGCGACCCTGGCCGACGTCGAGCGGATCACGACCGAGGCTGCCGCCGCCGCGGGGTTCGAGGTGCGTGCGATCCAGAGCAACCACGAGGGCGTCCTCATCGACGCGATCCACGCCGCACGCGAGGACTGTACAGGCATCGTCATCAACCCCGGCGGGCTGACGCACACCTCCGTCTCGCTGCGCGACGCGCTCACCGGCATCGGACTGCCGTTCGCCGAGGTGCACATCTCCGACGTGTACGCCCGTGAGGAGTTCCGTCACCACTCGTACCTGCACGACGTCGCCGCCGTGCGGATCGTCGGCAGAGGCGTCGAGGGCTATGCCGACGCCGTCAGGGAGCTCGTCGCACTGCTCTAGGGTCCTCGCGCGACGTCCGTACGGGCACGCAGCCGCTCATCCCTTAGAATCGACTGTCGGCTCCTTCGAGCCCCGCAGACTCACGAACGGAACTCTCAGCGCATGGCATCTACCGCAGACATCAAGAACGGCGTCGTCCTCAACCTCGAGGGCCAGCTCTGGAGCGTCGTCGAGTTCCAGCACGTCAAGCCGGGCAAGGGCGGCGCGTTCGTGCGCACCAAGCTCAAGAACGTGCTCACCGGCAAGGTCGTCGACAAGACCTTCAACGCGGGCGCCAAGGTCGAGATCGAGAACGTCGACCGTCGCGACTACACCTACCTGTACACCGACGGCGACGGCTACGTCTTCATGGACCAGACCGATTTCGACCAGATCACGGTCGGCGCTGCCACCGTCGGCGACGCGAAGAACTTCCTGCTCGAGAACCAGCAGGTCACCATCGCGCTCAACAACGGCAACCCGCTCTACCTCGACCTCCCGGCGTCGGTCATCCTCGAGGTGACCTACACCGAGCCCGGCCTGCAGGGCGACCGCTCGTCGGCCGGCACCAAGCCCGCCACCCTCGAGACCGGTTACGAGATCCAGGTGCCCCTGTTCCTCGAGACCGGTACGAAGGTCAAGGTCGACACGCGCACGGGCGACTACCTCGGCCGCGAGAAGTAAGGCGTGAGCGCCCGGACGAAGGCGCGCAAGCGCGCTCTCGACATCCTCTTCTCTGCGGACGTCCGCGGGGATGAGGTGTCCGTCACGCTCGCCGCCGAGGCGAAGCGCGCCTCCAGCGAGCCCGCTCGCGAGGCGTCGTGGCTGTATGCCCGCGAGGTCGTCGACGGGATCATCGATCACCGCGACGAGATCGACGAGCAGATCACCACGCACAGCCGTGACTGGAAGCTCGAGCGGATGCCCGCCGTCGACCGCGCCCTGCTGCGCATCGGCGTCTGGGAGATCCTCTTCAACGACGAGGTGCCGACGGCCGTCGCGATCGACGAGGCGGTGGAGCTCGCGAAGGAGTTCTCCACCGACGATTCCGGCGCGTTCGTGCATGGCGTGCTGGCGCGGGTGGCCCGCGCCGCCTGACCCGGCGACCGGTCCCGTCGTCCGCGATGTCGGACGCCGGGGGAAGGATGGCGGCATGCCCGCACCCCACGTCGATCTCCGAGATCTCATGCAGATCACGGACGCCGGCGGGTATACGCGCGGCCTCGCCTACTTCCGCGAGGGCAACGTGCTCGACCTGTCGTGGCACGAGGACGAGCAGGAGCTCGAAGCCCATGTGCGCGGAAGCAACGGCGAGACGTATCTCAGCGAGGTCGTGTTCATCGCGTCAAGCGGCAAGCGTCGAGTGCGCAGCACCCGCTGCTCCTGCCCTGTGCGCTCCGGGTGCAAGCACGTGGTCGCCGCGCTCCTCGCCTCGAACGTCCACGAGTACGCGCAGCAGGCGACGACCCTCGCGACGCCTCCCGCGCGCGACGGCGGAGACGCGCCGACCGCCCGTCCGCAGACGCCGTCCTGGCGCTCCCTGATCGAGCCGACGGGCGGATCGTCTTTCAGCCCGCTCGCGTTGGGCGTCGAGCTGCGTCATCGCGAGGCGAGGGGCGACAACCACTGGGCTCCACGTCCCGTGCGGCCGGCGACGGCGCGCGATGTGGCGAAGCACACGGGAGAGCTGCTGCTCGGCATCCGCCCGCTGATGCGCAGCAGGCAGAGCGGCTCCTGGATCCAGGGCCAGGCGGGATGGGACGTGGTGCGCCGCGACGTCTCGCAGTTCGGCCGCGACCAGACCCGCTGGTTCGGCGACCTGCTCAGCGTCGCCCGCGACTCGCTCCTGTCCGGCAATGCGGGGGAGTGGCTCGTTCTCGATCAGATCGAGTCGACGCTGCTGTGGAGTCATCTGCGTGCGGGTGCCGACCTCGGCATCCCCCTCGTCGCCGCGCAGAAGGGCGCCGAGGTGCGGCTGGCATCGTCCGCATCGATCTCGGCGCGCATCGACCGCGGCGCGCACGGTGAGCTCGACGTCTCTGCCGTTGTCTCGGTCGACGGCGACGAGGTCGATCCCGCGCTCGTGCACCCGATCGGGCGCACCGGCGTCTACGTGGCCGAGGCTCTCGGCTCGCGGATCAGGGTGACGCTGGCGGAAGCCCCGATGAGCGAGCCGGTGCGGGCGCTGCTGACCGCCGTCTCGCCCCTCACCGTGCCGTCGAGCGACGAGGAGGCTTTCCTCCGCGACGCCTACCCGCTGCTCGCGCGCCGTGTGCCCGTGCGGGCGTCGTCCGATGTGGCGCTGCCGGAGATCCCCGCGCCGGAGCCGACCCTGTCGATCGCTTTCGAGCGCGGCGACGTCGTCTCCTACGAGTTCGGGTGGGCGTACCGCGGCTTCGGACGGGTGCCGCTGAGCACCACCAGCGACGCGGTGCGCGACCACCGCGCCGAGTCGGTGCGCCGCGTCGAGCTGGAGCAGATCTGGGCCGAGCACACCACGGCGCGGTTCTCCGCGTCAGGCTCGTTCCACGACGTCGATGCCGCCGAGTTCGTCTCCCGCGTCGTGCCCGCCTTCGCCGCCGCGGGCGTCGAGGTGACGACCACGGGCGAGCGCCGCAGCTACCGCGAGCTCACCGGCGACCCCGAGGTCAAGGTGACGACGGTCGAGACGACGGATGCCGACTGGTTCGACCTCGGGATCATCGTGACCATCGACGGCAGGAGCATCCCGTTCGGGCCGCTGTTCACCGCGCTCAGCAAGGGACGCAAGAAGCTGCTCCTCGTCGACGGCAGCTACTTCTCTCTCGCGCACCCGGCGCTCGACCGCCTGCGCGAGCTCATCGAGGAGGCGGGCGAGCTCGACGAATGGGAGACCGGTCCGCGGATCAGCCGCTACCAGACCGACCTCTGGGAGGAGTTCGAGGACCTCGCCGACGAGACCGAGGCCGCGGTCGGCTGGCGGGCGACCGCCGAGGGGCTGCGGCAGGCGACGGGAGTGCCTGCCACGCCGGTGCCTTCAGGCGTGCACGCCGAACTGCGCCCGTATCAGAAGACCGGATTCGACTGGCTCACGTTCCTCTGGCGGCACCGACTCGGCGGCATCCTCGCCGACGACATGGGGCTCGGCAAGACGCTGCAGCTGCTCTCGTTCGTGCAGCACGCCAAGGACGAGGGGGAGACGCGGCCCTTCCTCGTGCTCGCGCCCACCTCGGTGCTCAGCACGTGGCGATCGGAAGCGGCGCGCTTCACCCCAGGACTCAGAGTGTCGCTCGTCGAGCGCACCGGCGGACTCGACGACCCGCGGGCGATGGACGCCGACATCGTCGTCAGCTCCTACACGGTGGCACGCCTCGACGAGAAGGCGTTCGCGCGCCCGGAGTGGGCCGGTCTCATCCTCGACGAAGCCCAGTTCGTGAAGAACCCCAAGACGAAGCTGCACCGTGCGATCGCTGGCTTCCGCGCCGATGTCACCTACGCCGTCACCGGCACTCCCATGGAGAACAGCCTCGGCGAGCTCTGGGCGCTCCTCGCGCTGGCAGCGCCGGGGCTCTTCCCCTCTGCCCGGAAGTTCCGCGACAGGTACATCCAGCCGATCGAGAAGGGCAAGGTCCCCGAGAACGAGGAGGGCGGAGAGTACCGTCAGCGCCGCCTCGCTCAGCTGCGCCGACGCATCCGCCCCCTCATGCTCCGCCGCACCAAGGAGCTTGTCGCCGCCGACCTGCCTCCGAAGCAGGAGCAGCTGCTGGAGGTCGAGCTCAGCAGCGCCCATCGCGCCCTGTACGACGTGGTGCTGCAGCGGGAGAGGCAGAAGGTGCTGGGGCTGCTCGCCGATCTCGACCGCCACCGCTTCATCGTCTTCCGCTCTCTCACGCTGTTGCGGATGCTCAGCCTCGCCCCTGGCCTCGTCGACGAGAACGATGCGGGGATCGGATCGAGCAAGCTCGACACGCTGCTCGAGCGCGTGGTCGAGCTGCAGGCCGAGGGGCACAGGGCGCTCGTCTTCAGCCAGTTCACCTCGTTCCTCGACCTGGCGGCCGAACGGCTCGACGCTGCCGGCATCCCGTACGCGCATCTCGACGGCTCGACCAGGCACCGCCAAGAGGTCGTCGACGGGTTCAAGGCGGGGGAGCAGCCCGTGTTCCTCATCAGCCTCAAGGCCGGCGGGTTCGGCCTCACCCTGACCGAGGCCGACTACGTGTTCCTCCTCGACCCCTGGTGGAACCCCGCTGCCGAGGCTCAGGCGATCGACCGGACGCACCGCATCGGTCAGACCAGCCAGGTGTTCGTGTACCGGATGATCTCCACGGGGACGATCGAGGAGAAGGTTCTCGAGCTCCAGCAGCGCAAGGCGCGGCTGTTCACGGCCGTCATGGACGACGACGAGCTGTTCGCGCAGTCGTTGACCGCAGACGACATCCGCGGGCTCTTCGACGACTAGCGCGGAGTCGGCGGCTCGACAGGGGCGGCGAACAACACGGGATCGGGCGCGACGGGCGTCGAGAGCACGGACGCCGTAGCGGTGCGTCGGCTGCGACGCACGAGCCAGACGACGCCGACGGCGATCACGCCCAGCAGGACGAGCCAGGGCAGAGAGAGCCCGATACCGAGGAGCAGTGCGCCCCAGAACGCGACGAACCCGTTCCAGCCGATCGCGAGGGCGTCGCCCATGTTCTCCGGCGCGGTGGTGACCGGAACGTACTCGGACGCGAGGCTGAGCGTGATCGTCGACATGGCGACGCGATCGTCCAGGTCGCGTGCCTCGGCCTCCAGGCCCTCGAGCTCCGTCTGGCGCTCCGAGATGGCCGACTCCAGCTCGATCAGATCGGAGGTCTCGGCCGCCGTCCCCAGCCAGTCGGTGTACCGCGCGATGGACGCGCGCAGAGTGGTGATCCGCGTGGTGAGGTCGCGCTGCGACGCGCTCACGTCGGACGACTCCAGCGCGGTCTCGGTGACCGTTCCGAGGTCGGTCAGATCGGCGCGCACGCCGTCCACGGCATCCGCGGGGATGCGGAGCGTGAGTTCGGCGCTGGCCTGGCCGCCGTCCTCCGCGGCGTGCTCGGTGCGCGCGCTCACGCGGCCGCCGGCATCGGCGACGATCTGCGTCGCCGCGCCGGCGGCTGCGATCGGGTCGTCGG
>JAGIAK010000041.1 GCA_017744855.1 Microbacterium sp.
GTCTACGAGACCCTTCTGGCCCGTGCGGGCGAGCGCTGGGTCCAGCCGCGCAAGGAGCGCGTCGCCCGCATCCTCGCGTTCCTCGACGACCCGCAGAAGACGTACCGCGTCGTGCACATCACCGGCACGAACGGCAAGACGTCGACGGCGCGGATGATCGAGAGCCTGCTCAGGGCGCACGACCTGCGTACCGGGCTGTTCACGAGTCCGCACCTGGAGCGGTTCACCGAGCGCATCATGATCGACGGCGAGCCGATCTCGGATGAGGCCGTCGCCGACGCCTGGGACGAGATCGAGCCGTTCGTCGGCATCGTCGACGCCGAGCTGGAGGCCGCGGGCGACGCCCCGCTGACCTTCTTCGAGCTGCTGACCGTGCTCGCGTTCGTGGCGGTCGCCGATGCGCCAGTGGACGTGCTCGTGCTCGAGGTCGGCATGGGCGGCGAGTGGGACTCGACGAACACCGCGGATGGCGACGTCGCGGTGTTCGCGCCGATCGACATCGACCACGCCGACCGGCTCGGCGACACGATCGCCGCGATCGCGCAGGTGAAGGCGGGCATCATCAAGGACGGCGCCGCTGTTGTCTCCGCGCAGCAGGCCCCCGAGGCGGCCGAGGTGCTCCGCCGCGTGGCCGCAGAGAAGGGCGCGACGATCGCGTTCGAGGGCGAGGACTTCGGGCTCGCCGAGCAGAAGCTCGCGGTCGGCGGTCAGCTCATCACGATCCGCGGTCTCGCGGGCCAGTACATCGAGGAGTACCTGCCGCTGTACGGGGCGCACCAGGGGCACAACGCCGCCCTCGCCGTCGCCGCAGTCGAATCGCTCATCGGCGGAGCCACCCAGCCCATCGCCGCCGGGATCGTCTCGGAGGGGCTGCAGGGCGCGACGTCGCCCGGTCGCCTCCAGCTGCTGGGGATCGCGCCGACCGTGATCGTCGATGCCGCGCACAACCCGCACGGCGCCGCGGCTCTCGCCCAGGCGATGGACGACAGCTTCGACTTCGACGAGTGGGGCATCGTGCTCGGGGTCCTCGCCGACAAGGACGCAGCGGGCATCGTCTCCGCCCTCGCGCCGACGGCCGCGCACGTCTTCGCCACCGCGCCCGACTCCGATCGCGCGAGCGATGCCGACGTCATCGCCGACCTCGTCGAGGCAGCGGGGCACAGGGCCACCGTGCACCCGTCGCTCGCCGACGCCGCCGACGCTGCGCGGGAGTGGGCGGCGTCGTCCGACCGCCGCGCCGTCGTCATCGCCGGCTCCGTCGTGCTCGCAGGTGAGGCGATCGCTCTGGCCGAGGAGGAGGACTGGAAGTCGGGGTACCGCGCGTGAGCGCCGCCGCCGACCGACCCCGACCGGCGCGGGCCCCGCGCTCCCTCGTGCAGAAGCTCGCCCCCGTCGTGCTCGGCTTCGAGTCGATCGTGGTGTTCCTCGCCGGACTCACGGTCTTCGGGCTGAAGGCGTTGCCGGACGGCATCCCGGATTGGTGGGGGATCGCCGGCGGGGGAGTCGTCGCGCTCGCCTGCATCGCGGTCGCCGGCATGATCACGAAGCCCTGGGCGATCACCGCCGGGTGGGTGATCCAGGCCGTGATCGCGGTCTCCGCCTTCCTCGTGCCCGCGATCCTCCTCGTCGTCGTGATTTTCGGCGGCATGTGGGCGTATGCGACGATCATGGGGGCCCGCGTGGACGCACGACGTCCCGCCGACCCCGCAGGTACCGACTCAGACAGAGAGTGAATGACATGGCCACCGAAGAAACCCTCGTCCTCGTCAAGCCCGATGGCGTCGCCCGCGGCCTGACCGGCGCGATCCTGGCGCGCATCGAGGCGAAGGGCTACGCCCTCGTCGACATCCGTCTCGTCGAGCCCGACCGCGACGTGCTCGCCGCCCACTACGCCGAGCACGAGGGCAAGCCGTTCTACGAGCCGCTCCTCGAGTTCATGATGTCCGGTCCGTCGGTCGCCATCCGTCTCGCGGGCAACCGTGTGATCGAGGGCTTCCGCTCGCTCGCCGGCACCACCGACCCGACCACCGCAGCCCCCGGCACGATCCGCGGCGACTTCGGCCGCGACTGGGGCCTCAAGGTGCAGCAGAACCTCGTGCACGGCTCCGACAGCCCCGAGTCCGCCGCCCGCGAGCTCGGCATCTGGTTCGACTGACGCCACGAGAAAGCCCTCCCGCATCACGATGATGCGGGAGGGCTTTCTGCTGCAGGGGATCAGAAGATCAGGCGCGTCACCTCGCCGACGACGTCGATGCCGTAGCTCTGCGCCATGACGATGATGATCACGTAGGTGACGATCGTGGCGAGGGGAACCCACACCATCAGACGGTTCGCCCGCTCCTGGACCTTCTCGTTCCGGGTGAAGGTGCCGTTTCGCGTGAGATGGACCATGGTGGCGAAGAACGTGGGGATCGTCACGGCCCACGTGAGCATGCACCACGGGCACAGGACGACCAGGTCGTAGATGCTCTGACCGATCAGCCAGCAGACGAATCCGAAGGCGAACGTGATGCCGGCGCCGAACAGCGCCCAGAACCAGCGCGGGAACCGTGCTCCGGCGAGGATAGCGACGCCGACGACCAGGGGCGCCATCCACCCGGTCAGCCCGAGGATCGGGTTGGGGAAGCCGAACACCTCGCCCTGCCATGAACTGAGGTTCTTGCCGCACTGGATGAACGCGCTGATGTTGCAGCTCAGCTCCGCCTGCGGGTTCTCCAACAGCACGAACTTCTCGACGGTGAGCTGGAAGGCGGCGAACCACCCGACGACGCTCGCGATGATCAGCCAGATGGCGTAGACGGTGGGGCGGGTGCGCTGCTCGCTCATATGTGGATTATCACAGTGATTGCTATGGGGCGGACGTGAGGCGCAGCGGGCGGCGCGGACGTCGGATGCCACGATCGGGCGCACATGGTGCGATAATGGCCTGTGATGCATCGCTCGACACCTGTCGCAGCACGCATCGACGCAGACTTCGGGGCCGTATGCCCCTCGTGACCAGAGCCATGAGCCGGTCGCACACCGAGTGAGTTCGCGGCACCGCATGGTGTCGCATGAGTTTCGCGGAGCACCAGGTGCCCCGCGCGAGGAGTACGCCAGAGATGGCTGATGAGACGAATGACTACGACGCCCCTACTCTCGATTTCCCCGCGGATGCCGATGCACCCGCAGCGGTGATCGACGACGCTCCCGCTGAGGCCTCCGAGGCTGCCGCCACGGAGGAGTCGCCCGCCGTCGAGGAGGCCCCGGCCGACACCGTGGCCTCGGGGCAGACCGCAGACGAGGAGCCCTCCGCCGAGGCTCCGGTCGCCGAGACCGAAGAGACCGTCGAGGCGCCCGCTGCGGAAGAACCCGCCGCGGAAGAGACCTTTGCGGAAGAACCCGCTGCGGAAGAGACCTCTGCGGAAGAACCCGCTGCGGAAGAGTCCGCCGCGGATGAGCCTGCAGTGGAAGCGCCCGCCGCGGTCGTCGTGGTCGAGGAGATCACTGCCGAGGAGATCACAGTCGAGGAGCCGATCGTCGAGGCGCCGGCCCCGGTGACCGCCGTCTCGCTGGGTCTGCTGCCCGAGGTCTTCGTCTCGCAGGTCTCCACCCGTCTGCACTTCTACTCGCCCGAGATCGTGCCGCTTCCGGCGCGCCCCGGTCGGGTCTTCGACCGCATCGCCGAGCGCGACCAGGACGAGCCGGCCACCGGCCGTGGTCGCCGCCGTCGTCGCGGCGGATCCGACGAGGATCAGCGCGACGAGCCCCGCCAGCCGCGCCAGCGGGTCGTCGAGTACATCACCGAGCCCAAGGCGATCAAGGGATCGACGCGTCTCGAAGCCAAGAAGCAGCGCCGCCGCGACGGACGGGACGCCGGTCGCCGCCGTCCCGTGGTCACTGAGGCGGAGTTCCTCGCGCGTCGCGAGTCCGTCGACCGCAAGATGGTCGTGCGCTCGAAGAACGGCCGCACCCAGATCGGCGTGCTCGAGGACGGCGTGCTCGTCGAGCACTACGTGGCGCGCAACCAGGATGCGTCGCTGATCGGCAACGTCTACCTCGGTCGCGTGCAGAACGTGCTGCCGAGCATGGAGGCCGCCTTCGTCGACATCGGCCGAGGCCGCAACGCCGTGCTGTACTCCGGCGAGGTGGACTGGGACGGCGTCGAGACCGGCAACCAGCCCCGTCGCATCGAGCTCGCCCTCAAGCCGGGCGACCGCGTGCTCGTGCAGGTCACGAAGGACCCGGTCGGCCACAAGGGCGCCCGCCTGACGAGCCAGATCTCCCTCCCCGGCCGCTACCTCGTGTACGTGCCTGGCGGGTCCATGAACGGCATCAGCCGCAAGCTCCCCGACAACGAGCGCGCCCGTCTCAAGCGCATCCTCAAGGAGGTGCTCCCCGAGTCGTCCGGTGTGATCGTGCGCACGGCTGCCGAGGGCGCGACGGAAGACCAGCTCACCCGTGACGTGCAGCGCCTCACCACGCAGTGGGAGCACATCCAGAAGCAGGTGGAGAGCCAGCAGGCGCCCGCGCTGCTGCACGCCGAGCCCGACCTCCTGGTCAAGATCGTCCGCGACGTCTTCAATGAGGACTTCACCAAGATGCTCATCCAGGGCGACGACGCCCAGCGCACGATCCGCGCGTATCTGGAGAGCGTTGCACCCGACCTGCTGGAGCGCGTCGAGGCCTACGAGGACGAGGTCGATCCGTTCGACGCCTTCCGCATCACCGAGCAGATCGAGAAGGCGCTCGAACGCAAGGTCTGGCTGCCGTCAGGCGGATCGCTCGTCATCGACCGCACCGAGGCCATGACGGTCGTCGACGTCAACACCGGCAAGTTCGTCGGCTCAGGGGGCAACCTTGAGGAGACCGTCACGAAGAACAACCTGGAGGCGGCGGAGGAGATCGTCCGTCAGCTGCGCCTGCGCGACATCGGCGGCATCATCGTCGTCGACTTCATCGACATGGTGCTGGAGTCGAACCGCGACCTCGTGCTGCGCCGCCTGATCGAGTGCCTGAGCCGCGACAGGACCAAGCACCAGGTCGCCGAGGTCACCTCGCTCGGTCTCGTGCAGATGACCCGGAAGAAGCTCGGCCTCGGGCTGCTGGAGACCTTCAGCGAGGCGTGCGAGGTCTGCGCCGGTCGCGGCGTGATCGTGCACCACGACCCCGTGGTCAAGCACCGTGCGCCGTCGAACGGCAACGCGCCGCAGGGACGCCGCCAGCGCGGCAACGGGAATGGGAACGGGAACGGCGGAAGCAACGGCGGCAACACGCAGAGCCAGAGCGCTCCTGCCGCCGCCGGAGCGACCCACAGCATCCCGGAGGGCGCCAAGTCGGCCCTCGCGCAGATCGCGGCGTCGACGATCGCCCCGAGCGGCGAGGTCAACGTCGAGACCGTCGTGGTCGTGGAGCCCGAGCAGCAGGCGCCTGAACGCGCCAAGAAGCAGCGCAAGAAGCGCGGCTCTGAGCGCAACAAGGGCCCGAAGACCGCGGCCGAGCAGCTGCTCGACTCGGTGCTCGACGCGCTGCCGGAGCCCAAGGCTCCCGGTCAGGGTCGAGGACGCCGTCGGGTGACCACCGCCGCCCTCACTGGCACTCCGGTCTCGGTGAACTCCGAGCCGTCAGCGCCGGTCGCGGGCGGGGACGCGCAGTCCTGAGGCGATCAGCCGCCTGACCAGCTCCTTGCCGCCGACGTGGTGGGCGCCCGCGTCGACGAGCCGGGGGATGATCTCCTCCGGCACGTCGTAGTGGTCGAGGTCGAATGCGCGCGAGGGCACCTGCTGCGCGCCGGCGAAGGCATGCAGCTCGTCGAGGCTCTCGTCGCTCACCAGGTGAGCCCAGAGTCGGCCGTGCGCCGGCCAGAGGGCATCGTCGACGAGTACGGTCATGTTGTCAGCCTAGGGCCGGACACACCCCGCTCGGCGTTTTGCGACCTGCCCCGGCATCCGGTAAAGTAGTCCCTTGGTGCGTAGGCCGCACCGACCTCGCCGGTCGGAGCGGAAAGTCTTGTGTTCGCACCCGTCGCCCTGCGACGCACGCAAGCAACAGTCTTCCCGTGAGATTCTCGGAGCCTCGTGCTCCCCAACGAAACAGGTATGAAGTGGTTTACGCAGTAGTGCGCGCCGGTGGGCGGCAGGAGAAGGTCGAGGTCGGCACGATCGTTCAGCTCGACCGTGTTCAGGCTGCCCAGGGCGAGAAGATCGAGCTTGCCGCTGTGCTGCTCGTCGACGGCGCCACGGTGACCACCGACGCTGACAAGCTGGCGAAGGTCAAGGTCACGGCTGAGGTTCTCGGCAACCTCCGCGGCCCGAAGATCGTCATCCAGAAGTACAAGAACAAGACCGGCTACAAGAAGCGCCAGGGCCACCGTCAGGAGCTCACGCGCGTCAAGATCACCGGCATCAAGTAAGACCGAGGAGACCAGGACATGGCACACAAAAAGGGCGCAAGCTCCACCCGTAACGGTCGTGACTCCAACGCACAGCGACTTGGCGTCAAGCGCTTCGGCGGCCAGCAGGTCCTCGCCGGCGAGATCATCGTCCGTCAGCGCGGCACCCACTTCCACCCCGGCGTGAACGTCGGCCGTGGTGGCGACGACACGCTGTTCGCCCTGGCCGCCGGTGCGGTGCAGTTCGGCGCGAAGGGCGGCCGCAAGGTCGTCAACATCGTCGCCGCTGCAGAGTAGACGACAACGTCGCCGCTGGCGAGTGGCTCAGCAGTAGCAACAGACATCCGAATCGGGGCGGGCTTCGGCCCGCCCCGATTCTCTTTTGAGGAGAGAGACATGGTCACCTTCGTCGACACCGTGACGCTGCATCTGCGCGCCGGCAAGGGCGGCAACGGCTGTGTCTCCGTGCACCGCGAGAAGTTCAAGCCGCTCGGCGGCCCTGACGGCGGCAACGGCGGCGACGGCGGCGACATCGTGCTCGTCGCCGACCCGCAGACGGGCACGCTCCTCTCGTACCACCACTCCCCGCATCGGTCCTCCGGCAACGGCGGTCCCGGCATGGGCGACCACCGGTCGGGCTTCCAGGGCGAGGCGCTGGAGCTTCCGGTCCCTGTCGGCACGGTCGTGAAGTCGCCGGCGGGCGACGTGCTCATCGACATGATCGTCCCGGGGGGGCGCTTCGTCGTGGCCCAGGGCGGTCAGGGCGGGCTCGGCAACGCCGCCCTCGCCACGCCGAAGCGCAAGGCGCCCGGATTCGCACTGCTCGGCACGCCTGGCGTCGAGGGCGACGTCGTGCTCGAGCTGAAGACGGTCGCCGACGTCGCACTCGTCGGCTACCCCTCGGCCGGCAAGTCGAGCCTGATCGGCGCCATCTCCGCCGCACGGCCGAAGATCGCCGACTACCCGTTCACCACGCTGCATCCGAACCTCGGCGTCGTGCAGCAGGGTGACTTCCGCTACACCGTCGCCGACGTGCCTGGGCTCATCGAGGGAGCCAGCGAGGGCCGCGGTCTGGGCTTGGAGTTCCTGCGCCACGTCGAGCGCTGCTCCGCGCTGCTGCACGTGCTCGACTGCGCCACGCTCGAGCCCGGCCGCGATCCGATTTCCGACCTCGACGTGATCCTCGCCGAGCTCGCCGCGTACGAGGTGCCCGAGGGGCAGACGCCGCTCCTGGAGCGTCCGCAGCTCATCGCCCTGAACAAGGTCGACGTGCCGGAGGCGCGCGACCTCGCCGACCTCGTGCGTCCCGACCTGGAGGCCCGCGGCTTCCGCGTGTTCGAGATCTCCACCGTCTCCCACGAGGGTCTGCGCCCTCTCACCTTCGCTCTCGGCGAGATCGTCGAGAAGCACCGCGCCGAGGCCGCACTGGAGCCCCCGCGCGAGCGCGTCGTGATCCGCCCCAAGGGGTCGAAGAAGGACTTCTCGATCCGCGTCGAGGGCGGCACGTACGGCAACATCTACCGGATCCTCGGAGAGAAGCCCGTGCGCTGGGTGCAGCAGACCGACTTCCAGAATGAAGAGGCCGTCGGCTACCTCGCTGACCGTCTGGAGAAGCTGGGCGTCGAGGACGAGCTCTTCCGCCTGGGCGCCGTGCAGGGGTCGACGGTCGTGATCGGCGAGGGCGACAGCATCGTCTTCGACTGGGAGCCCACCATGACCTCGGCGGCCGAGCTGATGACCGCGCCGCGCGGCACCGACCCGCGTCTGGCGCCGAACTCCCGTCGCACCACGTCCGAGCGCCGCGAACAGTACTACGAGCGCATGGACGCCAAGGCCGCCATCCGCGCCCAGGATGAGATCGAGCGTCTCGCGGCCTACCGCGAGGACGAGGAGTGACCGCGCACACGCGCGCAGACCTCGCCACGGCGTCACGCATCGTCGTGAAGGTCGGCTCCTCCTCGATCAGCGGGGAGGCGTCCTGGCGCATCCCGATGCTCGTGCACGCCCTCGCGGCCGCGCACGCGCGGGGAACCGAGGTCGTGCTCGTGTCGTCGGGTGCGATCGCCACCGGCATCCCGTTCCTGAACCTCGATGCGCGTCCCACCGACCTCGCCACGCAGCAGGCGGCGGCGGCCGTCGGGCAGAACATCCTCGTGTTCCGCTACCAGGAGGCGCTGCGTCCCTTCGGGATCGTCGCGGGTCAGGTGCTGCTCACCACGGGCGACCTGGAGAACGCGACCTCCCGCAGCAACGCCCGTCGTGCGATGGAGCGGCTGCTCGGCCTGCGCGTGCTGCCGATCGTCAACGAGAACGACACCGTCGCCACGCAGGAGATCCGCTTCGGCGACAACGACCGGCTCGGTGCGCTCGTCGCACAGCTCATCGAGGCCGACGCCCTCGTGCTGCTCAGCGACATCGAGTCGCTCTACACCAAGCCGCCGACCGACCCCGGCGCTGAGCCGATCGACGTCGTCGCACCCGATGCCGACCTCTCCGGGCTCGAGTTCGGCTCGACCGTCGTGAACAGCGTCGGCACCGGGGGAGCGGCGACCAAGGTGTCGGCCGCGCGACTCGCTGCGGCATCGGGCATCGGCGTGCTGGTGACCAGTGCCGACCTCGTCGATCGAGCGCTCTCCGGCGCGGAAATAGGGACCTGGTTCGAACCGGCCGTCTCCTAGACTGGGGCGATGACCGACCAGACCCCGCAGGTGCGCCTGGAGCGCGCCAAAGAGGCCTCCCGTGCCACCGCCGCGCTCACCAGCGACGACAAGGCGCGCGCCCTCGAAGCGATCGCCGTCGCGCTGGAGCAGAATGCCGAGCGCATCATCGAGGCGAATGGCAAGGACATCGAGCGGGGTCGCGTGGACGGCATCGGGGAGTCGCTGATCGACCGGCTGCGTCTGGATGAGAAGCGGGTCGCCGCCCTGGCCTCCGCCGTGCGGGAAGTGGCCGCCCTGCCCGACCCGGTCGGACGCGTCGTCGGCGGTCATCGGATGCCGAACGGTGTCTCGCTGGAGCAGGTGCGGGTGCCCTTCGGCGTCGTCGGCGCGATCTACGAGGCGCGTCCCAACGTCACGGTCGACATCGCCGCCCTCGCCCTGCGCTCCGGCAACGCCGTGGTGCTCCGCGGGGGAAGCGCCGCGCTGGAGTCGAACACGGTGCTCGTCGCCGTTATGCGCGAGGCCCTGGCCGCGGCCGGCGTCACGGCCGAGGCGGTCCAGACGGTCGACGACCTCGGTCGCGACGGGGCGAGGGCCCTCATGCACGGCCGCGGTTTCATCGACGTGCTGGTGCCGCGCGGCAGCGCGGGTCTGATCGAGACCGTCGTCACGGAGTCGACTGTCCCCGTCATCGAGACCGGCGCGGGCAACGTGCACATCGTGCTCGACGAGAGCGCGCCAGACGACTGGGCCCGCGACATCGTCGTGAACGCCAAGGTGCAGCGCCCCAGCGTGTGCAACGCGGTGGAGACCGTGCTCGTGCTCCGCCAGGCTGCTCCTCGGCTGATCCCGCTCGTCGCGAGCGCGCTGCAGAGCGAGGGCGTGGCGATCCACGGCGACGACATGGTCGCCGGCCTCGTGTCGAACGTCATCCCGGCGACCGAGGAGGACTGGGCGACCGAGTATCTCAGCCTCGACATCGCGATGAAGGTCGTCGACACCCTCGACGAGGCGCTGGAGCACATCCGGCGCTACAGCACCGGGCACACCGAGTCGATCGTGACCACCGACGCCCGCAACGCGGAGCGCTTCCTCGCCGAGGTCGACTCCGCCGTGGTGATGGCGAACGCCTCCACGCGGTTCACCGACGGGGGAGAGTTCGGCTTCGGAGCCGAGGTGGGGATCTCCACGCAGAAGCTGCACACGAGGGGGCCGATGGGGCTCGCCGAGCTGACCAGCACGAAATGGCTGGCGCGTGGGGCGGGGCAGACACGCGGCTGAGGACTAGACTGGGGGATGCTGTCCAGCCCGAAGGCCACGAAACGGAGTCAGGATGAACCTCATCGCACAGATCGCGATGGCCGCTGCAGAGACCGAGCACCACGGCAACGTCGCGCTCGAGACGGTGATCTTCTTCGCGATCGCCGCGATCATCTTCACGTTCCTCGCTCTGGTGACGCTCTCCTACAAGAACGTGGCCAACCGTCATTCGGCCAAGGCTGAGGCCTGGGCGGCCAAGCACGGCAGCGACGGCCACGAGGCAGGACACGGCCACTAAGCCCGCATGGACACCACGACCTCGCGCCCTCCGCGCATCGGCGTGATGGGCGGGACGTTCGATCCGATCCATCACGGTCACCTGGTCGCCGCCAGCGAGGTCGCGCACTCCTTCGATCTCGACGAGGTCGTCTTCGTCCCCACAGGGCGTCCCTGGCAGAAATCCGACGTCACGCCCAGCGAGCACCGCTATCTGATGACGGTCATCGCCACAGCATCCAACCCGCAGTTCACCGTCAGCCGCGTGGACATCGATCGCGAGGGCCCCACCTACACGATCGACACGCTGCGCGACCTCAAGCGGGATCGCCCCGACGCCGAGCTCTTCTTCATCACCGGCGCCGACGCCGTGGCGCAAATTCTCAGTTGGAGGGACCATGATGAGTTGTGGGAGCTGGCCCACTTCGTCGCGGTCTCTCGCCCAGGGCATGTCCTGAGCACAGACGGCCTCCCGAGCGACGACGTCAGCCAGCTGGAGGTCCCCGCGCTGTCGATCTCGTCGACCGCGTGCCGTGAGCGTGTGCACGACGGAGAGCCGGTCTGGTACCTCGTTCCCGACGGGGTCGTTCAATACATCGCGAAGCATCATCTGTATCGGAGCAAGGCATGAGTACATCGGATCAGCAGGGTCCGCTGACGCGAAAGCAGTTGCGAGAGCTCAGGATGACGGGGTCCACCCCGGTCATCACCGCGGAGGAGTCCGCGGAGGCTGCGAAGCAGGTCCCGCCCGCACCACCGCTGCCGCGCGCCGCCGAGCCGGTGATCGTTCCGCCAGCCCCGCACGCCGACGCCGATGTCGACCTCGGCGAGGCGCCCCTCACGCGTCGTCAGGCGCGGGAGCAGGAGCGCATCAAGACGGCCTCCGTGCCGGTGATCGGCCAGGACGGCCCGGTGGATGCGGATGCCGAGCCCGCCGCCGAGGCACCCGTCGCGGAGACCGTGGTCGAAGAGGCTCCCGAGGCGGAGATCGTCTCCGAGGTGCCGCGCTTCGACACCCCCGCCGTCGCCGACGAGATCGACGATGACGACGTCGACGAGGAGGTCGCCGTCGCCCCGGTGAGCGCCGCTGCCGCGGTCGACACCGTTGGCGAGGTGCCGCTGACGGCCGCACCCGTCGACGACGAGACGCCGGCCGACGCCGACGAGGCTCAGGCGGATGCCGACGACCAGGGCGTCGCGGCCCTCGGGTTCGACGTGCCCGCTCACGACGACGAGGACGAGTCCTCGGCCGACGACGACGTTCTCGCCGACGTCAAGGACTCCGATGACGACATCGCCGCCGACGAGCGTCCCACGGTCAGCCCCGCCTTCGGCAGCGGACTGCTCGCCGACGACGCCGAGTCGCAGCGGGCGTTCGCCCCGTCTTTCGACGAGCTGCTCACCGCCGGCGACTCCGCAGGCACGCACGTCGCCTCGAACACCCTGATCTTCAACCCGCCGGCCGGCGAGGGATCCCTCTCGGGCCCGGTCGCCTCGACCGGCGAGATCCTCGTGACCGGCTCCTACGAACTCCCCCAGGGCATCGGCTCGCAGGGCCACGCACACGGCACCGCCGACGGCAAGGACGTCGACGCCGTGCTCATCGACGGAGAGCTGCCCCCGGCATCCTCCCCGACGCCGATCGCGGCCAGCGCGGCGATCAGCACCATCAAGCCCGCCGGCGAGGTCATCCGCCCTCCGGCCCCCGAAAAGGGCAACAAGCTCATGATCATCCTGGCGATCGTGGCAGGTGGTCTGGCGCTGGCCGTCGGCGTCGCCGTCGTCATCGCCATCACCCAGAAGGTCTTCTGATGCAATCCCCTGAGACCGCTGCAGAGATGCTGCAGCTCGCCGTCGACGCCGCCGTCTCCAAGGGCGGTGAGGACCTCGTCGCCCTCAACGTCTCCGAGCCGCTGCCGCTCGTCGACATCTTCCTCCTCGTCACGGGTAACAGCGAGCGCAACGTCGCCGCGATCGCCGACGAGATCGAGGACAAGCTCATCGAGTCGGGCCACAAGCGGGTGCGGCGCGAAGGCCGCGCCGAGGCGCGCTGGGTGCTGCTCGACTTCGGCGACCTCATCGTGCACGTGTTCCACCAGGAGGAGCGGGTCTACTACGGCCTGGAGCGCCTGTGGAAGGACTGCCCCGTCGTGCCGTTCGAGCTTCCCGACCCTGCGGGCGAGCGCGCCTGACATGGGTGTGCACCTGATCACCGGGGCCGGCTCCGGCATCGGTGCGGTGCTCGCTCGTCGGCTGCTCGATCGCGGCGACGAGCTGATCCTGCTGGCCAGGGACGCGGGGCGTGCGCGACAGCTCGCCGAGGCGTTCCCCGGCGCGTCCACGCTCGTCGGTGACCTCGCGCAGCCCGGACGGCTGTCCTGGGCGCTCTCGAAGCAGACATTGCCCGATCGCATCGACTCGCTGATCCACGTCGCAGGCGTGGTCGACCTCGGATCCGTCGCCGACCTGCCGCCGGCGATCTGGGAGCAGCAGCTCGCGGTGAACCTGGTGGCTCCTGCCGAACTCACCCGCCTGCTCCTTCCGGTGCTGCGGGTGTCGCGTGCACATGTCGTGTTCGTGAACTCCGGCGCGGGGCTCACGGCGCACGCCGGGTGGTCGGCGTACGCCGCCTCCAAGCACGGGCTGAAGGCTCTCGCCGACGCCCTGCGCGCCGAGGAGGCCGAAAACGGGGTGCGGGTGACGTCGATCTACCCAGGGCGTACCTCGACACCCATGCAGGAGCGGGTGCACCAACAGGAAGGGCGCGACTACGACGCCTCCCGGTACATCGCCCCGGAGTCCGTGGCGACGACCATCGTCACGGCGCTCGACCTCCCAGACGACGCCCTCGTCACAGACCTCTCGGTGCGTCCAGGGCGCTGACAGCGTTCCGCGGACGTGCCCGCTGCTCGGACGTATTGTCAAGGGTCTTCTGAAGCGCGGCCGTGGCCCGGACACTCTCTCTGAGAGAGTCTTGGAGGGCTGCCACATGTCCATCGATTCGGATCCCCGATTCGTCCTACGTCGCATCACGCCGTCGGAGTGGGTGATCAACGATATGCGGTTCCCCGCAGACGACACGCGGCACGTCGTGGCCTGCGTCTATGAGATGGCTCCCACGGAGGTCGAGGTCGTCTGGTTGCGAGACCTTCCGCTGGCGGTCAGGTACGGCTCTCCGTTCGAGGTCCTCGAACAGGTGGAGCACATGAAGGGAGTGAGCAGGGCCACCCGGCCCGTGCCGATTCCCCATCTCCCACCCCTCGTGGTGGATTGAGTCGACTCTCGGCTCAGCGGTCTCGGGCGCGCCGAACGCGGCGGCGGGGTTGCGTCCGTTGGGATCGTGGCGGCGTCCGGGAAGGATTCGGTTCGCGGGCCTGCATCGTTGCGGCCCAGGCCGGGTCCACCCAGCAGTCGACATCATCGACCCCGCGTGCCGCGAGCACGACGGATTCCGTCTGACGGACCGCGACGATCGGTGTGCCCACAGGGACATCGCTGACCTTCCGGACCCACGTCGACGAGGAGATCGTGCCCGTCTCGGGCACGACGATGACGACGACGGAGCGATCCGTCGTCGTCACGGATCGGAGCGAAGAGGGAGGGGAGGGCCGGCGCGCCTTGATCACGTCGACCATCTCCTGCTGCGCGCGAAGGGGCAGCCGGCTCAGCGCGGAGAAGGCTTGGAGCCATGCCGCGGGCCTCGTCGACTCGAGACGAGTCAGATTCTCATCGACGAACCAGGCGTGCTTACGCTGCAGCCACGCGGACCGGCGACCGGAGTCGGTGTACGCGGCGATGATGGTCCTGTCGACGTCCGCTTGGAACGTCGGCTTGATGAGCATCGACGTGTTCCGTGGCGGGCGCCTCCTCCACTCGTCGTTCGGATTGGTGAAGTATCCGCCGATCAGCTCGAATTCGTCCGCGACCACCAGCCACGGGCGTCGCTGGTGATCGAGGCGGTGGTCGAGATAGGAGATGAAGTCGGCCGGGGACTCGAACAGCGTCTCGTAGCAGAGGAACTTGTCGACCGAGGTGATCATCGCCGCATCCTGCGTCGGAAGCGCGCCGGCGTGGACGAGGTCGGTCACTGCGAGATCAATGCCCCACCAGCCGTTGAAGGACGCGACGAGGCGGTACGCCCGCCGCACCGGGGGCAGCACTCGCCCGTCGTCGAGCTCTGCTGTTCCCGCTTCGAGCGCGTCGGCGATCGAGCCGACCTGCTCGACCCCTTTCGCGATGTCGTCGCGCAGGACGTTCACGACATCGGTGTGGGCGGAGCGGCGCGACGGGATGTATCGGGGAGCCTTCGTCTCCACGCACACAGCGATGTCCTCGTAGAGCACGACGACGTCGCGTTCTCGGCGGCGGCCGTCGATCATCCATTGCTCGCCCACGTGGGCGCGGCTTCCCGGCAGGATGCGACGGAGCGAGTCCGCGATGGCGTCGTCCAGCATCCGGGCGCGCAGGTCAGGATAGACGCCTGGGGAGCCGCGCTCGGCGCGCAGGTGGCGCGCGACCGCGATGTCCACCAGTTCATGGCGATCGCACACGATGCGGCGGGGGAGCAGGAGGAGCGCCGACGATCCGTGCCCGAGGAACGGATGGGATCTCAGGTCAGCCGTCGGGTTCGGGTCGTCCCCCGCGGGAACGGTCAGTGCGCGCACGGACGGGTCCTGAGAGAGCAAGGGATCCATGCTCAACGAGTCGACGAACTCGGAGACGGTCCACGCCTGCATCACCCGGGAGGCGAGTCGGGTGCGATGCGCGTCCCTCGGCACGATCAGCGCCTTCTCGACGACCCGCGCCATCCCCTGTGCGTAGCGCACGAGCGCTCGGTCCGTGCTCGCGATGATGTTCGCGAGGTGACTGTCCGCCAACGAGCGGTCGTGGCGCATCGCCGAGGCGAGCAGGCGCTGGGCGAGGTCGGCGGCGACGGGGGCATAGGCCGTGCCGAGATCGCCGGACATGACCGACCGTTGGCGAAGTCGATCGAACCGTGAGGCGTTGAGTGAGGGAGTGTAGTACTCCAGCAGCAGGCACCGTCGAGCGGTTGTCAGCGCGTCGACCACGTCATCCCACGAGGGGATCTCTCCCCGGACGACGAGCGGAAGCCGGGAGAGCCACTCCACCTCGCGGTCGTACACGCCGGGGGCGGTGATCAGATCCGCGCGGCCCGGTTCTGGCAGCGCGCCCAGCCCGGAGATCGCTCCGAGCAGAGAGGCGCTGTCGAGGTGCCCAACCCGTTGCCGGAGCTCCGCCCGCTGACGTCCCGCGTGCGCGCGGAGCTGCGCGGCAGCGGCGACGATTGACGCCTGGTCGACCTGAGGTCGCGATCTGGCACGGAACCCCGGGTTCTCGTACGCGTCTTGAGCGGCGCGATTGTTCGTCATGAGGGACCTGGCGACATCGTCTTCGCAGACCTCTGCGACGATCGCACGGAACTCCGCGAAGCCGACATGATCCCAGGCATCGGGGACACGGGCGGCTCTCATCCGGCGAGGCTACCGCGTGTCCGGGAGCAGGGCGACCCGACGAGCGCCTCGACAGGGCTTCGGCTGAGGTGACAGCGTCGGAGCGCGGAGACAGCAGTCGCGGACAAAAAAGAAAGTCCCGCGATCTCTCGCGGGACTTCTCATCTGTGGACCTGAGGGGACTCGAACCCCTGACCCCCTGCATGCCATGCAGGTGCGCTACCAGCTGCGCCACAGGCCCATCTGCCTCTCCGGACTGGCCGGAGCAACTTGAAAAGCGTACTACAGGAGTCCTCACGAACACCAATCGGGGCGCGATGCCCGGGCGCGTCGCCTCTAGGCTGGGCGGATGACGTCCATCCAGCGCATCACGGAGTCCGATCTCGACGAGTGGACGGTGCTCTGGCGCGACTACATCGTCTTCTACGAGTCCGAGGTGCCGGACGAGGTCAGCCGTGACACGTTCCGCAGGATCGTGGCGGACGAGGAGCTGCACGGCGCGATCGCCAGGGACGATGACGGACGAGCGACCGGGATCGTGCACTGGCTCACGCATCCCGGCACGTGGAGCCGGGCCGACTACTGCTACCTCGAAGACCTCTTCGTCGCGCCGACGTCCCGCGGAGCCGGCGCCGGTCGGGCCCTCATCGCGCACGTGCGGGACTGGGCGGCGGCCCGCGGGCTCGACAAGGTCTACTGGCTCACCCAGGAGGGCAACGCCACTGCGCGCGCCCTGTACGACAGCGTTGCGACCCACACCGGCTTCACCCACTACGAGATCTCCCTCTGAGACACCTGCGCTGAGCGTACGCCGGAACAAGCCCGGCCCCGCGGACGTTGAGATCGTCGTGAGCATCCTCGACAGCGTCGTGATCGGCGCGGGCCAGGCCGGTCTCTCGGCCTCGTACCACCTGACGCGCCTCGGCATCCGTCACGTGGTCCTCGACGCCGACAGCGAGCCGGGAGGGGCCTGGCGCCACCGCTGGGACGCTCTGACGATGCGAGACGTCCACGGTGTCGCCGAGCTTCCCGGCGACACCCCGCCTCCGCGAGACGAGCAGCGGGCGAACCTCGCGGTCCCCGCGTACTTCGCCGCATACGAGCGTGCGCACTCCCTGCCGGTGATCCGACCGGTCCGCGTCGACGAGGTCGCCGACGAGGACGCCGTGCTCGTCGTCCGCGCGGGGGAGCGCGAGTGGCGCGCACGCACGCTGGTGAACGCCACCGGCACCTGGACGCACCCGTTCCTTCCGCACTATCCGGGCATGGAGACCTTCCTCGGCGAGCAGCTGCATACCGTGGACTACCCGGGGCCCGAGCACTTCATCGGCAAGCGCGTGCTCGTGGTCGGCGGCGGGGCGTCCGCCGTGCAGTTCCTCGGCGCGCTCGCCCCTCTCACCGACACCCTGTGGGCGACTCGCCGCGAGCCGGTGTGGCGCACCGACGACTTCACCCCCGAGGCGGGAGCAGCGGCCGTGGCACTCGTCGAACAGCGGGTGGCGCGCGGCCTGCCACCGGAGAGCGTCGTCAGCGTCACCGGACTCATGCTGCGCCCGCAGGAGCGCGAGGCCGAGCGGCTCGGCGCCTACGCCGCACGGCGGCCGATGTTCGCCCGGATCGAGCCGGACGGCGTGCGGTGGGCCGACGGCTCCTTCGAGCGCGTCGACGTGATCCTCTGGGCCACGGGATTCCGCCCGGCGATCGGACACCTCGCGCCGCTGCACCTGCGCAGTGCGGCGGGCGGCATCCAGCTCGACCGGGGCGGCCGCGGCACGACGGCTGTCGCCGATCCGCGCATCCAGCTCGTGGGCTACGGCCCGTCCGCCAGCACCATCGGTGCGAACCGCGCGGGGCGTGCGGCCGCGAAGGGCGTGCAGCGGATGCTGACGCAGGAGCGCGTCGCCGTCGGCTGATCCTCCAGGCCGGGGGAGTCGACGGTCCGACGACGGATCGGACCGGTCTGATCGATACGCTGGCATCATGTTCCGCGTCGTGATCATGATCATCTGGCTGCTGCTGTCGGCCTGGCTCGTCATCTGGACCGGAGAAGGGCTCTTCGGCGTCGACCAACGGCAGTCCATCCTCCCGTTCGCCGGCGACACGATCGGCGCACCGGTGCTCATCGGTGTGGCCTGGGGACTCATCCTCACGTTCGGCGGCACGATGTCGGGTCTCGGGCGCCGCAAGACGGTCAGGGGCGACGTGCAGACCGGGGTGGGTCGCATCGTCGAGGTCTCTCGCACGGGGCTGACCGTGAACGACGTCCCGCAGTACGACATCTTCATCCGCGTCACACCGCGCACCGGCGAGGAGTTCATCGGTCAGCTGCGCATGCTCGTCGACGCCGCCGACCTCGTGGCGCTTCAGCCCGACGCTCCCGTGCCCGTGCGCTACAGCCTCACCGACCAGGACACGGTGGAGCTCGCCGACCTCACCGATCCCGCCGTGCGCGACGCGATGATGCAGTGGCGCATCGAACGGGGGCTCATCGACCCTCGGCTGGTGCGCGCGCGCACGACGGGGATCCAGGTACCGGCATCCGTGCTCGAGATCACGCCGACAGGGCGCCGCCTGGACGGCCAGGTCGAGCTCGCCCTGAAGGTGCTCATGGCCCCGGTGGGCGCGGCGACCTGGGAGGCGCACACCACGGTGTTCGCCTACCCGCAGGCCGTCCCGTACTTCCAGGTCGGGTCGCCGATCTGGGCTTTCTACCGTCGCGAGGATCCGCAGACCGTCGCCGTCACGATCGAGAAGGAGGATGGCCGATGAACGTCCTCGACACGCTGATCTGGCTGGTGAACTTCCCCGCCGCGCACGGTTACGCGATGGTGTTCATCGCGGGCTTCTCCATCCTCGGCCTGTTCGCGATGTCCGCGTCCGGAGCCGTGCCCGCATCGTCGCTCCGGCGCATCCGCGAGCGGGAGGGTCTCCTGCCGGCGGAGTCGCGGCCGCGCGGAGCCGGCAGGGCGCGCATCGTGCAGCTCGTGTTCCGCGTGCTGGGGTTCCTCATGCTCGCCAACCTCGTCATCGGCATCCTCAGCCTCACCGGCGTCCCGGTCACGAGGGCGTACATCTTCGAGCACGGCCAGGCGGCCCAGGGCACCGTGGACGGCGACTGGGTCACGTTCCGCACGCCTGACGGCACGGAGTACACGCTGGAGAGCAACTTCTTCACGCCCGCCGTCTACCCCGACCGGGACGCGTTCGTCTCCTCGGGACCCGTCACCGTGCGATACCTGCCAGGGCATCCCCAGGCCTTCGTCATCGACAGCTCGCCGACCCCGCGCTGACGTCGCAGGCGGAGCGTAGGGTGGGCATATGTCCCGCGTGATCGTATTCGGCGGCCATGGCCGCGTCTCGCTGCTCCTCGCCCCGTTGCTGGTCGCCCGCGGAGACGAGGTGACCGCCGTCGTCCGCAATCCGGGGCATGTCGACGACGTGGAGTCGGGCGGGGCGGCCGCGGTCGTCGCCGACGTGGAGACGATGAACGTCGAGGACCTGGCAGATATCCTCCGAGGTCAGGATGCCGTCGTGTGGTCCGCAGGCGCGGGCGGCGGCGATCCCCGTCGCACGTACGCCGTCGATCGTGACGCCGCCATCAGGTCGATGGATGCGGCCGTCCTCGCCGGGGTACGCCGCTACGTGATGGTGTCGTGGCTCGGCTCACGGGCCGACCACGGCGTGGCGACCGACGACCCGTTCTTCGCGTACGCCGACGCCAAGTGGGCCGCGGACGAGCACCTCCGCTCCTCCGATCTCGACGGCACCGTGCTCGCGCCGGGCACGCTCACCGCCGATGAGCCGACCGGCCGCATCGAGATCGACCCTCCCGGCAGGGGAGCGGTATCGCGTGGCGACGTCGCCGCCGTCGTGACGACGTCCCTCCGCGCACCGTCGACCATCGGGCGCACCATCCGCTTCGGCAACGGCACAGCGGGTTCGGCCGTGCCGATCTCCGAGGCTCTGGCCGGCTGATGCGTGCGCGGCGCGTGCTCGCGCTGACGCTCGCGGCGACGGTGGGCGTCGGTGTCGTCGCGCTCCCGACCGTGAACGCCCCGACGGCGCTCGCCGGCACGACGGGCGTCGAACCCGCGGCCACCGCCCCGAGCGGCCCGGACGCGATGGCCGAGGACATGGTCGCGGGGATGACCACGGCGCAGCAGGCGGAGAGCGTCGTGATGGGGCACATCCCGACCACTGATCCCGCGGCGCTGCACGACTACATGACGCAGGGGCTCGGCGGCTTCATCCTCATGGGGGCGAACATCCCGGCGTCCGAGCCCGAGCTGCAGGCCCTCACCACGGCGCTGACTGTCGATCCGGCGCTGCCTCCGCTCATCGCCGTCGACGAGGAGGGCGGCGTCGTCGCGAGGCTGCACGACGACGTGTACCCGTCGGCGCGTCAGCTCGCCGCGCTCCCACCCGAGGCCACGAGCGGCGCCTTCGCCGGCCGCGGCTCCCTCGTCGCGCGTGGCGGGATCACCGTGAACTTCGGCACGATCGCCGATCAGACGGCCGATCCGAACTCGTTCATCTCCGGCCGCGTCCTGGGGACCGACCCGGCATCCGCGGCACAGCGTGTCGCCGCGGCGACCTCGTCGCAGGAGCAGTTCGTGGCGTCGACGCTGAAGCACTTCCCCGGTCACGGCGCGGCACCCGGCGACTCGCACCACGCGATCCCGAGCACCGACGAGTCGTTGGAGCAATGGAGAGCGACCGACGCGGTGCCGTTCATCGCGGGGATCGACGCCGGAGCGTCCCTGCTGATGTTCGGCCACCTCGCCTACACCGCCGTCGATGCCGCGCCGGCGTCCCTCTCTGCCCGCTGGCACGAGATCGCCCGCGACGAGCTCGGCTTCGACGGGGTGATCGTCACCGACGACCTCGGCATGCTGCAATCGTCGGGCATCCCCGCGTACGCGGATCCGGTCGCGAACGCGGTGTCGGCCATCGCCGCCGGCAACGATCTCGTGCTCACGATCGCGGGGTCGACGCCGGACACCGCGAGGCAGCTGGCCGCGGGGATAGCGGCCGCCGTCGACTCCGGCGCCATCCCGGCCGAGAGGCTCGCCGACGCGGCGACCCGCGTGACGGCCCTGCGACTGCGGATCGCCGCAACCACCGCGCACTGGGCGCCCTGCCCGGAGTGCGAGCCCGCGACCTGAGTCCTCAGGCGCCCAGCCACGCCTCCAGCAGTGCCGCGCGGAGCTGCGCGCCGCGCTCGGCGAACCCGCGCTGCTGACGCACGTACTCCGCCTTGCCGTCGGCGGTCTCGATGGGCACGGGCACGACGTCCCAGGCGGAGAGGTCGTACGGCGCCGCCTGCATGTCGAGCTGGCGGATGTCGCGCGCCAGCTCGAAGGTGTCGAGCAGCAGCTCTCCGGGGATCAGCGGGCCGAGCTTCATCGCCCACTTGTACAGGTCCATGCCCGCGTGCAGGCACCCCGGCTGCTCGAACAGCGGTTGGTCGTCACGGGTCAGCATCGTGCGGTTGCGGGGCACGGCATCCGGGGTGAAGAACCGGAAGGCGTCGAAGTGCGTGCACCGCAGGTCGTGGCTCTCCACGACCTCGTCGGTCGCCGCCTGCCCCAGCCGCAGGGGGACGGGATGCCGGTGCTCCACCTGGCGGTACACCATCGCCCATTCGTGCAGGCCGAAGCACCCGAACTGCCCTGGGCGCGAGGCGGTGCGTCGCAGCATCCGCTCGACCAGTCCGGCAAGTTCGGGCTTCTCATCGGCGAAGGACTGCGCATCGGGAGCGAGTCCGCCGTCGACGGGGGAGTACCACCGCCACCCCGCGCGCTCGTCGGCGTCGGCGAGGGCGACGCCGACGCCCGGGTGCCAGCGGCGCAACTGCGCGGGCTTGTAG
>JAGIAK010000042.1 GCA_017744855.1 Microbacterium sp.
CCGGGAAGTTGTTCGTCTGGTGCAGTCGCTCGATCGCCTGGCGGCCCTCACCGCGCCAGGTGAGGTCGTTCCACTCGGGGATCAGGTTTCCGAGCGGGCACCCCTGGTGGCAGAACGGGATGCCGCAGTCCATGCAGCGGCTCGCCTGCCGACGGAGCACGGCCTGGTCGCCGGGCTCGTAGACCTCTTTCCAGTCCATGATCCGCACCGGGACAGGACGACGGGCGGGAAGCTCACGCTCGGTGACCTTCAGAAAACCTTTGGGATCAGCCACCGGTCACCTCCAGGATGCGGTTCCAGACGATATCGCCGTCGGGGTCGATCCCCTCGGCCACTGCTTCTTCGCGCATGCTGCGCACCGCGGCGAAGTCGCGCGGCAGCACCTTCACGAACTCCGTCGCCGCGACGTCGAAGCTCGCGAGGATCTCGGCGCCGAGCGGCGACGCCGTGCGCTCGACGTGCTCCGAGACGAGTCCGCGGAGGACCTCGATGTCGGCGCGGTCGAGCGGGGACAGCAGGAGTTCACCGCTGCCCAGCGACTGGGCGTTGATCTTCGCGGGATCGAGGCCTCTGACGTAGGCCACTCCCCCGGACATGCCTGCACCGAAGTTGCGCCCGGTCCCGCCGAGGATCACGGCGGTGCCGCCGGTCATGTACTCCAGGGCATGGTCGCCCACACCCTCGACGACCGCGGTCGCGCCCGAGTTGCGGACGAGGAACCGTTCTCCGACGACACCGGAGATGAACATCGAGCCCGAGGTCGCGCCGTAGCCGATCACGTTGCCGGCGATCACGTTCTCGTGCGGCGCGATCGACGATCCTCGCGGCGGACGGATCGTGATGTCGCCGCCGGACAGACCCTTGCCGACGTAGTCGTTCGCGTCGCCCTCGAGTCGGAGGACGATGCCGGCGGGCATGAACGCACCGAGCGACTGGCCGGCTGTGCCGTGCAGCGTGACGTCGATGGTCTCCCTTGGCAGGCCGGCGGCTCCGTACCGCGCGGTGACCTGGTGTCCCAGCATCGTGCCGACGGCGCGCTCGGTGTTCGCGATCGGAAGCTCGATCACGACGTGCTCGCCGTTCAGCAGCGCGCCCTTCGCGATGTCGATGAGCTGCACGTCGAAGTGCTTCTCGAGCTCGTGGTCCTGCGCCCGACCGCTGCGGCGGGGCTCGCCGGCGGGGAACGCGGGGCCCTCGAGGATCGGCGTGAGGTCGAGCCCCTCGGTCTTCCAGTGCTCGACCGCGGCGTCCACGCCCAGGAGCTCGGCGCGACCGACGATCTCGTCGATCGACCGGAAGCCGAGTTCGGCGAGGATCTCGCGCACCTCCTCCGCGATGAACTCCATGAAGTTCACGACGAACTCCGGCTTCCCCGTGAACCGCTCACGCAGGGCGGGGTTCTGGGTCGCGACGCCGACCGGGCACGTGTCCAGGTGGCAGACGCGCATCATGATGCACCCGCTGACCACGAGCGGGGCGGTGGCGAAGCCGAACTCCTCGGCGCCGAGCAGGGCGCCGATGATGACGTCGCGTCCTGTCTTGAGCTGCCCGTCGACCTGCACCACCACGCGGTCGCGCATGCCGTTGAGCATGAGCGTCTGCTGGGTCTCGGCGAGTCCGAGCTCCCAGGGGGTTCCTGCGTGCTTCAGCGAGTTCAGTGGGCTCGCACCCGTGCCGCCGTCGTGCCCCGAGACGAGCACGACATCGCTGAGCGCCTTGGCGACTCCTGCGGCGACCGCGCCGATCCCCGACTGGCTGACGAGCTTCGTGTGGATGCGCGCCTCGGGGTTGGCCCTCTTCAGGTCGAAGATGAGCTGCTTGAGGTCTTCGATCGAGTAGATGTCGTGGTGCGGTGGCGGCGAGATGAGACCGACGCCTGGGGTGCCGCCGCGCGTACGGGCGACCCACGGGTACACCTTCTGCGGGGGAAGCTGCCCGCCCTCGCCGGGCTTGGCGCCCTGGGCGAGCTTGATCTGGATGTCGTCGGACTCCGTGAGGTAGAGGCTGGTCACGCCGAACCGGCCGGACGCGACCTGCTTGATGGCGCTGCGCCGTTCCGGATCGACCAGGCGGTCGGCATCCTCTCCGCCTTCACCGGTGTTCGACTTGCCGCCGATCCGGTTCATGGCGATGGCGAGCGTCTCGTGCGCCTCCCGGGAGATCGAGCCGTAGCTCATCGCGCCGGTGGAGAACCGCTTGACGATCTCGGAGACCGGCTCCACCTCGCTCAGCGGCACCGGCTTGCGTGCGCCGGTGCGCAGCGTGAACAGACCGCGCAGCGTCTTCAGCTCCGCAGCCTGGTCGTCGACGAGCTTCGTGTACTCGCGGAAGATGTCGTAGCGGCGCTCACGCGTGGAGTGCTGCAGCTTGAACACCGTCTCCGGGTTGAAGAGGTGCGGCGAGCCGTCGCGACGCCACTGGTACTCGCCGCCCGTCCACAGGCGCTCGTGCGCGCGGGCGGCCGCATCCTCGGGGTAGGCGTAGTCGTGGCGTGCCTGGTTCTCGGCGAAGATGTCCTCGATCGTGATGCCGCCGAGCTTCGACTCGGTGCGCGTGAAGTACGCGTCGATGACGTCCTGGCTGAGGCCGATGGCCTCGAACACCTGCGCGCCGGCGTACGACGACACCGTCGAGATGCCCATCTTGGACATGATCTTCAGCACGCCCTTGCCGAGCGCGTAGATGAGGTTGCGTACGGCCTTCTCGGGCGTGATCCCTGTGATGTAGCCCGTGCGCACGAGGTGCTCCACGGTCTCCATCGCGAGGTACGGATTGACCGCCGACGCGCCGTAGCCGATCAACGTGGCGACGTGGTGCACTTCGCGCACATCGCCGGCCTCGACGATCAGACCGACCTTCATGCGGTTCTCGCGGCGGATCAGGTGGTGGTGCACCGCGGCGACCATGAGCAGCGACGGGATCGGAGTGAGGTCCTTGTTCGAGTCGCGGTCGGACAGGATGATGAACTCCGCGCCCTGCTCGATCGCCTCGTCGACCTCCGCGCACATCTCCGCCAGACGCTCCGCGAGGGTCTGGGGGCCGGCATCGAAATGGTAGAGCCCCTTGATCGTGGCGCTCGACCGACCGTGCAAGGCCTTGTCGATGTGACGGATCTTCGACAGCTCGTCGTTGTCGATCACCGGGAAGTCGAGCGACACCGTGCGGGTGTGCTCTGGACCCCAGCTGAGCAGATTGCGCTCGGGGCCGAGACCGAGCTTGAGGCTGGTCACGACCTCCTCGCGGATCGAGTCCAGCGGCGGGTTCGTGACCTGCGCGAACTGCTGCGTGAAGTAGTCGAAGAGCAGACGCGGACGCTTGCTGAGCACCGCGATCGGCGTGTCCGATCCCATCGCGCCGAGGGGCTCCACCCCCGTCTGCCCCATCGGGGTCAGCAGGATGCGCACCTCCTCTTCCGTGTAGCCGAAGGTGCGCTGGCGGCGGGTGATCGACGCCGGCGGATGCACGATGTGCTCCCGCTCGGGAAGGTCGGCGAGCCGCACCGCGCCGGCGTCGAGCCACTCCTGCCACGGGTGCAGGGTCGCGAGGTCGCGCTTGATCTCCTCGTCCTCGATGATGCGGCGCTGGGCCGTGTCGACGAGGAACATCTTGCCGGGCTGCAGTCGACCGCGACGCTTGATGCGCTCCGGCTCGAAGGTGAGAACGCCGGTCTCCGATCCGATGACGATGAGGCCGTCGGTCGTCTCGGTCCACCGGCCAGGGCGAAGGCCGTTGCGGTCGAGCGTGGCGCCGACGAGCGTGCCGTCGGTGAAGATGAGCGCCGCCGGGCCGTCCCAGGGCTCCATCTGGTTCGAGTGGTACTCGTAGAAGGCCCGGAGCTCAGCAGAGATGTCTGACTGCTTCTCGTATGCCTCCGGGACCATCATCATGATGGCGTGCGGCAGGCTGCGGCCGGTGAGGGTGAGCAGCTCGAGCACCTCGTCGAAGGACGCGGAGTCGCTCGCGCCGTCGGTGCAGATGGGCAGCAGCGGGGCCATGTCGCCGAGCAGCTCCGACTCCAACTGCGACTGCCGCGCCCGCATCCAGTTGCGGTTTCCACCGACCGTGTTGATCTCGCCGTTGTGGGCGAGCATGCGCAGCGGCTGTGCCAGCGGCCACGACGGGAAGGTGTTCGTCGAGTAGCGAGAGTGCACGACGGCGAGCTCGGAGGCGAACCGCTCGTCCTGCAGGTCGGGGTAGAACGGCTCGAGCTGGAGCGTCGTGACCATGCCCTTGTAGCCGAGCGTGCGGCTGGAGAGCGAGACGAAGTAGGCGCCGAGCTCGTGCCCGGCACGCTTGCGCAGGCGGTAGGCGATGCGATCGAGGGCGATGTCAGTGAGAGGCGCCTGAGCATGGGTCGTGCCGCCGGCGCTGACGAACAGCTGCTCGAAGGCGGGGCGTGCCTCGTCGGCGAGCTTGCCGAGGTTCTCGTTGGCGGTGGGCACCTCGCGCCACCCGAGGACGCGCAGGCCCTCGTCACGGGCGATCTTCTCGATGCCCGCCTTCTGCTGACGACGCTCCCCGGAGTCGCGCGGCAGGAACGCGAGCCCAGCGGCGTATTCGCCCACGGGCGGGAGGTCGAAGTCGGTGACCGCGCGGAGGAATGCGTCCGGCATCTGGGTGAGGATGCCCGCTCCGTCTCCGGTGCCGGCGTCAGAGCCGATCGCACCGCGGTGCTCCAGGTTTCTCAGCGCTTCGAGCGCGAGGGCGATGATGTCGTGTCCGGCTTCACCGCGGAGGGTGGCGACCATGGCAAGGCCGCATGCGTCCTTTTCGAACGCGGGGTTGTACATGCCCTGCTTCGGGGGGTAGGCGCCGGACGCGCCGTACGGAGGCTGAAAATACACCTGTACCGTCCTCAGATCTTTGAGTGACCCGGGGACGTCATTGGCCGGGCGTGTGCAGTGGGGTCCTCACGGACCGGCAGCTGTGAGCGCCTTACGCGTCCGTGGGAGCGTTGCTTGTGGCGCCTGCTCCTGCGGTGATCTCTTCGGACGGAGGCTCGCTCACGTCCACGAAATCGGAGGGATTGTCCTGTGATTCTACATCAGCGTCCGCACCCTTCCGTTCGCGGCCCACCTGGTACGGCGAAGGCTCGAGACCGAGGTGACGGCGGTTCTGCACGACGAGGATCGCGAGGCCGACGACGATGCCGATGATCGCGGCCCACACGTTGCTGCGCAGCCCCAGGATGATCTCGCTCGGGTCGATGCGGATGGACTCCCACACCACGCGTCCGGCGCTGTACCAGATGAGGTAGATCGCGAACAGGCGGCCCCACTGGAAGTAGAGCTTGCGGCCGAGCCACAGCAGCACCAGCACGCCGAGTCCGTTCCAGATCACCTCGTAGAGGAACGTCGGGTGGAAGAGCGTGCCGTCGGGGAGTCCTGGCGGGAAGGCGGAGTTCGTCGACTCGATCTCCAGGCCCCACGGCAGCGTGGTCGGCAGGCCGAACAGCTCGTGGTTGAACCAGTTGCCGAAGCGCCCCATGGCCTGCGCCAGCAGCAGTCCGGGCGCGAGGGCGTCGGCGAAGGTCCAGAACCGGATGCCGGTCCACTTGCAGCCGAGGTAGGCGCCGATGGCGCCGCCGATGAGGGCGCCGAAGATCGCGATGCCGCCCTCCCAGATCGCCCACACCGAACCGGGCTCGAACGGGTTCCAGGTGTTCTTGCCTGGGCCGAAGTAGAAGCCAGGGTGCGTGAGCACGTGGAAGATGCGCGCGCCGATGATCGCCAGCGGCACCGCGAGGATCGAGATGTCGATCACGACCCACGGCTCAGCGCCGCGCTTGGTCAGGCGGTGGTTGGTGATGAACACCGCCGCGATGATGCCAGCGATGATGCACAGCGCGTAAAAGTGGATCCGGATCGGCCCGAGGTCGATGTAGGAGACCGGCGGGCTGGGGATGCTGGCGAGCACGTCGGTGACGGTGCTGTGGAGCGCGAGGGACATGAGTGCGATTCTAGTTCTCGTGTACGGGGCGCGCCGACGACGTGCCGGCGGCCAGGGTGCGGGTGACGTCGGCGAGGGCGTCGAGGCCCCCGTCGCGGAGGGCGCGGACGAGCGCGGTGCCGACGATGGCGCCGTCGGCGTATTCGGACACGCCGGCGATCTGCTCGGCGGTGGAGATGCCGATGCCCACGCACGCACGTGTCGCTCCGTGTTCGCGCAGGCGGCCGACGAGCGTGCGCGCCGCGCAGTCGAGTTCTGCGCGCTCACCGGTGATGCCCATGGTGGACACGGTGTAGACGAAGCCGGTCGACGACGACACGACGAGGTCGAGACGTTCGTCGGTGGACGTGGGCGCTGCGAGGAAGACGCGGTCGAGACCGGTGCGCTCGCTGGCGGCGATCCACTCCCCCGCGACGTCCGGCGTGATGTCAGGCGTGATCAGCCCGGCGCCGCCCGCGGCGAGGAGATCGTCTGCGTAGCGGTCGACGCCGTACTGGAACACGGGGTTCCAGTACGTCATGACCAGCACAGGCACGTCGACGGCGTCTGTGATCGCACGGATCGCCGTGAACAGGTCGCGCATCTTGAAACCGGCGGCGAGGGCGGCCGTTGTCGCCTCCTGGATCACCGCGCCGTCCATGACGGGGTCACTGTAGGGCGGACCGAGCTCGATGATATCGACGCCGTTGCGGGCCAGCGTGATCGCGGCCTGGATGCTGGTGTCGAGATCGGGGTAGCCCACAGGGAGGTAGCCCACGAACGCGGAGCGCCCGGCTGCCTCGGCGCGGCGGATTGCCTCTTCGACGCGGCTCATCCGAATGCCCCTTCGTCGTAGAGGTGGAAGTAGGTCGCCGCGGTGTCCATGTCCTTGTCGCCGCGCCCAGACAGGCACACGGCGAGCACGGCATCCGGGCCGAGCTCCCGACCGATGCGGAGCGCACCGGCGAGGGCGTGCGCGGACTCGATGGCCGGGATGATCCCCTCGGTGCGGCTCAGCAGCCGCAGGGCCTGCATGGCCTCGTCGTCGGTGGCGGGGATGTACTCCGCGCGGCCGATGTCGGCGAGCCAGGAGTGCTCGGGGCCGACGCCCGGGTAGTCCAGACCGGCGGAGATCGAGTGGGACTCGATCGTCTGGCCGTCTTCGTCCTGAAGGACGTAGGTCTTCGCTCCGTGCAGGATGCCGGGGCGTCCGCGCTCGATCGAGGCCGCGTGCTTGTCGGTGTCGACGCCGTCGCCCGCCGCCTCGACGCCGTAGAGCTTGACGCTCTCATCGTCGAGGAAGGCATCGAACATGCCGATGGCGTTCGAGCCGCCGCCGACGCAGGCGATGACCGCGTCCGGCAGCCTGCCCGCCTCCTCGAGGAGCTGCTGGCGCGCCTCCTCGCCGATGATCTTCTGGAAGTCGCGCACCATCGCAGGGAACGGATGCGGTCCCGCCGCGGTGCCGAAGATGTAGTTGGTCGTCTCGACGGACGCCACCCAGTCGCGGTAGGCGTCGTTGATCGCGTCCTTCAGGGTGCGCGAGCCGGACGTGACGGCGACGACCTCGGCACCGAGGAGGCGCATGCGTGCGACGTTCAGCGCCTGTCGCTGCGTGTCGACCTCGCCCATGTAGATCGTGCAGTCGAGACCGAACAGCGCGGCGGCGGTGGCCGTGGCCACGCCGTGCTGCCCCGCACCGGTCTCCGCGATCACGCGGGTCTTGCCCAGCCGCTTGGTGAGCAGAGCCTGGCCGAGCACGTTGTTGATCTTGTGCGAGCCGGTGTGGTTGAGGTCCTCGCGTTTGAGGAAGACGCGCGCGCCGCCTGCGTGCTCCGCGAAGCGGGCGACCTCGGTGAGCGGCGATGGGCGCCCGGCGTACGAGCTCAACAGTCCGGCGAGCTCGGCGCGGAACGCGGGGTCGGCGATCGCGTCGGCGTAGGCCGCGCTGAGCTCGTCGATCGCCGCGATCAGCGACTCGGGCATGTACCGGCCGCCGTACTCGCCGAACAGCGGGCCGTGCTGGTCACGGAGACTCATCTAGACCTCCAGGAAGCTCTTGAGCGTGGCGACGGGGTCGCCCGTGACGAGCGCCTCCCCGATCAGGACGACATCGGCGCCCGCCGAGCGGTAGTGCGCGACGTCGGCGGGGGTGAGCACCGCCGACTCGGCGACCTTGATCGCGGTGTCGGGGATTCGCTCGACCAGCCGCCCGAAGAGGTCGCGGTCGAGCTCGAGTGTGGTGAGGTCTCGGGCGTTGACGCCGATCAGCGGAGCGCCGAGGTCGATCGCCGCCTCCAACTCGTCGGCGGAGTGCGTCTCGACGAGGGGCGTCATACCCAGTTCGCCGATGAAGCCGAAGAGGTCGCGGAGCACCTCGGGCTCGATCCCGGCGACGATCAGCAGCACGAGGTCCGCGCCGGCCGCACGGGCTTCGAGCACCTGGTAGCGCGTGGCGATGAAGTCCTTGCGCAGCACGGGGAGCGAGACACGGGCGGTGACCGCCTCGAGGTCGGCGAGGCTGCCGCCGAACCGACGCTCCTCGGTGAGCACGCTGATCGCGGAGGCGCCGCCGGTCTCGTACAGCGAAGCCTGCAGTGCAGGATCCGGGATCTCAGCGAGGGCGCCGCGCGACGGGCTGGCGCGCTTCACCTCGGCGATGATCTTCACGCGGTCAGCCGGCGCGAGGAACGACAGGGCGTCCTTCGCGGCGGGGCGGGCCAGCGCAGCGCGCTCGACATCGGCGATCGACCTCGTGAGTGCGCGACGCTCGGCGTCTGCGACAGCGCCGGCCGTCAGGTCGGCGAGAACCACTAGTGGCCCTTCGGCTGGTACTTGGGACCCTTCACGCCGTAGCCGGCCTTGGCGAGCACCCAGCCCACGATCGCGCCGACCGGGATGAGCACGACGGACGCCCAGACCAGGGCGGGCATCTCGACGCAGAAGAAGACGGTGCCGAGGGTGAAGCCGAGGAGCATGATGATCACGGCCGTCCAGGCTGCAGGCGAGTGTCCGTGGCCGGGGTCGGCGATCGAGTTGGTCATGTTCTCCTCCGGGGGACGACGTGCAGGGCGGATTCAGTCTATCGGGGTCAGCGCGTCGGATCGGTGCCACGCGACAGGTCGTCCCAGGAATCGATCGCATCGACGGGACCCGACCCCTGGTGGTGCGCGGCGGCATCCGTGCGGTATCTGCGTCCGCCGCGCTTCCAGCCCCGCCAGGTCAGCAACACCACGGCCGCGCCCGCGAGCAGCACGACCCAGCCGACGAGGGCCACCCAGGGCCAGGCCGACGGGGTGATCGACGCTACGACGTCGTGGAGACCTCCCGAGCCGGCGAGCCCCGTCGACTCCGTCACCGTCGAGGCGACGGCGCTCACGGGCGCGAAGAGGATCAGCTGCAGGGTCGACCAGCCGAGCAGCGCACCGGCGGCGCCCGCGAGGATGCCGAAGACGAGACGCAGCACCGGCCCGACGATCGACAGCGCCGCACCGAGCGCGAGCACAGCGAGGCTCAGCGGGGCGAGGAGCGGCAGCGCCGATGCGCCGGGCACGAGGATGTCCTCTCCGGCATCTGCGCGTTGCACGGTGAGCCAGGTCTGCGTCGACGAGATGATGCCGGCCGCGCCCCCCAGGAGGAACCCGGAGACGGCGATCGAGCGCCCCCTGCGCGCGAGACTCATACGGAGACGCTCCCGTCGACGGCGTGCAGGTCGGTGGTGTCGAAGCACGTACGCGTGCCGGTGTGGCACGCGGGCCCCGTCTGGTCGACGCGCAGCAGGATGGCATCGCCGTCGCAGTCGAGGCGCGCCTCGTGCACGACCTGGATGTGCCCTGAGGTGTCGCCCTTGCGCCAGTACTCCTGGCGCGATCGCGACCAGTACACCGCGCGACCGGACGTCAGGGTGCGACGCAGCGCCTCGTCGTTCATCCACGCAAGCATCAGCACCTCGCCGGAGTCCCACTGCTGCACGATCACCGGCGCGAGCCCGTCGGCGTTGAACGCGACCTGCGCGATCCGCTCGTCCACGTCACTCACCGCACGACCACCCCTTCTGCGCGCAGCGCATCCTTGACGTCGCCGACGGTGAGGGCGCCGGTGTGGAACACGCTCGCGGCGAGCACGGCATCCGCACCGGCCTTGATCGCCGGCGCGAAGTGCTCTACCGCGCCGGCGCCGCCCGACGCGATCACGGGAACGGATGCGGCTTCGCGCATGAGGCGCACGAGCTCGAGGTCGAAGCCGTCTCTCGTGCCGTCGGCGTCGATCGAGTTGACGAGCAGCTCGCCCGCACCACGCTCCGCGGCCTCGCGCGCCCAGACCAGCGCGTCGAGCGTCGTCTGCGTGCGGCCGCCGTGAGTCGTCACGACGAACCCCGATGGGGTCATGTCGGCACGCTTGACGTCGAGCGACAGCACGAGCACCTGCGCGCCGAACCGGTCGGCGATCTCACCGATGAGGTCGGGCCGGGCGATGGCCGCGGAGTTCACCCCGACCTTGTCGGCGCCCACCGACAGCAGGCGAGACACATCGTCGACGCTGCGCACTCCCCCGCCGACGGTCAGCGGCACGAACACCTGCTCCGCGGCGCGCTGCACGACGTCGTAGGTCGTCGCGCGCGCGTCGACGGTGGCGGTCACGTCGAGGAACGTGATCTCGTCGGCACCCTGCGCGGCGTAGTGCCTGGCCAATTCCACCGGGTCGCCCATGTCGCGCAGGTTCTCGAAGTTCACGCCCTTGACCACGCGGCCGTCCGCCACGTCGAGGCACGGGATCACCCGGCTGGCCAGGGTCATCAGAGTCTCGCGGCGTGGATCGCGGTGACGAGGATGGCCCGCGCACCGAGTGCGTAGAGGTCGTCCATCACCTGGTTGACACCGCGGCTGGGCACCATGACCCTGACAGCGACCCAGGAGGGGTCGCGCAGGGGCGAGATGGTCGGCGATTCACGTCCGGACGCGATCGCCACCGCCTTGTCGACGAGCTCGGCTGGCAGGTCGTAGTCGAGCAGCACGAAGCGACGCGCGACCATCACGCCGCGCAGGCGGCGCAGCAGCGTGTCGGTGCCCTCGGCATCGCCTGGACGACTGATGAGGACGGCCTCCGACTCCAGGATCACCGGACCGAAGATCTCCAGGCCCGCTTGACGCAGCGTGGTGCCCGTTGACACGACGTCGGCGACGGCATCCGCCACTCCCAGGCGCACCGCGGACTCCACGGCGCCGTCGAGCTGCACGAGCTCCGCCGACACGCCGTGCTCGCGGAGGAACGCGCCGACGAGGCCGGGGTACGCCGACGCCACGCGGACGCCGTCGAGGTCCTCGATCGAGGAGAAGCGTCCGGGAGGGCCGGCGAAGCGGAAGGTGGATCCGCCGAATCCCAACTGCTCGATCTCGCGCGCCGGCTGCTGCACGTCGAGCAGCAGGTCGCGGCCGGTGATACCGACGTCGAGGGCGCCGGAGGCGACATAGGTGGCGATGTCACGGGGACGGAGGAAGAAGAACTCGACGTCGTTCTCGGCGTCGACGACGTGCAGGGTCTTGGGGTCACGGCGACCGGCGTAACCGGCCTCCGCGAGCATCTCGGCGGCGGTCTCGGAGAGGGACCCCTTGTTGGGAACGGCAATGCGCAGCATGATCGGCCTTCAGATCGGATCGGATGGGGCGGAGCGCATCACAGATGTCGGTAGACGTCCTGCAGGCTCAGGCCCTTGGCGATCATCATCACCTGCACGTGGTACAGCAGCTGCGAGATCTCCTCCGCGGCCGCCTCATCGGACTCGTACTCGGACGCCATCCACACCTCGGCGGCCTCCTCCACGATCTTCTTGCCGATCGTGTGGACTCCGCCGTCGAGCTCGGCGACCGTACCCGATCCCTCGGGGCGAGTCTCGGCCTTGTGGCTGAGCTCTGCGAACAGTTCGTCGAAAGTCTTCACGATTCCAGGCTAGCGGCTCTGGCGAGCTCCCTCAGCCGAGTGACGGCCGCCTCCACGTCGTCGGCACCGTACACGGCCGATCCGGCGACGAACGTATCGGCGCCCGCCGCGGATGCGATCTCGATCGTCCGGTCGGAGATGCCTCCGTCGACCTGCAGCCACACGCTCGATCCTCGTCGCTTCGCCTCATCGGAGAGGCTCCGCAGCTTGGGCATGGTCTCCGGCATGAACCCCTGCCCTCCGAACCCCGGCTCGACCGTCATCACGAGGATCTGGTCGAACTCGTCCAGCATGTCGTACAGGCTCTCCGCCGGCGTGCCCGGCTTGATGGCGACCCCGGCGCGCGCGCCGATGTCGCGCAGGCGGCGGGCGAGAGCGATCGGGTCGGAGGCGGCCTCCAGGTGGAACGTGACGCTCGCCGCTCCCAGCTCCGCGTAGCCGGGCGCCCAGCGGTCGGGGTCGGTGATCATCAGGTGCACGTCGAGCGGCACAGGGCTCGTCGCCTGGATCCGCTCCACCATCTGCGGCCCGAAGGTGAGGTTCGGCACGAAGTGGTTGTCCATGACGTCGACGTGCGCGAAGTCCGCAGAAGCGATGCGTTCGAGATCGCGCTGCATGTTCACGAAGTCGGCGGCGAGGATGCTCGGGTTGATGCGGGGGGCGGCGGGAAGTTCGGGCATGCGCCCATTATCGCGGTGTCAGCGCGCCCCTAGGGACCGCGGTAGCGTCTCGCCGTCCCGCACAGGCGCACCCACCCCGACGGCAGGAGACCCATGGCGACGAGAACCACGACGGCTCCCGTGCGCGTACCCGACCCGACGGTCTGGTTCTGGCTCGCCAAGGCGGCATCCACCGCGCTCGGCGAGGCCGCCTCCGACTTCTCCATCCGCGTCCTCCCGCCTGTCGCGGCCGTGCTCCTCGGATTCGCGCTGTTCGTCGCCGCACTCGTCTGGCAGCTGACCCGCCGTCGCTATGTGCCGGCCGTGTACTGGACCACCGTGGCGATGGTCGGCGTGTTCGGGACCATGGCCGCCGATGTCGTGCACGTGGTGCTCGGACTCCCCTACGCGGTCACCACCGTCGCGTACGCCGTCGCACTCGCCGCTGTGTTCCTGCTCTGGCGTCGCACAGAAGGCACGCTCTCCGTGCACGAGGTGCGCACCACCCGGCGTGAGCTCTTCTACTGGGCGGCCGTGGTCGCGACCTTCGCACTCGGCACCGCGGCCGGCGACCTCGCCGCGGTCGGTCTGCATCTCGGCTATCTGCCGTCGATCCTGCTCTTCGGCGTGCTGATCCTGATCCCCGCCCTCGGCTTCCGGTTCCTGCGGTGGAACGCGGTGCTCTGCTTCTGGGCCGCGTACGTGCTCACGCGGCCCGTCGGCGCGTCGGTCGCCGACTGGCTCGGCAAACCAATCGCGGAGGGCGGGGTCGGTATCGGCTCCGGCTGGGTGACGCTGTTCTTCGCCGCCGTGATGGTGGTCGTGGTGGCCGTCGTCGCTCGCGTCAGACGTCCCGAGATCAGCCCTGCCGTCGGATGAGGGCGAGGAACATCGCATCGGTGCCGTGACGGTGCGGCCACAGCTGCACCCGTCCTGAGCCGTCATCGCCCAGGTCGATCGGTGTCGCAGCGACCCGCTCGACCACCGCACGGGCGTCCAACTCTTCGAGGTCGTCGCGCGTGCGGAGCACCTCCTGCACCACACCGGTCGTCTCGGCAAGATGCGGCGAACAGGTGACGTAGGCGACGACGCCGCCCGGTGCGAGTGCGTCGACGGCCGCGGCGAGCAGCTCGGTCTGCAGCGGCACGAGCTCGGCGACGTCGGCCGGCGACTTGCGCCAGCGGGCCTCCGGTCGGCGGCGGAGCGCACCGAGTCCGGTGCAGGGCGCGTCGACGAGGATGCGGGTGAACTCGCCCTGTCGCTCCGCGGCGAGAGCACGGCCGTCCTGTTCGTGCACGATGACCTCGCCGGGAACGGGCTTCAGGGCGTTGCGCACCAAGCCGGCACGGGCGGGGACGACCTCGTTCGCCTCGAGGATCGCGTCGTGCTCGGCGGCGATCGCGGCGAGCAGGGCGGTCTTCCCACCGGGGCCGGCGCAGAGGTCGAGCCAGCGCTCGCCCGCGGCGATCGGCATCACCTCGGCGAGGGCGAGCGCGACGAGCTGCGACCCCTCGTCCTGCACGCGCACCCTGCCTCCGGAACCGGAGACCACGCGGTGCGGATCACCGCCGGCCGAGCCGTAGGCCGTCGGCGCATACGGGCGACGAGGCTCCCCCGGCTCCGCGAGACCAGGTAGCGCCACGAGGGTCACCTCGGGCGACGCGTTGTCGGCGTCGAGCAGGGCATCGAGCTCCTCTCCCCTGTTCTCAGCCGCGAGAGCACGCCGCAGGGCGCGGATCACCCACACCGGATGGGCCGAGCGCAGCGCGAGCCGCTCGTCGTCGGAGCGGGCCTCCCGCTGGATCCGCTCCTCCCACTCGCCGGGGGTGTCGCGGGAGATGCGGCGCAGCACGGCGTTTGTGAAGCTCGCCGCTCCCCTTCCCTGCGCCGCAGCGACGATGTTCACCGACTCGTTGACGGCCGCGTGCGAGGCCACCCGGGTGGCGAGCAGCTGGTGTGTGGCGAGGCGCAGGGCGTCGAGAACGGCGGGGTCGATGTCGGAGGCAGGCCGGTCGGCCGCGGCGGCGATGATCGCATCGTAGGTGCCACGGCGGCGCAGCGTGCCGTAGGTCAGCTCCGTGGCCAGAGCCGCGTCCTGCGGAGTGAGGCCGGCGTCGGCGATAGCCGAGGGCAGCAGCAGGTTGGCGTAGGCGTCGGCCTCCGAGACCGCGCGCAGCACGTCGTAGGCGACGCGTCGGGCCGGCTGCACTGTGCGGGCAGGACCGCGCGCGCCCTGATCGCGACGGCGCTGCGTTCCACGGGCGCCCTGGGATCCCTGCCGCGAGGCGTCGCGACGACGCTCGCCGGTCATGCGCCGGCTCGCAGAGTCTCGGCGTCGCGCTGACCGCGCCACCAGTCGACGGCGTTCATGGCGCCCTTGCCTGCCGGCTGTACCCGGGTGACGGCCAGCGGAGTCGTCGCCGTGCCGATCAGCAGCGCGGTCTTCGTCGCCGCGATCTCGCCCGGTTCGAGGGCGGAGTCTTCGGACGGCGCCGCGGCGAGGATCTTCACGCGCGCGCCGCCGACCGTGGTGTGCGCCCCCGGCTCGGGGGTGACGCCGCGGAACCTCGCGAACACGCTCTCCACCGGTCGCGTCCAGTCGAGCAGACCGTCATCGAGGGTGAGCTTGGGAGCAAGAGTCGCCTCGCCGCTCTGAGGCGTCGCGACCGCGCTGCCGTCGGCGATGCCGGCGACGACCTCGGCGGTCAGCTCCGCACCGTCGACGGCGAGAACTTCGAGCGCCCGATCCGCCGTCGCGTCGGAGGCGACGGCGACGACGCGCGAGGCGAAGACGTCGCCGGCGTCGAGAGCGGGCACCAGCTGGAAGACGCTCGCGCCCAGCTCGGCATCGCCGGCGATGAGCGCACGCTGCACGGGAGCGGCGCCGCGCCACTGCGGAAGCAGGGAGAAGTGCAGGTTGATCCAGCCCCTGGCCGGAGTGGACAGCAGCGGTTCCCGCACCAGTCCGCCGTAGGCGACGATCACACCGAGCTCGGCGTCGAGGTCGGCGATGAGCGCGGTCGCGTCTTCGTCGAGACGGGCGGCCTTGATCACGCGGAGACCGAGTTCCTCGGCGGCCTGGGCGACGGGCGACGCAGTGAGCACGCGCTTGCGGCCGAGCGGGGCGTCTGGCCGTGTGACGACTGCGGCGATGTCGTGGTCGGCGGCGAGACGACGGAGGGTGGGCACGGCGGCGGCGGGTGTGCCGGCGAAGACGAGGCGCATGAAAGGTTCTCCGGAAGGGGTCAGAGCTCTGGATCGAGGATATCGAGCCGCACGGCGAGCGTGTTCCTGGTCGTGCGGCCCTTGCCGCGACGGTTGTTCACGGCCTCGGCCACCACGGCGGCGCGCAGGGCCGTCGCGACGCGCGTGCCGGCGGCGTAGTCGAAGCGCACGAGCGCACGAAGGCGCGGGGGCACGTCGTCGGAGTCGACGGGTATCGGGCCGAGCACGGCATCCTTAGGGAGCGCGAGCTCGGCGAGGGCGTCGAGGGCGCGACCGACCGCGGCCTGCGTGCCGTCGATCAGAGCGACACGCGCCGCCGGCGGCATATGCAGCGGAGCTCGCTCGGCGAGCTCGGAGCGTGCGTATCCCGACTGGTTCCACGTCGCGAGAGCCTTGGCCACCGCCCCGTCGACGCCGACGAGGTGCACGGGCGCCCCCGGAGCGGCGAGGGCGGTGGCGTTGGACCACCACCGCAGACAGGACTCGCCGACGCGGAGGTCGGGGGCCTGCAGCATCCGCGGGCCGTCGAGCAGAACCACCGCACGGTACCCGCCGTCGGCGACCGGCTCGGCGCCCCTGGTGGCGACCACCAGCGACGGCTTGTCGGCCACGCGCTCGACAGGATGGGCGCTGTCGGCGACGATCACGCGGATGCCAGGAAAGGCACGGCCCAGCTCGTCGGCGGTGCGCTCGCTCCCCGACGAGGCGAGGCGCAGCTGTGTGGAGGAGCACGAGGGGCAGGACCACGCGCGCGCGGCACGACCGCACCATCCGCACACGGGCACCGCTCCCCTGTGCGTCGCACCGAGCGGGCCGCCGCAGTGCGCGCATCGCGCAGGAGCGCGGCATCCGGCGCACACCAGCGACGGGGAGAAGCCCGGTCTCGACACCTGCACGAGGACGGGCCCCTCCGACGCCGCCGTGCGCGTCGCGAGGAAGGCCGAGGACGGCACACGCTGGGCCGTCGGACGCTCCATCTCCTGGGGAGTACTGAGCACCACACGCGGCAGAACGCGCCTGGACGCGCGCACGTCGCGCAGCCAGCCGTGCATCACCAGGCGCTCGACGTCGGTGGTGCGGGTGTGCGCGGCGAACAGCAGTGCGGACTTCTCCTGCTCCTGTCGCTGCAGGACCGCATCCCGCGCATTGACGTACGGCGCGAGCGGCTCGCCGAGGAGCGGGTCGCCGTCGTCCCAGATCACGACGAGCCCGGCCTCGACCGGGGCGTACACCGCCGATCTGTTGCCGACGACGATGCACGGAGACGCCTCCAGCGACCGGAGGAACGCGCGGTAGCGGTCGGGGTTGGTCTGCCGGGAATCGTACCGCACGATCGCCTCGGCGGGCGCAGCCGCTTCGAGCGCTGCCAGCAACCGGTCGAGGTCGCGGTGATCGGGGACGACGAGGATGCTGGAGGCGCCGCCGGCGAGCGTCCTCGTCGCGGCCGCGGCGAGCATGGCCGCCCACTCCGCGATCTCGCCGCGCTGCACGGGGACCGCTTCGACGGCCGCTCTGCCCCGCTCGTCGAGCACGGCCGTGAGCCCGTCGTACTCGGAGAGCACAGTCTCCGCCCGCACGAGCGCCTCGTCATCAGGCACTGGCGCCGGGGTATCGGCCGTCCACGCCTTCTCCACCCGCACCTGGCGCTTGGGGATCACGAGACGCAGCACATCGGAGGCCGAACCCGCCGCCCTGTCGGCGACCCGACGAGCGAGGCGGTAGAGCCGGTCAGGGAGCACCGCAACGGTCGACACGACGGCGTCGACCTCGGAGAGCGGGCGATCCGCGTCGTCCTCGCTGTCGATCTCGACGATGTAACCGTCGACGAGGCGCCCGGCCGTGCGCAACGGCACCCGCACCCGTACACCGACCGGCACCTCGCCGAGCTCCGCCGGGAGGGCGTAGTCGAACAGCCTGTCGAGCTGCGGCAGCGGCGAGTCCAGGAGCACGCGCGCGATGCGCCGGCTCTGGCCTGTCATCAGAGCCCGGCGGCGCGCCGCAGCTCGTCGGCGCGGTCGGTGCGCTCCCAGGTGAAGTCGGGGAGCTCACGGCCGAAGTGACCGTAGGCGGCCGTCTGCGCGTAGACGGGGCGCAGGAGGTCGAGCTGCTCGATGATCGCCTGCGGGCGGAGGTCGAAGACCTGCTCGATGGCCCTGGTGATCACCTCGTCGGAGACTTTGCCGGTGCCGAACGTCTCGACGTAGAGGCCGACGGGGCGCGCCACGCCGATGGCGTACGCGACCTGCACCTCGAGGCGGTCGGCGAGCCCAGCTGCCACGGCGTTCTTGGCGACCCAGCGCGTGGCGTAGGCGCCTGAGCGGTCGACCTTAGACGGGTCCTTGCCGCTGAACGCGCCGCCGCCGTGACGCGCCGCGCCGCCATAGGTGTCGATGATGATCTTGCGGCCGGTGAGACCGGCGTCGCCCTTGGGTCCGCCGGTGACGAAGGGGCCGGCGGGGTTGATGTAGTACGTGACGTCGTCGAGGTCGAGACCGGTCGTCGCGAGGATCGGGTCGATCACCAGCTCGCGCACCCGCGCCTTGAGGTCGTCCTGCGAGATCTCGGGGTTGTGCTGCGTGGAGAGCACGACGGCGTCGACGGTCTTGGGCGTGAAGCCGTCGTAGCCGAGGGTGACCTGCGTCTTGCCGTCGGGGCGCAGGAACGGGAGCTCACCGCTGCGGCGCACTTCGGTGAGGCGTTCGGCGATGCGGTGCGCCGTCCACGCGGCCATCGGCATGAGCTGCGGGGTCTCGTTGGTGGCGAAGCCGAACATGATGCCCTGGTCGCCGGCGCCGAGCCCGTCGAGAGGGTCGACGGAGGTGCCGTCGCGATGCTCCTGAGCGTTGTCGACGCCGTGGGCGATGTCGCTGGACTGCTCGCCCACCGACACGCTGACACCGCAGGAGTCGCCGTCGAAGCCGGTGTCGCTGGAGGTGTAGCCGATGCCGTTGACGACCTGTCGCACGATCGTCGGGATGTCGACGTACGCGTCGGTGCGGATCTCACCGGCGACGTGGACGAGGCCCGTGGTGACCAGGGTCTCGACAGCCACACGGGAGCTGGGGTCTTTCGCGATCAGTCCGTCGAGGATGCTGTCGGAGATCTGGTCGCAGATCTTGTCCGGGTGCCCCTCGGTGACGGACTCGGACGTGAAAAGACGCAGGGCGCTCATCGGTGCTCCAGAACGGGGTCGAGATGGTGGCGGGTGTGAACCCATTCTGGACCGCGCCGCCGACATCGCGGCGGCGCGGCCTCGAATATCACTCTGCGTGACGCAGGCGGAGCTTGTCCTCGTTGATCTCGTGCAGAGCGATCGTGAGCGGCTTGTCCTCGACGGACGAGTCGACGAGCGGGCCCACGTTGTCGAAGAGGTTGCCCTCGTGCAGGTCGGAGTAGTAGTCGTTGATCTGACGCGCGCGCTTGGCGGCGTAGATGACCAGCTCGTACTTGGAGTCGACGCGGTCGAGCAGGTTGTCGATGGGGGGATCGATGATGCCCTTGTTGTGGTGTCCGGCCATGGTGGGACCTCCTGATCAGGCGACGGGATCGTCGCGAAGTCGATGCTGCGGGCGCGCAGAAGCGGTCAATGCGCAGAGCTCGAAGACAATTCTACGACCTCGGCGGCGGCCGAGGCGACGTCCTCGTTCACGATGAGGTGGTCGAACTCGTTCTGGGCGGCCAGCTCGACCTTGGCGGTGCGCAGTCGACGGGCGCGTTCCTCCGCGTCTTCGGTGCCTCGTCCGACGAGTCGGTGCACGAGCTCGTCCCAGGTCGGAGGCAGCAGGAAGATCAGCGTCGCAGAGGGCTCGGCGGCCCGCACCTGCCGCGCACCCTGGAGATCGATCTCCAGCAGCACGGTCTTCCCCTCGGCCAGCGCCGCGTCGATCGGCGCGCGCGGGGTGCCGTAGCGCGAGCGGTTGTGCACGACGGCGTACTCGAGCAGCTCGCCCTCCGCGATGAGCCGGTCGAACTCCGCGTCGTCGACGAAGTAGTAGTGCACGCCGTCGACCTCGCCCGGTCGCGGCGCTCTCGTGGTCGCCGAGACGGACAGGTGGATCTCCGGGTTGTGCTCACGGATGTAGGCGGCGACGGTGCCCTTGCCGACGGCAGTGGGGCCCGCGAGCACGAGCAGGCGGCTGCGCGCCCCGCGCGGCTCGGTGAGCGGGAACCGGCCGTCGAGCCACTCCGCCAGCACCGTGCGCTGACGGACGCCGAGACCGCCGAGCCTCTTCACCGGCGAGATCTGCAGCTCCTGCAGGATGCGGTCGCGCTTGCCCGCGCCGATCGCAGGGAGCGCCAGCAGGAAGTCGGTGATGCGCATCGACCCCTCGACCGACTCCGCGTCGGCGACGGCGCGCGCGAGCACGGTCTGCGGGGTCACGACCCGCATCGTCAGGTCGCGCTTGAGCGATGCACGGGCACGACGGCGCTCGACGGCACGGCGCGCAGCGGCGGCGCGGTCGACCTCGGGGACGGGACGGTGCTCAGCCACGGGCGGCCTTCCGGTACTCGTCGACGCGGGCGTCGATGGCGGCGGCGAGGCCGTCGGGGCCCGCCGAGAGGATGCTGCGGCTCTCGCTCGCGATCACGGCGTCGGCCATCGGGCCGAAGCGCGCGCGCAGGTCAGAGGGCTCCGCCCCCTGGGCGCCGAAGCCGGGCCCGAGGATCGGCGCCACCGGAGTGAACGGCGCGATGCCGGCATCCGTCCAGTCCACCGTGGCGCCGATGACGAAGCCGAAGCTCCCCCACTCGCCCGCGGCGGATGCCGCCGCATTGCGTGCCGACACCTCCGTGATGATCTGGGCGGACACCGAGCGGCCCTCCTCAGACACCGAGCGCTGGAGCGCCGTCGCCTCCGGATTGCTGGTCGCAGCGAGCACGAAGAGCCCCTTGCCGTGCTGTTCGGCCAGGTCGAACGAGCCGCCGAGCGCGCCGACGCCGAGATACGGGTTCACGGTGAGCGCGTCGGCCTCCAGGGACGATCCCGGCGTGAGCCATGCGGCGGCATAGGCGTCCATGGTGGAGCCGATGTCACCGCGCTTGGCGTCGGCGATGACGATGAGACCGGCGTCACGGGCGGCGGCCAGCACGTCCTCCAGCGCCGCGATGCCCGCGGAGCCGTGGCGCTCGAAGAACGACACCTGCGGCTTGACCAGGCCGACCCTGCCTGCGGCGGCCTCGACGGTGCGCAGACCGAACTCGCGGGCGCCTGCGGCGTCGACCGTCATCCCCCAGGACTTAAGCAGCGCGGCGTGCGGATCGATGCCGACGCAGAGCGGGCCGCGCTCGGCGATCGCCGAGCGGACCCGCTCCCCGAAGCGTGCGCTCACACCGCCGCCTTCCGGTCGGCGGCGTACTCCTGCAGGCTGCGCACCTCGAAGCCCTCGTGGGCCGCGTCCATGCCACTCACGGCGGCGCCGAGCACAGCCATCGTCGTGAACAGCGCCTTGTCCGCGGCGACGGCCGCGGCGCGGATCTCGTAGCCGTCGGCGCGCGCGGCGCCGCCGGAGGGGGTGTTCACGACGATGTCGATCGCACCCTCGTCGATGAGATCGACGATGTTCTTCGCTCCGGACTCCTGCGTGTCGCTGTACTTCTCGACCACGGTCACCGCGATGCCGTTGCGCGAGAGGATCTCGGCGGTGCCCTCGGTCGCGACGATCGTGAAGCCGAGCTGCTGCAGACGGTGCGCGGGGAGGATCACGGCGCGCTTGTCGGAGTCGGCGACCGAGATGAACACGGTGCCAGAGGTGGGCATGCCGCCGTAGGCCGCCGCCTGGCTCTTCGCGAACGCCGTCGGGAAGTCGCGATCGATGCCCATGACTTCGCCCGTCGAGCGCATCTCCGGGCCGAGGACGGAGTCGACGGTCTTGCCGTCGGCGGTGCGGAACCGCTTGAACGGCAGCACGGCCTCCTTGACGGACACCGGCGAGCCGAGGGGCACGCGGGAGCCGTCCTGCTCGGGGAGCATGCCCTCTGCGCGCAGCTCGGCGATGGTCGCGCCGGCCATGATGCGGCTGGCGGCCTTCGCCATCGGCACCAGCGAGTTCGTCATCGTGGGCCTGTTGCCCGCCGTGGCCGCCGACCTGCACGTGGGCATCCCGCGCGCCGGCCTGCTGGTGACCGGCTATGCGC